>NZ_JBNYXP010000003.1:0-534044 GCF_051380725.1 Janthinobacterium glycogeni | reverse complement strand
AATGGACTTCTCCCGCTCGAGACGCTCAATACGTGCTTCGAGTTCCTGTATTCGCTGCTGATCTGGCGTCATTGCCTTGCTCTGCGGCGTGATGCCTTGCCGCTCCAACTGCAGCTGCTGCACCCAGCGGCGCAGCACCGATTCGCCGATGCCGACCGACCGGCTTGCCTCCACGTGGCTGTATCCTTGATCCAGCACCAAGCATGCTGCCTGTTGTTTGAACTCAGGGGAAAACGTACGTCTTTGCTTGCTCATCAAACACCTCTCCATGGCGAGCATTCTCGCCTAAATCAGTGTCCGGGTACATTAAACCACTACAACTGCATCGCCAGCGTGGAAAAATCTGCCATCCCATCGAGCGCTCCCGGCAGAAGAAGGGCCAGACTGTTGTAGCCAACTGTGCCGTTATAACGCGCAAAAGCAGGCGCTCTGCCGCTGCTGCCCCGGTCGGGCTACTGGACTCGCTCCACCCCTGGGGTCGCGTTGCGCCAGGGGCGAATGATATAGTGGCGGGAATGTATACACTGAAAGAAACTGCCATGAAAAACGACGCAAGCACTCGCCCGCAAGCCAGCCAGGCACCTGCCAGGCTCAGCAAAGGGGACTTCGTTACCGCGCTGCGCAAGCTGCTGCAAGAAGAGGGAAAGGCCGGCAAGACCAGCGTGGATGTGCGCGCTGCAACCCTGCACACGGACGTCGGCGTGTATCCGGCGCGCGGCCACTCGATGCCGACCTGTTGCACGGTGATGTATGAAGAGATGCAGCCGGGTGACGAGATACTGCTGACGCCATCCGGCGGCAAGGGACCTACGCTGCTGGTACGGTATAAACTCCCGCGCTGAAGGCGCGCGGGCAAGGCGCGAGGACGATGCGTGGCGGGACGCGATGACGAACAACGCAGCCCCCGCTTCTGAGGCGCGCTTGCAGGAGAAGTATTCATCTACTGAGTTATATATGCTCTCGATACGGTGAGCATCGCCGCCCCCAGAGTGGGCTGCGCAGCAGGTTTGCAGTGCGTCCCTCAGATCAGGTCGCAATACCATACTTGTGCTGCGTAGCCGCATACTGCTGCCTGAGCGACTCCAGCTGCGGATGCCTGGGGTCGATCTTGCGGATCATCTGCATCTGGTGCTGCGCCTGTTCGGCCAGCGGGGCTTCCCAGCCCAGCATGTTGAGCTGGCGCAGGATGGCCTCGACGGAGGCGAACAGCACGGGCAGGTTGCCCGGCGTCTTGCGCAGGGCCTGACGCAGCACGAAGACGGCCCCCTTGAGCTCTCCGCTTTCCGCCTTGCTGGCCGCATCCTGCATCAATTCCTGCACCTGGTTCGTGATCTGCTGGCCCATGCCTTGCGCCAGGTCGTGGCGGCCCGCTTTTTCAAATACGTCGACGGCCGCTTCCATCGTTATGTCGCTGTCGGCTTCGTTGACGAGTTTCATCATGACGTCGGACGCCGCCTGTTCCAGGTTGTTCTTCAGGCAGCTTTGCACGAGGCCCACCTTCAGCTGCGTCGACAGGCCCCGCGCGTCGTCCAGGGCGGCGGCGGCCAGTTGCAGTTCGGTGGCGGCGGCGATGTCGTTGCCCGACAGTTCATGCAGCATGGCGGCCGAGATGGCGCGGCATGCTTCCACGTTGGCGCTGCCCCGCAGGGAGCGCTCCATGTCGCGCAGCACGCCGCTCGCTTGCGGCGCGTCGCCCTTTTTCACCAGCGTTTTTACCAGGTTGACGTGGTCTTCCGGGTCGCGGAATTCGGAGTACTTCGCTTTCGTCACGACCTGCTTGTAGGCCCGTTCGGCCGCGCCGATGTCGCCCGTGTCGAAGGCGATGCCGCCCAGGTGGCGCAAGCGGCGCACCATGTGCGGCGAGATGGCCACCGCGTCCTCGAGGATTTTCTTGGCCTGCAGTTGCTGGCCCATGGCTTCATGGTTTTGCGCCAGCAAGTCGTAGGCGGCCATGAAGCGGGGATAGGTCTCCACCAGTTCCAGCAGTGCTTCCTGCGCATCCTCATGGCGCTGCTGTTCGAACAGGGTGCGCGCCAGGCCCAGGTGCGCCCAGGCCATGGGGCGCGTGGCCAGCATGTCGGCGTAGAGCTGTTCCGCTTCCTTCCATTCATCCAGGGTGATGTGCAGCTCGGCGCGCAGGCGGGCGAAGTCGGCCGCCAGGCGCGGGTGCTGCAGTTCGGCCGCGCGGCAGCTTTTCACGGCTTCGCGCAAGTCGCCCTTGTCGATCAGCTGATACGTGGGCAGGAAAATGGCGCGCCGCTCGATGGCGCGCGCGATGCGGCCGCTCAGCACGTCGACGGTGAACGGTTTTAATATATAGTCGGACGGGGTCAGCTCGGCTGCGCTGATCACCTTGCTGTGGATGGCCTCCGAGGTCAGCATGATGAAGATCGTCCACAGGCCGATCAGCTTATGGTGGCGCAAGTCTTCCAGCAATTGCTGGCCATCCTGGCCGTCCGTGCCGCCGCCAAGGTCGTATTCGCACAGGATGATGTCGAACGGTTTCTTCGTCAGCAAGCGGATGGCCGTGCCGGCATTGACGGCATATTCCACCTTGGTGATGGCGGCCTGGTTCAGCATATTGTGCAGATTGCCCCGCATGCTGGGGTTCGGGTCGACGATCAGGACAGATAAGTCGCTAGTTTCTGGCATGGTTCAGCTCTCGTTCATCTGTTCGGTCATTTGCGGGAACTCTTCTTATATGTATTTGCCTGGCAGTATTGTTTTTTATCAGCATACTGCAAAGCCCCCCGACACTGCCAGTAAAATGCATGCAATTGGGTGCAGTGCGCGAGGGCGGGCGCGTCCAGCGCCGTCCGGCGTTGTATTTGATGACACGAGAGGCCTTTGCGACAGTGCGGGCGCCTGTTTTTGCGGCCATTCCATGACTACCGTGATAGTATTCTAAAATGCAACACCTGTTGCATGCCGCACCACGTCGCGGCAAGGCATGCGCAAGGCTTTAACGGGCGCTTTATCCCTCTCTGGTATCGATACCCGTCATGCGCGTTCCTGAACTGTCTACCTTGCGGCGCATTGCCGTTCCCCTTGCCTTTGGCGGCAACAGCGAACAGCAGCATACCTATTTTGCGGAACTGCACCGGGTCGGCCTGATCACGCAAGTGATGGGCATTATCGCCTTCAGTCTGGCCTGGCTGCTGATGCCGCCGGCCTACCATCCGAACCTGACGCACGCCGTGCTGGCCTTGCTGGGCATGTTGGCGAGCCTGGCCGTGCGCGCCCGCTGCACCACCTTGCCCGTGCTGACCATGACGGGCGCCTGCGCCGTGCTGGCCCTGACCTTCGGCTTGCGTACCATGGCCGACGCTGTCCACCACGCCAGCTTCTGGGTCCTGCCCGTGGGTGTTTTCATGACCCTGGCCATCGCTTCCATCTTCAATGGCGGTCTCAGCTACCTGGCCGTGGTGGCCGGCGTGTGGTGGAACGTGGGCCACGGCCTGTATCCCGTCAACGCTGGCTTGCCCGACCAGCCCTGGGTGCTATTGATGATCGCCGTCAGCGTGCTGTTCGGGCTGGCGCTGAATGTCAGCTTCAGCTTATTGCGACTGCGTAACTATCACGCCAAGGTGGAGTTGACGCGGATGGCCTTCCAGGACAGCCTGACGGGCCTCAACAACCGCCGCATGTTCACGCAGCGCGCCCAGCAGATGCATGGCGCCACCCACGGCGACATGCTGCATTTCCTGATGATCGACATCGACGATTTCAAGATCATCAACGATCAGCAGGGCCACGATGCGGGCGACGCGGTGCTCATGCGCACGGCCGCCATCATCGCCGGCAAAGCGCAGGGACACCTGTGCGGACGCCTGGGCGGCGAGGAATTCGGCATCGTCTACGCGGGCGACCGCGAGGCTGTGCGCGCCTTCGCCGGCGCCCTGGTCGCCGCCGTCAGCCAGGCTTTCCATGCTGCACAGTTCGTGTCGATCAGCGTGGGCGTGGCCGAGCTGGACCGGGGCAAGGAGCTGAGCCACAGTTACCGGCTTGCCGACGAGGCGCTGTACCTGGCCAAGCGCCAGGGCAAGAACCGCTATGTGATTGTCTGATCCTGTTGTTGCAAGTTGGCAAAAACTGCCGGTTTCACGGGCAAAATGGCCGGAAAGCCATAAGTTCCGGTAATAAAGCAGGGGTAAAACGGGTATAATGCGCGCAAAGGAAATTTGCCGTACGAAAGATATTGTCATACCTACCTTTAACCCGCAGCCACGCTGCATCAACCACCTTCCAATCATGTTGATACTGCCGGGTTCCAATGCCCTGTCCCATTTCCGTAGCCACCGTCTGTTAAGCCAACTGCAAGCCGTCTCGCCTGCGATCGTGGCCGTGCAAGCACGCTATGTCCATTTCATCGATGCCGGCGCGCCGCTCACCAACGACGACAGCACGCGCCTTGGCGCCTTGCTGACGTACGGCGAGCCGGCCCAGGCTGACAATACGGAAGGCGCCGCCGAAGAATTCTTCGTCATCCCCCGTTTCGGCACGATTTCGCCGTGGGCTTCGAAAGCCACCGACATCGCGCACAACTGCGGCATGGCGCACATCAAGCGCGTCGAACGCGGCATCGCTTTCCGCATCAACCTGAAATCGGGCATCCTGGGCAGCGCGATTGGCGCCGGCAAATTGACGGACGAGCAGGTACAGGCCGTGGCCGACCTGCTGCACGACCGCATGACGGAATCCGTGCTGCGTAGCGCCGACGACGCCAAGGACCTGTTCCGCACCCTGGAAGCGCGCCCGCTGGAATCGATCGACTTGCTGGGGCAGGGCAAGGCTGCGCTGGAAACGGCGAACGTCGAACTGGGTCTGGCGATGTCGGAAGACGAAATCGACTACCTGGACGCCGCCTTCACCAAGGCCGGCCGCAACCCGACGGACGTGGAATTGATGATGTTCGCGCAGGCGAACAGCGAGCATTGCCGCCACAAGATCTTCAACGCCGACTGGACCATCGACGGCGTGGCGCAGCCGAAATCGCTGTTCGGCATGATCAAGAACACGCACGAACTGCAGCCTAAGGGCACCGTCGTCGCCTACAGCGACAATTCCTCGATCATGGAAGGCGCGACCGTGTCGCGCTTCTACCCGCGCGGCGCCAGCCACGAATATGCGGCGTCGACGGAATTGACGCACACCCTGATGAAGGTGGAAACGCATAACCACCCGACGGCCATCTCCCCATTCCCGGGCGCTTCCACCGGAGCGGGCGGCGAGATCCGCGACGAAGGCGCAACGGGCCGCGGCGCCAAGCCGAAGGCTGGCCTGACCGGTTTCACCGTATCGAATCTGTCCTTGCCGGACGCTGCGCGCAGCTGGGAAACGGCCGCTTCCGTGACGGCGCCATTGGCATCGCGCGCGGACGCCGAACAATATGGCAAACCGGAACGCATCGCGTCGCCGCTGCAGATCATGATCGAAGGCCCGCTGGGCGGCGCCGCGTTCTCGAACGAATTCGGCCGTCCGGTATTGGGCGGCTACTTCCGCACGTATGAACAGAACGTCGGCACGGACAAAGACGCCGTCTTCGGCTACCACAAGCCGATCATGATCGCCGGCGGCATCGGCAATATCTCGGCGCAGCACACGCACAAGAACGACATCCCCGTCGGCAGCCTGCTGGTGCAGCTCGGCGGCCCGGGCATGCGTATCGGCATGGGCGGCAGCGCCGCCTCGTCGATGACCACCGGCAGCAACACGGCCGACCTGGACTTCGATTCCGTCCAGCGCGGCAATCCGGAAATGGAACGCCGCGCCCAGGAAGTCATCAACGCCTGCTGGCAAATGGGCGCGGACAATCCGATCATCTCCATCCACGACGTGGGTGCGGGCGGCTTGTCGAATGCCTTCCCGGAAATCACCAACGACGCCAAGCGCGGCGCGATTTTCGACCTGCGCAAGGTCCCGCTGGAAGAATCGGGCATGGCGCCGAAGGAAATCTGGAGTAATGAGTCGCAGGAACGCTACGTTCTCGCCATCGCGCCGGAAAGCCTGCCATTGTTCAAGGCCATGTGCGAACGCGAACGCTGCCTGTTCGCCGCCGTGGGCGTGGCCACCGAAGAGCGTCAATTGAAGCTGATCGACCCGGAACTGGGCAACGAACCGGTCGACATGCCGATGGACGTCTTGCTGGGCAAGCCGCCGAAGATGCAGCGCGACGTGGTCCACGTGGCCAACGATTTCCCCGCCATCGACCTGACCGGCATGGACTTGAAGGACGTGGCGCAAAAAGTGCTGCTGCTGCCGACCGTGGCCGACAAATCTTTCCTGATCACCATCGGCGACCGCAGCGTGGGCGGCATGACCGTGCGCGACCAGATGGTGGGACCGTGGCAAGTGCCGGTGGCCGATTGCGCCGTCACCACCATGAGCTTCGAGGGTTATCTGGGCGAAGCGATGGCCATGGGCGAACGCACGCCGCTGGCCGTCATCGACGCAGCAGCTTCCGGCCGCATGGCCGTGGGTGAAGCCGTCACCAACATCGCCGCCGCGGCGATTGCCGACATCTCCGACATCAAGCTGTCCGCCAACTGGATGGCCGCCTGCGGCCAGCCTGGCCAGGACGCGGCCCTGTACGACACGGTGAAAGCCGTCGGCATGGACCTGTGCCCGGCGCTGGGCATCAGCATCCCCGTCGGCAAGGATTCGCTGTCGATGCGCACGACGTGGAAAGACGAGGGCACGGGCGCGGCGAAATCCGTCACGTCGCCGGTGTCCCTGATCGTGTCCTCGTTCGCGCCGGTGACGGACGTGCGCAAGTCGCTCACGCCGCAGCTGAAAACGGACAAGGGCGACACGTCCTTGATCCTGATCGACCTGGGTCGCGGCAAAAACCGTTTGGGCGCCTCGGCGCTGGCGCAAGTCATGGGCCAGCTGGGCAATGAAACGCCGGACGTGGACAGCGCGGAAGACCTGAAAGGCTTCTTCGCCGCCATTCAAAAGCTGAACAGCGACGACAAGCTGCTGGCCTACCATGACCGTTCGGACGGCGGCCTGTACGCCACCCTGACGGAAATGGCCTTCGCCGGCCACACGGGCATGTCCGTCAACCTGGACATGCTGACCATGGAAGGCGAGCACTCGAGCGACTGGGGCGACGCCAAGAACTGGACCGGCCAGGTGGCGGAACGCCGCAACGAACTGACCCTGCGCGCCTTGTTCAGCGAAGAGCTGGGCGCCGTGATCCAGGTGCGCGCGGAAGAAAAATCGCTCGTCATGGACGTGCTGCGCACCTTCAATCTGGGCGCCTGCAGCCATATCATCGGTAAATTGAACGACCGCGACGTCATCGAATTCACGCGCGACGCCAAGCTGATTTATACCCAGCCGCGCGCCGAACTGCACCGCCTGTGGAGCGAAACGAGCTGGCGCATCGCCCGCCTGCGCGACAATCCTGCTTGCGCCGACGCCGAATACGACCGCCTGCTGGACGTGCAAGACCCGGGCATGTCGCCGATCGTCACCTTCGACCAGAACGAGAACATCGCCGCGCCATTCATCGCCACCGGCGTGCGTCCGCGCGTCGCCATCCTGCGCGAGCAGGGCGTCAACTCGCACATCGAGACGGCCTACGTCATGCACCAGGCAGGCTTCACGGCTGTCGACGTGCACATGAGCGACCTGATCGCCGGCCGTGTGAAACTGGACGACTTCCAGGGCGTTATCGCCGTGGGCGGCTTCTCGTACGGCGACGTGCTGGGCGCGGGCGAAGGCTGGGCGAAAACCATCCTGTTCAACGCCAGCCTGGCGGAACAGTTCGCGCGCTTCTTCAACCGCACGGACAGCTTCGGCCTCGGTATCTGCAACGGCTGCCAGATGATGAGCAATTTGAAATCCATCATCCCCGGCGCCCACGCCTGGCCTAAGTTCACGCGCAACAAGTCGGAGAAATTCGAAGGCCGCTTTGCCATGGTCGAAGTGATGGATTCCCCATCGATCTTCTTCAACGGCATGGCCGGCACCCAGGCTGGCATCGCCATCGCCCACGGCGAAGGCTACGCCGACTTCTCCCAAACGGGCGACATCACCCAGGTCACCAAAGCCATGCGCTTTGTGGACAACAAGGGCGCCGCCACCGAAGCCTACCCGTACAACCCGAACGGCTCGCCGGAAGGCATCACCTCCGTCACCACGCCAGACGGCCGCTTCACCGTGCTGATGCCGCACGCTGAGCGCGTGTTCCGCAGCGTCCAGCAGTCCTACCACCCTGAAGCATGGGGCGAGGATTCGCCGTGGATGCGCATGTTCAGGAATGCGCGGAAGTTTGTGGGGTAATTAGTTCGCTTGCAGGGCAGCGCTGGAGTTCAAGGCGCTGCTGCTGGGGTAGAAATGAGAAAGCCGCTGTCGGGAGATAGCGGCTTTTCTATTTTTAAATTAAACCTAAAATTTTTCTATGTCTCGGCATTGGTGCTGAGCCAATTGTCAAATGCATCTTTTGCTACGCTAGTAAGTATGTTGCTAAATTTATCCTTATCTCCCAAATATAAACAATGTCTAATTAGAGTGTAAGGATTTAGCTTGTCATCTTTGTTGTTTTTTTCGAAGTAATTCTGATATCGTTTCGCTTTTCCTATATTTTCACGCAAAAGAAAATTCAACTTACCCCTTGTTATGTAATTGTCTGCTTCAATTATTTCTTGAGTAAAGCCATCTACTTTATGCGCTTCAAATTCATAGTCCTTGAAGAAATGATGAGCTATTTTTTGAAAGCTGAATGCATTAAGTAGTCTCGATTGGTTTAGTTCACTATTAGATTCTCGGCCTGCTTCAACTTGACCATCTTTTGCAGTATCGTCAATTGTTTCCTCTTTTCTTATTTCCTCGATGGTGGATTCTCGTATTTCTCGAAATTCTCGATCAGCAAGCTCAAATAATTCTGCTAAGGTATTGATTCTTCTTTTCAACCTATTTGGAATAGATTTTTTGTACTTTATTTTATGATCTAAAACACTCCATGAATCTTGAATTATTGTTCTTATTTGAACTTCAAATTTGTATAATTTGTATATTTCATATTCTGGCAATTCAATTCTTTTTTCGTTAAGTTTTAAATCTAGGTGTAGGCCCTTATACCCGAATGATGCCTCTGTATTTTCCAGCTGGGTAATTTTATTTGTGATATCTATTACGTCAAAATGAGTTGATAGGCAGGAGTTTATTTTCTCTACATCATCCTCATAAAGACATATTATTCTCAATCCAATCAAATCTGTTATTTTTTCCTGGATTGAATAAGGTGTATTTTGCGTTTCAAGTTCTGATCTGTACTTTAGGTTGAATTTTTTTATACATTCTTCTTTTTCCTTTACTCTTCCCTCAATTTTCGATATTGAATCGTTTCCCGATGAACTCAATAATGCGGTGATTAGTGTAATGAATGAATTTTTTGCATTTTCCAGAAGTTTTATGTTTAATTCGTAATACTCTCTAAATAATTTTTTTTCTGTGTCAAAATCTAATGAAGCCATACCATCCCTCTTTTTTGTGATTTTTTTAAAATTAAGATTTGTACTTCACAACCCCTTCGCCACCCCCACAATCACCACCGCCGACGGCACCAGCAAAAACTGCGCAATCAGCGTCCCCGCCAGCCTGCTCCCCACCAACCACACCAACGCACGCCGGAATTGCGATTCTTCGATCTTGCCTTCGATGACGTCATCCGTCATACCTGACATGTGCGGGTCGATGAAGACAGCCATCATGATGGTGGCGCCGCCGTTGATGATGGAGTACAGGGTGCTGGAGGTGACGCGCACGCTGGGGTCCAAGACGCCGGCATACAGGGCTGCGAAGACACCCACCTTCCACAGGGCCGTGGCGAGACGTTCATGGCTGTCATGGAGACAGAGCCCCCAGATTGTTGGCGCAGGCCCGTGACATTGGCGGGCTTGGGCAGGCTGGCGGAGGTCTTGAGGTAGGGCAGGCCGCCCTTGAAGACGGCGTGCAGCAGCAGTTTGGGCACGGACCTGTGCACCTGGAAATGCTCGACGGCGCGGCAGAAGGCGCGCTGGAAGGTGGGGATCAGTATCGCGCCCAGTAACGTGGCCAGGCTGGCGGAGAATAGCAGCCAGCGGAAGTCGACTAATAAGGTGCTGGCTGCGACGTGCTGGTCTATGCCCGTTTCCACCCGCTTGGCAAGGAATGGCCCTAAAAACGAATTTGACGTGCGCGACAGCAGCATCAGGATGCTGAACAGGGCCAGGGACACGGCAATGCGTCGCGTGCGGATGCCGGCGATGCGCACGGAATAGGCGAGGGTGCCGATGATGTGGATGCTGAACGTCAGTGCGCAAATCAGCAGCAATTGCTTGTCCATCACAACCTTGCAGTAAAGAAAATGTAATTCCATGCTGCCATGAAGTTACTTATTTTTCAACTGCAAATAAGATAATACTCACACGATCTTGCTTTTGTGGTGTTTTATGTGCGCTAGTGTGGCGTTGGCTGAATTTCACCCCAAGGCAGAAACTGGGGGCAGACCCTTAGGGTCTGACCCCGGCTCTTTGCCTGTGGGTTGGACCATGCGGTCAGCGGAGGCAAGGCATGTTTCCAGCGCTTGCATTCCACCCCCGCGCCCCCAGCTAGGTGACAGTGGCAGCCTGTAGTGCTGCCTCATCCGAACCAACCAGGAGAACCTCCATGAGTTTCGATTCCTTTCTGTCCAAACTGAAGACCAAAGCCAGCGAACTGAAAACCGAAGCCCTGAAGTACAAGAACAAGGATTTCCTGAACGCTGCAATGGCAGGCTCGGCCCTGATCGCCATGGCCGACGGCAGCGTCAGTGCGGAAGAGAAGCAGAAGATGGTGAAGTTTATTGAAAGCAATGATGCGCTGTCGGTGTTTAGCACCACGGACGTGATCAAGGCTTTCCAGGACTATGTCGGCCAGCTGGAGTTCGACAAGGATATCGGCGAAGCCAAGGCGTATCAGGCGCTGGGCAAGATGAAGTCGAATGTGGCGGCGTCGCGCCTGCTGGTGCGCATGATTATCGCCGTCGCTTCGTCGGACGGTAATTTCGATGCCAACGAGCAGCGCGTCGCCGGCAAGATCGCGCGCGAGCTGGGCTTGAATCCCGGCGAGTTCGAGTTGCAGTAACCGCCAGGCCAGCCGGCCCCAGCTGGGGCTGGCCAGCTTAATCCTTGTCCCACCACGGCGGCGTGCTCTCCGACCTCGGGCATGCCGTCTTCAATGCACTTATCTTGTAGCGGATCTCGATCACCTGCCCATGGTGAAACGGACCGCGTATCCAGTCGCCGGAATTAAAGAGGTAGGACTTGCCATTGATGCAGCGTTCGGTTGGCAAGTCGCCGATGGGGCCGGTCGAACGCAGGGTGACGCGCACTTCGCCAGTGGCATCGAGCGGCGCGTCGGCGCTTGCATACAGTATATCGATGCCGACATCGCAGACACGGGTGCTGCCTATCTTGCTGCAGTACTTGGTATACGTTTCTTGGCGCGCCATGACCATGTGATCTTCATGCCGCATCGGCTTGCCGTCGTCAAAGGTAAAGCGCAGGACGACTTGCGTGGGCTCGCTGGCGGGATGGCGCGTGGTGCTGGTGCAGGCGGCGCTGACCAGGGCCAGCAGGGGCCAGGCCAGCAGGCGCAGGCCGCCGCGCAGCAGCGTCGAGATCGGGTTGTTGCGGGATGGATGCTGCACGTGGGGTTGCCATTTGTCTCATGAACGGGGCGCCGATCATAGCATGCGCCGGCAACGGTTCCGCTAGCACGCGCCGCGATTCCATTCCTGCAGCACTTGCCTGCACAACTCCCCGTACCTCACGCACTTGCCCCGTTTGTGTGCGGCCAGATCGTAGCGTGCGCTGATGTCATCCCACGCCACGCTGCCGGGCAAGGGCCGCAGGTCGTCGTCGAGGTCCATCTCGAAGTGAATGAAGTGCCCGTCGGCGCTCAGCAGCTTGCCGTACACGGCGGGCATGTCGGGCCAGGCCAGCTGCAGGTCGAGCATCAGGGCCGCGTCAAGCGTCACGCCATGGCTGGCCGCGCACTGGCGCAAGGCGTCGGGCAAGGGGCGGGCGCGCCACCAGGCCGCCGTCTGTTTGATGGCTGCCTGGGTCAGCGCGTTTTGCTGTTGCACAGAATACTGTTTGCTCATGGCTGCCACCCATGGGGAACGCGGCTTGCCGCCTTAGCGTGCTGCCAGGCTCATGCTTTGTACATGGGCGGGCACGATGTCGCCGCTGGCCAGTTTTTCGGCTGGCACCACCATCAGCACTTCGCCGCCCACGCTGCCATTGTCGCGCAAGTCGATGCGCATGGCCAGTTGCCGGTCGAGCGCCACGAAGCTGTCGCTGCTGCTGGCGACGATGCGGTGTTCTTCCTGGTTGTCGATGCGCGCATACATGATGGCGCCGATGCTGCTGGCGTTGCGCAGGTACAGTACTTGTCCGTTCGACAGTTCATAGCCGCCACGGAACGGAGAAAATTCTTGCGCGCTCATGAAATGCCTGTGGGCGGGCAGTTCGATCGTCTGCATGCGCCCGCCTGGAATGACGACGGTCTGGCTGTCGGGAAGCGTTTGTGCATTTGCCAGCAGGGCGCAGATGCCCAGGGTGCCGGCCAAGATCCATGTTTTCATTTTTTTACCCATCCTTGAACTGTGGTGCCGTCCGCTGCCGGCGCGGCGATGTTGTTGTCGGTGCCAGGGAAAACGCACCGGCAGATCCGCCACGCCGCTGTCACGCTGGCAAGGTGCGGGCTGCCGGTCTTGCCAGTGTAGGCAGGCAAGATGCACCGCGCATCATCCGATCGGATGACACGGTCTCATGCATCGAGGATGGCCAGGTGCGCCGTCGCGCCGTGGATCAGCGCGATCAGCTCGCCCTGGCGCCGCGTATCAGTCTTTAAATAGGTGTGGTGCAGATGGGTCTTGACGGTGTTGACGCTGATGCCGCCCTGCGCGGCGATTTCTTCGATGGTGGCCCCTTGCGCCAGCGCCTTGCCCACTTGCGCCTCGGCTTGCGTCAAGTCGAACAGCTGGCGCAAGGCAGGGACGGACGTGCACGTTTTTGTGGGGTCGCGCGCGATCACCAGGGCGCAGGCAGGCTGGCAATCGGCAAGCGCGGTGACGGTCAGGGCCAGCGGCGCTTGCTGCTTGCGCGCCAGGCGCAGCGACTGGCATGGCGCCGCGCCACCGTCCCCGGCGATCACCAGGCGCACGGCGCGCATCAGGGCGGGCGGGGCCGTGTGCTCCAGTTGCGCCGCATGCAGGGCGTGGCCGGCCGGAGTGGCGAATCGCAATCCGAGGTTGGCATCGAGCACCAGCACGGCGGCGCCCATGGCGTCGAGCGCCGCCAGCGCGCAATGGCTGGCCAGCTGCGCCTCGCGCAGGCGCTGCTGCAGGCACATGGCGCGCTGCAGATGCGGCCAGAGTTCCTGCCATTGCAGGCCGTTCAGGCCGGCGCCGTCGAGCTGCGGCCAGTCGCCCATGCCGCAGGCAGCGTCGTACATGGCGCCGATCAGTTTGCCTACATCTGTTGCCGTACCCATGCTCGCTCCCATTGCCCGACTACAACAGTGTGCCGCAGGCGCGCAGGTGCGGAACTGGGTAAGGGCGGTGTTGCGCAGCGATTCGCCCCTCCTTTGTGAGGAAGGTCTGTTCGCTGCCTTCTGTCCTGGGCAACTATCAAGATAGTACAAAGATATCGGTGCTGCAATGGTTCGCGCCTGTCATTCTGAATCTGAATAGTGTTCTACAGGAAATTCGCGCGGGTAAATCACGGCCATGATGTAAGATTCGCACTATGACCGATTTCACATTTACCGATTGCCCATGAGTTCAATAATGATCCCCGACGTCGCCCTGGTCGACAATACCGAACAACGCACGCCGCTGGTGCTCGTGCTCGACTGCTCCGGCAGCATGGATGGCGAACCTGTGTCGCTGCTCAATGAAGGCCTGGCCCTGCTGGAACAGGAATTGAAATCCGACGTGATCGCTGCCAAGCGCGTGCGCATCCTCGTGATTCAGTATGGCGCGCACGATGAGGCTGTCGTCGCCAGCAACTGGTGCGACGCCATGGATTTCACGGCGCCCCGGCTCGAAGCGAACGGCACCACGCCGACCGGTGCGGCCGTCGAACTGGCCTTGGCCGAGATCGAGCAGGAAAAGCAGCGTTTCCGCGCCGCTGGCGTGGCGTACACGCGGCCATGGCTGTTTTTGATGTCGGACGGCGAGCCGACGGACCGCTGGCAGCTCGGCGCCGAGCAGGCGCGCGCGGCCGAACAGGCCAATAAAGTGGCGATCTTCCCCATCGCCGTGGGCGACCATGCGAATATCGATACGCTGGGGCAATTTTCCAGCCGCGGCGAGCGGGGCGTCAAGCAGCTGAAAGGCTTGCAGTTCCGCGAACTGTTCCTGTGGCTCAGTGCCAGCATGCAGGTGGTGTCGCAATCGCGCCCCGGTGCGCAGGCGCAGCTGGCCTCGACGGACGGCTGGTCCGTCGTGAATACGTGAAAGCCCGCTGATTTATGACTGCAGCACAGCAAACCTGGCGCGTGTTCGGCGCGTCCGTCACGGGCAAGGCGCACCTGGACAAGGACATCCCTTGTCAGGATGCGCACGCGCACGCCGTCGTGAACGACGTTTTGGTCGCCATCGTCTGCGACGGCGCCGGATCGGCCCGGCTCAGCGAACAGGGCGCGCAGTTTGTTGCCGTACACACCGTGCAGGCGCTGGCCGGCCGGCTGGAGCAGGGCGCCACCGTGCAGGATTTGTACGACGGCGCGCTGGCCGGCACCCTGGCGCAGATCCGCGCCGCGCTGGACGACATCGCCCGCGCCGCCAACGCCACCCTCGATGACTACGCCTGCACGGTGGTGGGCGTGGTGATGGGGCCGGATACGGGATTTTTCTTCCACCTGGGCGACGGCCTGGCCGTGGCGCAGCTGGGCGATGGCGGCGAACGCATCTCGCTGCCCGCCAACGGCGAATACGCGAACGAAACCTATTTTTTGTCGGGCGAGCGCTGGCGCGAACAGTTGCGCCTGTTGCCGATTCCCCCGCCAGTACGCGGCGTCGTGCTGATGTCGGACGGCTGCATGCCCTTTGCCATGAGCAAGAACAATGGTGCCTTGTACGCGCCGTTCATGGATGCCGTGCAAGGCTATCTGCGCACGGTCGAGAGTATCGAGCTGGGCAATACGGCGCTGGCGTCCACCCTGGCCGACCCGCGCACGCACCAGATCACGGGCGATGACAAGACCCTGCTGCTGGCCTTGCGCGCATGAGCCGGAAGCAGGGTGTGACACCGGGCCTGAGCCCGGGCGGAAAAATTTGGCTGGATAAAGTCCGCAGCCTGGTCTTGGGCAAACTCGTCAAGAGCGGCGGCGCGGGCAGCGTGTACCTGTTGCCGGGCGCACCCGCGCAGGTCGCCAAGCTGTACCACCCGCACCTGGACCGGGCCGCCAACCGGCGCAAGCTCGAAGCGATGCTGGAACTGTCGCCCGAGCTGCCCGATCAAGTGGAAAACGGCAAGCGATACGTGCAGATCGCCTGGCCGCAAGCGGCCGTGTTCGATGGCCAGGGCGGCTTTGCCGGCTTCGTCATGCCTTTGCTGGACATGGCGCAAACGGCCGAGCTGGAACACATCATGCAGGAGCGGCAGGCGCGCGCGGCCGGCCTGCCCACGGGACTCGGTCCCAAGCTGACCCTGGCCGCCAACCTGGCCGCCGTCATCGATGCGCTGCACCAGCAGCAGCATTACGTGGTCGATTTGAAACCCGTGAACCTGCGCTTCTACCGCGATTCGCTGTACATCGCCATGCTCGATTGCGACGGTTTCAGCATTCAGGGCCATGCGGAGCGCTTTCCTGCCGAGCAATTCACGGCCGATTACCTGGCACCGGAATTCCAGCGCAAGGGCATGCCGGCGGGCACGGAAATGGCGCAAGACCGCTTCGCCCTGGCCGTCGTCATCTTCCAGTTGCTCAACTTTGGCATCCACCCGTACAGCGGGCGGCCCGGCAATGCGCAAGTGGCAACCGACATTCCCGGGCGCATCCGCGACGGCTGCTATGCGTATGGCGTCAAACGCCACAAGCAGCTGGCGCCGAACGCCACCAGCGGCCATGCCTTGATGCCGCCCGAGCTGCGCGCCATGTTCGACCGTGCCTTTTCGCCATCGCCGCAACCCCAGCGGCCGTCGGCGGCCGACTGGGCGCAATTGCTGCGCGGCTATGCGCAGCGCAGCGGCGGCAAGCTCGTCGTGTGTACCGTCAATCCCGAACACCAGCATTTTGCGGGCCAGGGTTGCGCGGCCTGCGCGCGCGACAAGGTCATCGTCGCGGCCGCGCAAGCCTCCGTGCAGGCGCAGCAGCAACAGATTTCCTTGCCGCAGCAACGCAGCGCTCGCCGCACGGTACCGGGGCAGGCGCCCGTCGCCATCCCCGTTGTCGGCAACACGGGCGGCGGCATCAGCGGCAAGGGCTGGGCCGTGGTGGTGGTGCTGATCGTGCTGTTCCTGATCGGTTTTACGGCCTGGACCTCGTCGCCCGATGAGGTGAAGGACAAGGCCAGCTTGCAGGCGCAAGCGGACCAGGCGGCTGGCCTGGAAGTATTCAGCTGGCGCCCGCGCAAGACGGCCGGTTTCCAGCCGTCCGACGCGCGCAAGGCCGTGCACAGCCTGTCGCAAGCCATCAGCAAGGGCGACGATGGCGCCGTCACGCGCGGTTTGCAACTGCTGTACCGGGCCGGCGAAGAAAAGCAGTCCGTCTACGGCGGCGACCGCACGCAGGCGCAGCTGCGCGCCTCGTTGCTGGAAGGCCTGGGCTGGGTGCCCGGCTATCAGCCGGCGCTGGTCGCCAGTTATCTTGATCTGCTGCAAGCCAACCCGCGCGATCATCTGGTGGCGGCGGCCATGGGCCGCATGCACCTGAGCCTGAACGAACCGCAGGCGGCGCGCCAGTACTTCGAGCAAGCCGTATGGGCGCGCCCGACCGATGGCACGGCCTGGCTGGGCATCGCGGCTGCTGCACAGCTGCGCGGCGGCGACGAGCGCGATGCCGTCAATCTGGTGGCGCTGGCGCGCCTGACGGCTTACCGTTACGCCGTGCAGAACGCCTTGCCGGCGGACCCGGGCGAGCCGGCCGACAATGGCGTCGCGCGCACGATGCAGCGCATGGACCTGACCGCCAAGGTGCTGCGCCTGGCGCAACCGGGCGCCTACCAGAAGCGCTGGGACAAGACGCTGGCCGATGGCGCGCTGCTGGCGCAAAAACTCCAGGCCATGCCACCCTTGCGGGACCAGGTCGGCGGCGTGCAGCGCGAGACGATGACGACGGTCGATTATGGCGTGCTCGATGCAAAGCACGCGACGGGCGAAAACCGCCTGATCCTGACCATTGCCGCCGATGGCAGCCTGACGTACGCGGCGGCCGAGTTGCCGATGGAACCGATGCTCAACAAGGCGCTGCTCGACAGCGTGAAGCGCTGGACCTATCTGCCGGCCGTGCAGCACGGTCAATTGATGGATGCCAAGGTGGTGGTGCTGGTGCGTTACCGCGATGGCCGGGTCAGCTTCGTGCCGGGCGGTGTCGCCGTCACGGCGGAAAATTAAAGGAATAGCATGAAAATCAAGACGATATGTGCCGTGCTGGGCGCTTCCTTGCTGTATTCAGCCATGGCGCAGGCGGAAATCGTGCAGCGCCTGGTGGTGACAGCGATGGCCAGCGAGCCGGATAGCGAAGGCGGCGACGTGTTCACGATTACCGGCATGACGGCCTGCGGCGGCAAGCAGATACGCATGGATGCGCGCTCGGTGAACTTGGACGAGGCGCCGTACGAAGCGTTGAAGGCCCAGCTTGCTGAACGCATGCGCGCCAGGACACCCATGCTCGTCACCCTGAAAAAATGCCCGGAAGATGCGAGCGTGCCCGTCGTGCGCCAGATCGCCGCCTGCACGCCGGCCGCCTGCAGCGATGGCCGGGCGCGGCTGTACCTGCACGAGCGTTTCTACCCCATCGAGCAGGACAAGGCGCCGAACGTGCTGCTGTTGCCCTTGCCGAAAGGCAAACTGCCGGGCACGTGGAAGGTGGACATTTATAGCGTGGCGGGGCACAAACTGCGCCTGTCTGGCCAGGTCAACCGGGCCGATTATGCCTCCGGTGAACTGGTGGGCGGCTACGTCACGTATTACCCGAATGGCAAGATCGAGAAACAGGTGGCGCAGGATGGGCAGGGCCGGCAGCACGGCATCGGCAGCAAGTATTTTCCCGATGGCACCTTGGAGTTGCGCGGCGACTGGCGCCATGGCTTGCCCGAGGGCGAGCACCGGCATTATCACGCCTCGGGCAAGCTGCGCGAGACCAGCCGCTACCACGATGGCAAGCAGCTCGACGGGCCCGTGCAGACGTTTGATGAGAATGGCAAACTGAGCAGCAGTTACGCTTTGCGCGGCGGCAAGATGGAAGGCGAGATGCTCACGTACTTCCCGGATGGAAAAATCTCCAGCCGCGCGGAAATGCAGAACGGCAAGTTCAATGGCGTGAGCACGAATTACTACCCCGATGGCGCCGTGCGCGCCAGGATGACGCAGGTCAACGACCTGCCCACGGGCGAGGCAATGGAATTCTACCCGGACGGCAAGGTGCAAAGCCGCCAGCAGTATGGCGACAAAGGCGGGCTGCTCAGCATCCAGCGCTACAGCCCGCAGGGCGTGCTGGTGCTGGAAAGACGCTGGGATGCGCAATTGCGCGAGCAGGGCACGTCGCGCTCGTGGTATGAAAATGGCAAGCCCGAGCAATCGATCGACTACGTGAACGACCGGCGCGACGGCTGGAGCCGCAGCTGGCGCGAGGATGGCAGCCTGAAAAATGAATGCCGGTATGTGGCCGGCAAGGCACAGGGTGACTGCGGCGAAGCGCCGCCAGCGCCGGAACTGCAGCGCAAGGAGCAAGCATGGCGCGCATTGTGAAACACTTGCTTGGCGCTATGCTGCTGTTGCCGGTGCTGGCCCAGGCCGAAATTGTGCAGCGGCAAGTGATCACGGCGATCACGGCCGCGCCAGGCAGCGGCGACGTGCTGACCGTGGCCGACGACACGGGCTGCGGCGGCAGACAGTTGCGCATGGATGCGGCATCGCTGGGACTGAGCGCGGAGCAGTATGGCGTCATGAAGGCCGAGCTGGCCAACATGATGCGCGACAGGAACCCCGTGCTCATGCGCCTGCGTGCCTGCCCGGCGCCAGACCGCGCCAGCGCCGATGCCATCCCCGTCATCCACATGCTGCGCGGCTGCGATGAGCACTGTGCCGACGGCAAGGCCCGTTTATATCTGAACCACAACCTGTCGCGCGGCGAGGTGATGGAGCAGGCGCGCTATGCGCTGGTCGTGCCATTGCCGCCAGGCAAGACGCCTGGCACTTGGCAAGTCGAAGTGTTCCACGTGCGCGAAGGCGCGCCGAAGCGGCTGACGGGTCTGGTCAACGCTCCCGATTACCTGCGCGGCAAGCTGGTGGGCAACTACAGCATGTTTTACCCGCATGGTCAGGTGGAAATGCAGGTGGAGCAGGATGGGCGCGGCGTGCAGGAAGGCATGCAGACGCGCTATTACCCGGAAGGCCAGGTTTCCATGCGCGTCAGCTGGCGCAACGGCGTGCAGGAAGGCGAGGAGCGGAGCTACCATCAAAATGGCAAGCTCATCGCGTCGCAAACCTACCGCGACGGCGCCCGCGCCGATGGCCTGATGGAGACTTTCGATGAGAACGGCAAGCTGCGCACGCGCATGACGCAGCTCAAGGGCCAGCCGGAGGGCGAACTGCTGCTGTTCTATCCCGACGGTAGCGTGGAAAGCCGCAGCCAGTATGTCAACGGCATCAGGACGGGACCGAGTACCGACTATTTTCCGGATGGCAAAGTGCGCAGCACGGCAAGCTATGTCGATGGCAAGCCCGCTGGCGACAGCGTCGAATATTATCCGGACGGTAAAGTCGCCAGCAAGCGCACGCACAGCGGCCATTACGTGATGCGCAGCGAACAGCGTTTCAGCCGCTCCGGCGTGTTGCTCGTGCAGAAACAGTGGAACGCGGGCGGGCGCGAGGAGGGCGCCTTGCGTTCCTGGTATGCCGATGGCAAACCGAGGCAGTTGATCGAATACGCCGATGGCGAGCGCCAGGGCTGGACCCGGCACTGGCGGGAAGATGGCAGTGTGGAAAGCGAATGCCGCTATGTGGCGGACGAGCCGCAGGGGGAGTGTACGGGGAATTCCGCCAGGATGTCGTACACGGAGGATGGCATCGAGCCGCTGATGCCGGAACCGTGAACAGGGAAGTTACTGCCGTTCGATCCCTGATGCGTGGCCTGCCATTGCGAGAGAGGTATCGGTACCGGAGTGACACTGGATGGCGTCCAGCGTTCGTCCGCTTCCGGCACCGCGCCTGTGGCAGTGTTTCGCATAAAACACCATTGCCAGCCTGCACTGGACCGTGGTGCATGGCTGCCTGCGCCGAGCAGGGCCTCTTATGGTCGCAGCTTTCGCCCCAAAGTGGACCTTCAACCCCAGCTGAATCAGACGAACAGTGTGCGTTTTCCACTTGGTAGCGTACTGGCCATGTCGGAAAAACCTCGGTAGAAAAACGGGATATTATCGGCCGGGTCACCGATCAACCGACTACGTATTCTTGCCCAGGTAGCAATGGCAATGTGCGTTTCAGGTTCGCCGACAACAAGCACGGGACCTCGCTCCTCGTCGAGCCATGCGTACTCGCCGCCGTACTTGGTGCGTGCAACCTCAAGGACGTAGCAACCAAAGAGCTTAACTAAACTTGAAGTCTCGGACTGGGACATCTCATCGATGTAGCCCGAAGCTTCCGCCAGCATCTCTTCTACGATTGAAAGGCTATTCTCAGAGAAATTCAGACGGCCGCTCGACCGGTCATGAAAGGTCTCTACGGCGCGTTTCGCTGTATCGACTACGTCTTGAAGAATTGTTGTCATCAATTTCGTTAATGAATTTGGGGTTAATACAGTCGCGTATGTCCGGTTTTGGCCGATGGCGGCCACTGCCATCGGCCGCAATGCCATGAGCCGGGCTAATATTGTTAACTTCAGTTACCGCTCACCCAAGTTGAAAAACCATCCGAGGAAGTACGGTTTGAGGGGCAGGCCTGCCATTCCGACACAAGCCCAGCTATGCCAATCCCCAAGCTGAAGTCTCTGCGTAAGCTCAGCGTCAATACGCAGCATAGTGAGTCGAGCCACATTGACAAGCCCTTTGATGCGCATTATTTGGCAACAGGACTTGCCATTCAAGACGGTATCTGGCCCCTCCACTTGCATTAGCGGTGCGGCGGCGTCAGCACGCTGGCGATCGCTTTCGGCAAGGTTTCCGGATAATCTCGGCTGAAGTGCAGGCCGCGGCTTTCGCGGCGGGACAGGGCGCTGTTGACGATCATCGAGGCCACGTCGACCAGGTTGCGCAACTCCAGCAAGTCGTGCGTGATGCGGAAGTTGCGGTAATACTCGTCGATCTCTTCCTTCAGCAGGGCGATGCGGTGCTGGGCCCGCTCCAGGCGCTTGGTCGTGCGCACGATGCCGACATAATTCCACATGAAGCGGCGCAGCTCGTCCCAGTTGTGGGAAATCACCACTTCCTCATCCGCATCCGTGACGCGGCTTTCATCCCAGTCGGGCAGATATGGCGTGCCCAGCTTTTCCTTGCTTTCGATATCCTGCGCGCAGGCGCGGCCGATGACGATGCATTCCAGCAAAGAATTGCTCGCCAGGCGGTTCGCGCCATGCAGACCCGTGCAGGCCGTTTCGCCCACGGCGTACAGGCCCGGCAAGTCGGCGCGGCCGGACAGGTCCGTCACGACGCCGCCGCACGTGTAGTGGGCGGCGGGCACGATGGGGATAGGCTGCTTGGTGATGTCGATGCCCAGCTCCAGGCAGCGTGCGTAAATCGTCGGGAAGTGCTCGATGAGGAAGTCGGCCGGTTTGTGGCTGATATCGAGGTGCACATAGTCGAGGCCGCGCTTCTTGATCTCGAAGTCGATGGCGCGCGCCACCACGTCGCGCGGCGCCAGTTCGGCCCGCTCGTCGTGGGCCAGCATGAAGCGCTGGCCGGCTGCCGCGCCCGCCTCGGGCGGCAGTTTCAGCAAGCCGCCTTCGCCACGGATGGCTTCGGTGATCAGGAACGATTTCGCATACGGGTGGTACAGGCAAGTCGGGTGGAACTGGATGAATTCCATGTTCGACACGCGGCAGCCGGCGCGCCAGGCCATGGCGATGCCGTCGCCGCTGGCCGTGTCGGGGTTGGTTGTATATAAATACACCTTGCCGGCGCCGCCCGTGGCCAGCACGGTGTGCTCGGCGGCAAAGGTGTGCACCTTGCCCGTTTGCTCATCCTGCACGTACAGCCCGTGGCAATGCGGTTGCGCATTGCGCTGGGTGGGCTTCATGCCCAGCTTGTCGGAGGTGATCAGGTCGATCGCGCAATGGTGCTCGAACAAGCTGATGTTCGGGTGGGCGCGCACCTTTTCTTCCAGTGTCACTTGCACGGCGTGGCCGGTGGCATCGGCCGCGTGGATGATGCGGCGCTGGCTGTGGCCGCCTTCGCGGGTCAGGTGGAAACCCAGCTCGGCCGAGGCGTCGCGCGTGAATGGCACGCCTTGCTCGATCAGCCATTCGATGGCTTCGCGGCCGTGCTCGACGATGTAGCGCGTGGCGCTCTCGTCGCACAGGCCGCCGCCGGCGATCAGGGTGTCTTCGATGTGCTGCTGGTGGCTGTCGCCGGAGTCCAGCACGGCCGCGATCCCGCCCTGCGCCCAGTTGCTGGCGCCATCAAGCAGCGCGCGTTTGGAAATGATCGCGACAGTGCGCGTCTCAGCTAAATGCAGTGCAACCGATAAACCCGCCAGGCCACTGCCGACAATCGCTACATCAAATTTCATGACATTTATCTCTTTTAGGGGAAGCATACTATATGCCATTTCCCCTCATTCGGTAATGTGTTGAGATAAATTCTGCCAGTGAAAGATAGCTGGGGTTGTAGCTTGTGGCGCATCAATGTCTTCTTGGAACAGTTCGCCATCATGGCAAGACCAGCAGCGGGCCGCCTTGCGCGCCGCCTGGTGCTTTTTGCCGCAGGGGGGAACCATGATCCGCATCTTCAGCCATTATGTCTCGAAAACAGCGTTTATCTTGCTGTTGCTGGAAATCCTGCTCCTGCTGCTGTCGGCTACCCTGACGTCCTTGCTGTGGCTGGCGGACGGCAGCCGCGTGCTGCGCGCGGGCGATATTTACCTGTCGTCCTCGATCTTTGCGCTGGTCATCGTCTTGAGCAGGAGTGCGCTGGGCATGTACCAGCACCGCTCGCGCGAAGACATCCGCAACAGCTTATTGCGCATCCTGCCCTCGTTCGCGCTGGGTTTTGCCGTGCTCAGCGTCCTGATACGCTTTATTCCGGCGCTGCAATTCGGGCGCGGCAGCGCGATGATCTTCGGCCTGGGCGCCATCGGCGTGCTGCTGGCGCGCCTGGTGGTATTCAAATCCTCGCAATCGGCGCTGATGGAAGGCCGGCTGATCCTGGTGGGCGGCGGGGCGCTGGCGCGCGAATGCATGGACTTGGCGGCCAGCAAGATCGGCTTCCATCAATTTACGGTGGTCGGCTGCATCGATGTGGCGGGCGAGCAATGCTGCGTGCCGGCCTCGGCCTTGCTGCCGGCCGAACCGTCCCTGCTTGCCACGGCGCAGCGCCATGCCGCGCATGAAATTGTCGTGTCCGTCAGCGACCGGCGCAATGGCGCGTTTCCTGCAAAGCAACTGCTGGAATGCGCGCTGGGCGGCGTCAAGGTGATCGACGCGGCCACGTTTTTCGAGCGCGAAGCATGCCAGATCCGCATCGATTCCTTGCAACCGAGCTATCTGATCTATGGCGGCGGCTTCGACCAGAGTTTTTTCCGCGCCGCGTCGAAGCGGCTGTTCGATCTGGCGGCCAGCGCGGTCATCTGCCTTGCCACGCTGCCCGTGATGCTGGTGACGGCCCTGTGCATCCGCCTGGAAGACGGCGGCCCCGTGTTTTACCAGCAAGAGCGGGTGGGGCGCGATGGCTTGCCTTTCAAGGTGCTGAAATTTCGCAGCATGCGCTGCGATGCCGAGCGCGACGGGACACCTATCTGGGCCCTGGCCAACGATGCGCGCATCACGCGCGTGGGTCATCTGATCCGCAAGCTGCGCATCGACGAACTGCCGCAAATGCTCAATGTGTTTCGCGGCGAAATGAGTTTCGTGGGCCCGCGCCCCGAGCGCGCGTATTTTGTCGAGCAATTGAAGGAGCAGGTGCCGTACTACAACATTCGTCACAACATCAAGCCGGGCATCACGGGCCTGGCGCAGGTGCGCTACCAGTATGGCGCTTCCGTTGACGACGCCGTCAAGAAGTTGCAATACGATCTGTATTATGTGAAAAACAATAGCCTGTTCCTCGACTTGCTGATCCTGCTCGACACGGTACAGGTGGTGCTGTTTGGCAAGGGCAGCCGATGATGCGGGCGCAGTCGGACTGGCTGGCGGCTGCCGATGCGGCGGCGCTCAGCCATGGCCTGGCGTCGCTGGCTTTTTTCGTGCTGGCGCTGCTGCTCATCAGCAACTGGCGCGCGCGGCAGAACGTGCGCGCCTTGCTGGTGGCGTGCCTGGCGACGGGAGTCTGGGCCACGGGCACGGTGGTGCTGGTGCTGCTGGGGCAGCGCATCGCGCTGGCCGGCGACGCGCTCGAATTGCTGCGCACCCTGGCCTGGCTGGTGTTCCTGTTGCTGCTGATCGAACCGTCGCGGCCCCGCCTGCGCCTCGTGCTGGCCGGCCTCGTTCTCACGGCGCTGGCGCCCTGGCTGCTCTCCATGGTTTCATCCTGGCTGGCGCTGCCCTTGCCGGCGCGCTTCATTGCCAGTGTCTGCCGTTTGCTGCTGGCCGTGCTGGGCATGTTGCTGGTGGAGCAGTGGTACCGCAACACGCCGCCCTTGAAACGCTGGGGCATCAAGTTTGCGTGCCTGGGCGTGGGCGGGCTGTTTGCCTACGATTTCTATCTGTACAGCGACGCCTTGCTGTTCCGCGCGGTCAACGATGACATCTGGGCCGCGCGCGGCATTGTCGACGCCCTGTGCGCGCCGTTGCTGGCCGTGTCGGCGGCGCGCAACCCGGGCTGGGCGCTGGGCTTGTCCGTCTCGCGCCAGATGCTGTACCGCTCGGCTGCCTTGCTGGGCTCGGCCATCTACCTGCTGGCCATGGCGGCCAGCGCTTATTATTTGCGCTATTTCGGCGGCACCTGGGGTTCCTTGATGCAGATGGCATACCTGGGCGGCGCGGTGCTGCTGCTGGCGGGCGTGCTGTTTTCCGGCAGCCTGCGCGCCAAGCTCAAGGTCACTATCAATAAACATTTTTACAATGCCATCTTCGATTACCGCGAGGAATGGCTGAGATTTACGCGCGCGCTGTCCGAAGACGGGCCGGCCCTGGGCGAACGCACGATACAGGCCATGGCGCAACTGGTGGAAAGCCGCGCTGGCGCACTGTGGATCTTGCGCGAACAGGGGCAGTTTGCCCCGGCCGCCAGCTGGAACTGGCCGCCGAGCACGTGGAGCGAGCCGGCATCCGGCAGCCTGTGCCAGTTTCTGGAGGCACGGCAATGGGTGATCGACGTGCGCGACTGCGAGCACAACCCGCGCCTATACGGCGGCTTGCTGTTGCCGCCCGCGCTGCTGGCGCTGCCCGACGTGTGGCTGCTGGTGCCCCTGATGCTGCATGGCCAGCTGTTCGCCTTTGTCGCGCTGGCGCGGCCCCGCACGCGCATCGGCTTGAACTGGGAAATCCTTGACGTGCTGAAAATTGCCGGCAGCCAGGCCGCCAGCTATCTGGCGCACCGCGAATCGCTCGACACGCTGACGGTGGCGCGCCAGTTCGACTCGTTCAACCGCATGTCCACCTTCATCGTGCACGACCTGAAGAACCTCGTGTTCCAGCTGTCCCTGTTGTTGAGCAATGCGGAAAAGCACCGCGCCAATCCCGCTTTCCAGGAAGACATGCTGGGCACCTTGGACCATTCCGTGCAGAAAATGAAGACCTTGCTGCAGAAACTGGCGCGCGGCGAAGCGCCGGAAGCGCCCGCGCCGCTGCTGCTGGACGGTTTGCTGCGCCAGGCCGTGGCCGCCAAGGCGAGCCTGGCACCGGCGCCCCGGCTGGAAATCGTCGATGGCGAGTTGACGGTGCTGGCCAACCGCGCGCGGCTGGAACGGGTGCTGGGCCACTTGATCCAGAACGCCATCGAGGCGACGGCCAGCGACGGCAAGGTGGACGTGCGGCTGCGTCGCGAAGAGCAGACGGCAGTCGTCGAGCTCGACGATACGGGGCAGGGCATGAGCGAACAGTTCATCCGCGAACGCTTGTTCAAGCCGTTCGATACGACCAAGACGGCGGGCATGGGTATCGGCGTGTTCGAGAGCCGCGAATACCTGCGCGAGGTGGGCGGCCGCCTGGAGGTGCGCAGCGAACCGCAGGTAGGCACGACGTTTCGCGTGGTCCTGCCGCTGCATGTGTCTTTGGGGGCAGACCCGTCGGCTCTGACCCCAGACTTCCGTTGCCCTACTCACTGACAGGAGCTGACACGCATGGCCAAGCAAAAGTTGCTAGTCATCGAAGACGATCCCGGCCTGCAAAAGCAGCTGCACTGGAGTTTCGACGGTTATGAAGTCTTGCTGGCGGGCGAGCGCGAGGCGGCGCTGGCGCTGGTGCGGCGCCACCAGCCGGCCGTCGTGACGATGGACCTGGGCTTGCCGCCCGATCCGGACGGCGCCACGGAAGGCCTGGCCACCCTGCAGCAAATCCTCGCGCTGGCGCCGGATACGAAAGTGATCATCCTTTCAGGCAACCAGGAGCGCGCGCATGCCTTGAAAGCCATCGCGCTGGGCGCCTACGATTTCCACCAGAAACCGTTCGAGGCCGACATGCTGGGACTCGTCATCGCCCGCGCGTTCTATTTGCACGCGATGCAGCAGGAAAACCGCCGCATGCTGCAGACGCAGGCCGATTCCCCGCTGGCCGGCATCGTCAGCCGCGATCCGGGCATGCTCAAACTGTGCCGCAGCGTGGAAAAAGTGGCGCCTTCGTCGGCCAGCGTCATGCTGCTGGGCGACTCGGGCAGCGGCAAGGAACTGATTGCGCGGGGATTGCATGCGCTGTCGAGCCGCCATGCCCAGCGTTTTGTCGCCATCAATTGCGCGGCCATCCCGGAAAACCTGCTGGAAAGCGAGCTGTTCGGCTATGAGCGGGGGGCGTTTACTGGCGCGGCGCGGCAAACCCTGGGCAAGATCGAGCTGGCCCACGGCGGCACTTTCTTTCTCGATGAAATCGGCGACATGCCGATGGCGCTGCAGGCGAAACTGCTGCGTTTCTTGCAGGAGCGAATCATCGAACGTGTGGGCGGACGGGCCGAGATCGCCGTCGACGTGCGCATCGTCTGCGCCACGCACCAGGATTTAAAGGTGCTGGCGGAACAGGGACGTTTCCGCGAAGACTTGTATTACCGCCTGAGCGAAATCGTGCTGCGCATTCCACCGCTGCGCGAGCGGGCTGGCGATGCGGCCTTGCTGGCCCATCATTTCAAGAACAAGTTCTGCGCCAGCGAAGGGCGCGGCAACCTGCATTTCAGCGCCGGCGCGCTGCAGCTGATCGAAAGCTATGGCTGGCCCGGCAATGTGCGCGAAGTGGAAAACTGCATCAAGCGGGCCGTCATCATGAGCGACGGGCCGCAGATCGCCGCCGACGACCTGGGCTTGCCCGCCAGCGCCCAGGCGGCACACCAGGACGAATCGCTGAACCTGCGCCAGGCCCGCGACGGGGCCGAATACAAGGTCATGGTGCGCGCGCTGGCGCGCGCCGACGGCAATATCGCCAAGGCGGCCGAACTGCTGGGCGTGAGCCGTCCCACCCTGTACGACCTGATGAGCCATCACGGCATCAAGTAGCGTCCGCATACTGCTGTGTATCAAATATCAAGATTGTGTAAGGCGTCGCACATACGCAGGCGCCACCGTGGCGCATCCTAGTCTCATCAACAACGAGGAGCCGCCATGAACGCGATCAGTTTATTAATGCAAGACCACAAGGCCGTGAAAGCCTTGTTTTCCCAATATGAAGGCTTGAGCGACCGCTCATTTGCCACCAAGAAAAAGTTGGCCGACCAGATCTGCCAGGAATTGACCGTGCACACGCAGCTGGAAGAAGAAATCTTCTACCCGGCCGTGCGTCGTCCCATCCACGATGGCGACCTGATGGATGAAGCCCTCGTCGAGCACGCCAGCGCCAAGGAACTCATCGCGCAAATTACCGCGATGGATCCCGCCGACGACCTGTACGACGCCAAGGTCAAGGTCCTGTCCGAACAGATCGAGCACCACGTCCAGGAGGAAGAGGGCGACATGTTTCCCAAGGTCCGCGATACGGCCGTCGACCTCGACGCGCTGGGCAAGGAAATGGCCGCGCGCAAGGAACAGCTGATGGGCGTCGTCGCCTGAACGGCATAAAAAATCAACAAACGAGGGAGTATTCCATGCAAGCTACACAATTGTCCGTATCGGACCTGAACAATCCGGGCGTGTCCTGGGGCGCCGTGCTGGCGGGCGCCGCAGCGGCGGCCGCCTTGTCCTTCATCCTGCTGATCCTCGGCGTGGGCCTGGGCCTGTCGTCCGTATCGCCGTGGTCGTTCAACGCCACGGCCATCGGCGTGTCGACCATCGCCTGGCTGGCCTTCATGCAGCTGGCCGCCTCCGGCATCGGCGGCTACATGGCGGGCCGTCTGCGCGTGAAGTGGAGTGCCATTCATACGGATGAAGTGCATTTCCGCGATACGGCGCACGGCTTGCTGGCCTGGGCCGTGGCCACCCTGATCACCGTGGCCGTGCTGGCCGGCGGCACGCGCGCCGTCCTGAGCGGCGCCATCGATGCGGGCAGCGGCGTGGCGGCGGCCGTTGGCCCGGCCGTAGGGGCGGGCGCAGCGGCAGCGGGCGCAGGTGCCGCAGGGGCGGCCAGCGCCAAGCAAGGCGAGGGCAGCGGCGCCAATCCGCTCGATTATTTCTCCGACATGCTGCTGCGTGCCGCGCCAGCGCCAGCTGCCACCGGCACGCCAGCAATGGCGAATCCTGGCGCGACCGTCACCGACCAGCGCATGGAAATCGGCAAGATCTTCGCCACCAGCCTGTCCACGGGCAGCCTGGCCGCCGATGACCGCGCCTACCTGGGCCAGGTCGTGGCCAGCCGCACGGGCTTGACGCAGGCTGAAGCGGAAGCGCGCGTCGACGCCGTCTACGCCCGCGCCGTGAAAGCTGCCGCCGATGCGAAGGCTGCTGCTCAGCAAGCTGCGGAAACGGCCCGCAAGGCCGGCGCCCACACGGCACTGTGGATGTTCGTCGCCTTGCTGCTGGGCGCTTTCGTTGCCAGTCTGGCGGCAACGTTTGGCGGCCGCCAGCGCGACCATGAGCGCGTGCTGCGCCACGTCACCATCTGAACCCCAGCCTATTATATAAATCAAGGAGTCTGCCATGCGTTCCATCCTTTTGCTGCTGCTGGGCATCCCATTGCCCATCGTCATACTGATCGCCCTGTTCGTGCGATAAGAAGACGTTGATGTAAAAACGGCGCCCGCCGCAAGCCGGGCGCCGTTTGTGTTGAAGCGGGCGCATGTGTAAGATGGCGCCATCTTTCCACCGAGACTATCCATGACCGTGACCGCCATCCGTTCCTTGCTGAAAACCGCCACCATCGCCGCCTTGGCCTGCACGGTGCTGGCCTCGTGTTCCACCCTGATCGGCCCGCGCGACGTGAATGTGTCGCTGAGCAAGATGCAGCAAGGCCTGGAGCGCCGCTTTCCCATCGATAAACGGGTGCTGTCCGTGCTGGACGTCAAGCTGACGCATCCGCAACTGTCCTTGCAGCCCGAGCGCGAACGGGTCGCCCTCAGCGTGGATGCCAGCGTCTTGCCGCCCTTCATACGCCAGAGTTGGCGCGGCAGCCTGGCCATGTCGGGCCGCCTCGTGCTCGATGCCCAGCGCAACGCCGTCTACCTGAGCGAAGCGAACGTGGACAAGGTGGTCATCGACGGCATGGACGAGGCGCAGCAGCGCCAGTTCGCCAAGGTGGCCAGCCTGGTGGCCGACCAGCTCATGCATGAAACGCCGATCTACACGTTCAAGCCCGACGAATTGCGCTATGCGGGCGTGCAATTCGTGCCGACGCAGATCCGGACCACGGGCAATGGCTTGACGGTGACGTTCGAGCCGGTGAAGTAGGCTAGGCCCGGAACGCGGGCACAGTGACAGGCGTGGCCGTGTTATTGCGCGGCGTCGCCTCTTCATGGAACAGGTCAGCCAGGTATTCGCACAGCGCATCTGCTTGAATATCGTCCGGGATAATGAAATCGGCGGGCCGCCGTTTGCCTTCCGTGCCGTAATAGAATGCGCGCCACGCGCCCTGATTCCCGCGGACGGCAATCAGCGTGCCGAAAACATTGAACTTAAATTCCTGCATCACACTTCTCCAGTCAAAGAGCCAGGCAAAGCGCTATGGCGCGCTGCGGGTGTGGCTATTGCTAAATGGTAACATTCGCAGATCATCGGCGGGAGGCTTCAGCGTCCATCGGATCACTGGACTTGTTCAACCGACATTGTTTCCCCGCAAGCAGGCGGACTATAATCCTGCCTCCCATGCCTGGACACAGCATGTTCCCCGACATGAAGTCAAAACAATTAAAGGAATCTTCGTGAAACGTTCACTCATCAGCGCCGCCTGCTGCGCCTTGTTCGCCTTATCCTCGCCCTCGCTGCATGCCCAGCAAGCTGCGCCCGTTTCCGGCATCGACCTGAAAACCCTGGACCCCGCCGTCAGCCCCAAGGATGATTTCTACGGCTACGTCAACGGCGTGTGGACCCGCAATACGGACATCCCGGCCGACAAATCCGTCTGGGGCACCTATATCGAATTGCGCGAAATCGCGCAAGGCCAGCTGCGCGGCCTGATCGACGCCACCGTCAAGAATCCCGGCAAGCCCGGCAGCGAGGCGCACAAGATTGCCGACCTGTACACGAGCTTCATGAATGAGAAGGCGCGCAATGCGGCCGGTTTCAAGCCCTTGAAGGCCGAGCTGGCCCGCGTCGCCGCCGTCAAGGACAAGAAAGACTTGCCTGCCTTGTTTGCCTACCTGCAAGGCAATGGCATCGCGACGCCGTTTTCCGCCTATGTGGCGCCCGATGCGCAAGATCCCGAGCGCTACACGGTCAACATCAGCCAGTCCGGCCTGGGCTTGCCCGACCGCGATTACTACCTGAAGGAAGACGACGCCAAGCTGCAAGCCGTGCGCGCCAAATACCTCAAGCATATCGAGACCATGCTGGCGATGAGCGGCGACAAGGCCGCTGGCGAACACGCGGCGCAGATCCTCGACATCGAAACGCGCCTGGCGGCCGTGCAGTGGACGCGCGTGCAGATGCGCGACCCCGTCAAATCGTACAACCTGGTCGACTTCGACAAGTTCGGCGCGCTGGCGCCGGCGTTCGACTGGAACGCCTACTTTACGGCCGCCGGGCTGGCGCCGAAGGCTTCCTCGGCCGTGGTGCGCCAGCCCAGCTTCATGACAGGCTTTTCCGAGACCGTGGCCGCCGTGCCGCTGGCATCGTGGAAGAGCTATCTGAACTGGCGCATCATCGAAAGCTATGCTTCCTATCTGGACAGCGCCACCGTCAAGGAGCGCTTCGCCTTTGACGGCACGGTCCTGCGCGGCGTGCCGCAAAGCGAACCGCAGTGGCAGCTGGCGCTGCGCTTCACGGATAACGCCATCAGCGACGCCGTCGGCAAGCGCTATGTGGACATGTATCTGCCGCCGGAAACCCGGCCCCGCGTGATGGCCATGTTCGACAATTTCGTCGCCTCGTTCAAGGACGGCATCGAGCAGCTCGACTGGATGGGCCCGGAAACCAAGAAGGAAGCCCAGCTCAAGCTGGCGGCCCTGAAGCCGAAGATCGCGTATCCCGCTACCTGGCGCGACTACAGCAGCATGCAGACGCAGCCGAATGACCTGATCGCCAATGTGCGCGCCTCGCGCGCGTGGAGCCGCCAGCAAAACCTGGCCAAGCTCGGCAAACCCGTCGACCGCGACGAATGGTCGATGACGCCGCAAACCGTCAACGCCAGCTACAGCCCGGCGCTGAACGCGATCACGATTCCTGCCGCCATCCTGCAGCCGCCGTTCTTCAACGTGAAAGCGGAAGACGCCGTCAACTACGGTTTGCTGGGCATCACCTTCGGCCATGAAATCAGCCATGCCTTCGACGATTCGGGCAGCCAGTACGATGCCAAGGGCCGCCTGCGCAACTGGTGGACGGCGCAGGACCGCGCCGCCTTCAAGGCGCTGGCCGCCGGCCTCGTCAAGCAGTACGGCGCCTACAGCCCCGTGCCGGGCTACCATATCAATGGCGAGCTGACCCTGGGCGAGAACATCGGCGACAATTCCGGCCTGTCGATCACCTACAAGGCTTACCAGCGTTCGCTGGGCGGCAAGCCGTCGCCCGTCATCGACGGTTTGACGGGCGAGCAGCGCCTGTACATCGGCTTTGCGCAGAAGTGGCGCGCGAAACTGCGTCCCGAAGCGGCGATCGCGCAGATCAAGAGCGACCCGCATTCGCCGGGCGAATTCCGCGCCAAGGGCACGGTCAAAAACCAGCCCGGCTTCTACGAAGCGTTCGGCATCAAGCCGGGCGACCCGATGTATCTGCCGCCCGAGCAGCGCGTCATCATGTGGTAAGGAAGTAGGGCAACCGCGCCGGGGCCTATTCCTTGGCGTGGTTGAGCGTGTACCTGGGCAGCTCCACCGTCAGGTCTTCCTGGGCGAGGCGCGCCTGGCACGACAGGCGCGAGTGGGGCTGCAAGCCCCAGGCCTGGTCGAGCATGTCTTCCTCGTTGTCGCCCAACTCGTTGAGCGAGTCGAAACCCTGCACCACGACCACGTGGCAGGTGGAACAGGCGCCCACCTGGCCGCAGGCATGTTCGATGTCTATTTTGTTGAGCAACAAGGCGTCGCAAATGCTCATTTGCTCGGGCGCGTCGAACACGGCGCCGTCGGGGGCCAGCTCGGGATGGGGCAGGACGGTAATTTTTGGCATGCGGGATTCTCCTCGGTTATCCTTCAATGCCGTCACTGTGGACCTTCCCGCCTTGGCAAGGTCAAGCCCCCGTGGAATCCTGCGCGCTGATGCAATGGTCGAGATGCTCGAGCAATTGCAGGAACACGCGCTTGTCCGCCACGTGATTCATCGTGGCGCTCGTCAATACATCGCTGGCGGCTGCCGCCACGGCAGCCTTGGCCGCTGCGCAGGCGGCATGCATGTGCGCGCGATCGCGTTCCAGCAGCGCCGTCTCGACGGCTTCGCGCGTGAAGTCATAGGCGTCCATGCCGCAACAGCCGGCCACGCAATGGGTTTCCAGGCGGCAGATCAGCTGCCACAGCTCCCCCAGCAGGGCATCGATGTCGATGGCCTGGTCGTAGCGTCCCCCGATGTCGATGAATTCGATCCAGGTATCTTCGCCGATCTGGATATCGTACTGGCGGTCGCGTTCGGTCATTTCTTCGGATTCTCCTGGTCGGTGGTCTCGCATTATAAAAAAAACCGCCCGAAGGCGGTTTTCCAATGCAGTGCAAGCAAGGCGCTTAAATAAAATAGATCAGCGCAATGATGCCGACCACCAGCGCCACGCGGGTGACCTGGTAGGCCGTCTTGTTCCACGCCTTGAAGCGGCGGCGGTACTGGCCCATGGTCCAGGAAATCTGGAATAATTTACTCACGCCGCCCACCTGGTCGCCCAGTTCGTTGGGCGAGGCGGCGGCCGTCATCAGGGTGCGGCCCAGCCAGCGGTTCAAGCCTTGCGCCCAGCGGTAGCGCATCGGGCGCTCGATGTCGCAGAACAGGATGATGCGGTCGCTGTCGGCGTCGTTGCGGGCCCAGTGGATATACGTTTCATCGAACATCACGGCCTGGCCATCGCGCCAGCTGTGGCGTTCGCCATCGACGTCGATGAAGCAGCGGTCGTCGTTCGGCGTCTGCAAGCCCAGGTGGTAGCGCAGGGAGCCGGCGAACGGGTCGCGGTGCGGGTTGAGCTTGCCGCCTTGCGGCAGTTCCGCGAACATGGCCGCCTTGATCGAGGGAATCGATTGCAGCAGCGCATAGGTTTGCGGGCACATCTGCTGCGCCGAAGGGTGGTTCGCGTCATACCATTTCAGGTAGAAACGCTTCCAGCCATACTTGAAGAAGGAATTGAAACCCACGTCATTGTTCTGTTCGGCCGCCTTGATCTTTTTCATTTCCTGCATGCGCAGCGCTTCATCGCGGATGATCTGCCAGTTCTGCTGCAGCGGCGCCAGTTCCGGGAATTGCTCGACGGCTAAATATGGCGTGGCCGGCACCTTGGAAAAGGTGTGCATGAACAGGTTCAGCGGCGCCATGAACGAGGAGTGATCGAATATCTGGCGGCGAAACGGCAGGCGCACCTTGCCACGAAAATGAATATGTAAAACAGAAAACACAAAAATGCCCAGCAAGGCCCACTTCATACACAACCTCGTTTTTTAAGAATGGGGCAATTATAACCAGTTAATGCCCTCGCCACTCCGTGCCACGGTGAAGGAAAGATGAAGCGGCGCGCGCGGGCCGGCTGTCCTACAATGGCTGTTCTTCACACTGATACGAGGTAATGATGGAAATCTGGCACGCACCGCTCGACCTGGCCGCCCTCAACGCCGCCAGCGAGGGCACGGCCATGCGCCACCTGGGCATCGCATTCACTGCCTTCGGCCCCGACTGGATCGAGGCGACCATGCCCGTCGACCACCGCACCATGCAGCCTTTTCAACTGCTGCATGGCGGCGCGTCCGTCCTGCTGGCCGAAACCCTGGGCAGCATGGCCGCGAATGCCTGCCTGGACAGCAGCCGCCACGTGAGCGTGGGCCAGGAAATCAACGCCAACCATGTGCGCGGCGTGCGCGGCGGCCACGTGACGGGGCGCGCCACACCCATCCACCGGGGGCGCACCAGCCAGGTCTGGGAAATCCGCATCGTCGATGATGGCGGCAAACTGTGCTGCATCTCGCGCATCACCATGGCCGTCATCGACGCTCCGCGCGCGGGCTGACACGGCGGCCCTTGACTTGCATCAAGGCACTAAAAGCGAGCGCGTGGAATCATCCGTAACGCTGTTCGCATATAATTGAGTGTGCTGTTGTATGGCGCGAGGTGCTCCCCGCGCAACGACATTGCCCGAAATTAGAAGCTGACTGCCCAAAAAACGCCAGTTAGAGACCCATCCTGCTCCATGCGGGAAAGGCAACACGACGGCGAGCAGATCGCTGGCTCTAGCGGAGCCGGCAACAATCAACTTTATACAGGGCAATAACAACAATGATGTCATTCAATCGTTTGACGATAGGCGCGCGCCTGAGCGCAGGCTTCGGGCTGCTGGTCTTGCTCATGCTGGTGCTGGCCGCCTTCGCGCTGCTGCGCATAGGCGCCATCTCCGGCGCCATGGACGCGCAAGAAAAAGTGCAGCTGGAAAAACTCGAACCGCTGTACGTGGCGCGCGAAGCGCTCGACCAGACGGGCCTGGCTGCCCGCAACGCGTATATTTTCCATGACCAGGCCGCCGCCGAAAAAGAGCTGGCCTTCCTCGACAGCCAGAAGGCGCTGTACCTGGAAGCGCTGGCGAAGCTGGCGCCGCAGTTCGCCGGCGATGCGCAATTCGAGAAAGTCAGCACGGGCCTGAAAACCATGGCGCAGGAATTGCTGCGTCCGCGCCAGTTCCGCGCCACAGGACAGATGGAGCAGTACGGCACCTTCCTCGTCGAGGAATGCAGCCCGCTGCGGCGCCAGATCGTGTCCGACATCGATGCCGTGCTGAAAAACGTGCAGCGCGAATCGGAACAGGCCAGCGTGGCCGCGCGCGCCATCTACGGCCAGTCGTTGCGCTGGATCGGCGTGCTGGCCGCGCTCAGCGTGCTCATTTGTATTGCGGTCGCCACCGTCATCACGCGGGGGTTGCTGCGCCAGCTGGGCGGCGAACCGGCGTATGCCGCCACGATCGCCGGACGCATCGCGCTCGGCGAACTGGCGATCGACGTGCATACGCGCCACGGCGACGACAGCAGCTTGCTGTTCGCCATCAAGACCATGCGCGACAACCTGGCCGCCATCGTCGGCAAGGTGCGCCACGGGACTGAAAGCATCGCCACGGCCTCGACCGAGATCGCTACCGGCAACCGCGACCTGTCGCAGCGCACGGAGCAGCAGGCCGGCTCTCTGGAAGAAGTGGCCTCGTCGATGGAAGAACTGATTTCCGCCGTGCGCCAGAATGCGGACAATGCCCAGCAGGCAAACCACCTGGCGCGCGAAGCGTCGAAGGTGTCGGAGCAGGGCGGCAAGGCGGTGGCCGAAGTGGTGCACACCATGGGTCTCATCAATGCCTCGTCGAACAAGATCGTCGACATCATCGGCGTGATCGACAGCATCGCGTTTCAGACGAACATCCTGGCCCTGAACGCGGCCGTGGAAGCGGCGCGCGCGGGCGAGCAGGGGCGCGGCTTTGCCGTGGTGGCGACGGAAGTGCGCAACCTGGCGCAGCGCTCGAGCGCCGCTGCGCGCGAAATCAAGGCGTTGATCGACGATTCCGTCAGCAAGGTGGGCACGGGCACGGTGCTCGTCGAGCAGGCGGGCGCCACCATGCATGAGGTGGTGGCTGGCATCGGCAGGGTGACGGGCATCATGGCCGAGATCAGCCATGCCACGCAGGAGCAGGGCGCCGGCATCGAGCAAGTCAACCGCGCCATCGTCGACATGGACAGGGTGACCCAGCAAAACGCGGCCCTGGTCGAGCAGGCGGCCGCCGCCGCGCACGAATTGCAGCAGCAGGCGGCGCAGCTGGAACAGGAAGTGGGCATCTTCAAACTGGCTTCATCGGCGAACGGCCCTTTGCGCCTGACGGCCTGACTCCGATAGCACGGCAGCGCGGCGCGCCAACGCGCCAATAGTCGTATTCCGCGCTACAATGAGCGCTGGATCAACGCCAGGACGACTCATGCAAGTGCGCAGCAGCCATGATCTCTCCAGCCCGGACGACGACAAACCGGCGCCGCCCGTGCTGCAGCTGGCCCTTGCCGGTCTCGGCTGGGGCTTACTCACCTGCATGCTGTGCTTTGCCATCCTGTTCCTCACCAAATGGCTGCTGCCGCCCGAATACTGGGGCGCGCACACGGGCTTGTCCAAGTTCAAGCGCGAAATGTCGCTGCCGCTGCTGGTATTCTGGGTCGTCATCTATTCTCCCATCCTGGAAACGTTTCTCGGCCAGCTGCTGCCGCTGGAAATCCTCAAGCGCCTGGGCGCCAGCCGCCAGCTGAGCATTTTTATCGGCGCCATCCTGTGGGCCATCGTGCATTACATCAGCGGCGGCTTGCTGCACGCCATCGTCGCGCTCGGTTCGGGCGCCATGTTCAGCTTTGTCTACCTGCGCTACCGCGCGCCCACCGTGGCCGTGGCCTACGCGACAACCACCTTTTCCCGCGCCTGCAACAACATCGCCATCCTGGTGGCCGTGTTTTACGGCTTGGATGCGTGAATCCCATCCTTTCTCAGTAAATACGGCACCAGCGCCGCCAGCGCCATGGCCAGCACGGCCAGGCCGTTCAGCAGCTGGCGGAATGCGGCGTCATAGCTGGCGCGCAGCAGCGCTTCCTGGCCGCCCAGCAGCTGTGTTGCCTGTTGCATATCACCAAGCGCGGCGCGGCTGGCGGCGGCCAGCACGGGCAGGCCGGCGGGCAGCTGCCGCGCCAGGTTCGTGCCGATCAAGCCCGCCAGCACCGCGCCCGCCAGGGCCAGCGCCACCCCGTCGGCGCTGATGCGCACGGTATTGAAGATGCCCGTCGCCATGCCGGCCCGCTGCGTTTCCACCACGCTCAAGGCCATGCCATCCATCAAGCCCCACGGCAAGCCGATCCCCGCGCCGATCAGCAGCAAGGGGCCGGCCAGCGCCGCAGTGCCGCCATGGCCCAGCACCTGCGCCAGCCAGGCCAGGCCCGCCGCAGCCAGCAGCAGCCCCGCCGCGCACAGGACGCCGGTCTTGATCCAGCGCGACAACAGCGCAGCCAGCACGGGCACGAGCAGCAGCGGCGCGGCCAGGGCCACCATCAAACGGCCCGCCGCCAGCGCGGACATGCCGTCGATGCCGATGAAACGCCCTGGCAGCATGACGATGAGCACGATGAACAGGAAGGCGGGCGAGGCGGCCAGCACTTGCACGGCGAGAAAGCGGCGCTGGCGGAACAGCGACAGGTCCAGCAGGGGCTGCGCCGTCCTGCGCTCGATGGCGCCAAAGGAGAAAAACAGCAGCACGGACGCGGCAACGGACAGCAGCACGGCGCCGCTGCGCCAGCCGTGTCCGGGCGCCAGCAGCATGCCCAGGGTCAGCAAGCCCAGCGCGGCGCTGAAGCTGATGGCGCCCGGCCAGTCCAGCCGGCCCTTGCCGCGCGGCGGATCGACCGGCACGCTGCCCCAGACCAGCAGCATGCCGATGGCGCCCAGCGCGGCCGTGGCATAAAAAATGGCGGGCCAGCGGGCCAGCGCCAGCATGGCGCCGGCCGTCAGCGGACCGAAGGCCAGGCCCAGGCCGAAGGTCGTGCCCAGCACGCTCATCACCCGGCCGCGCGCCGCGCCGTGGAACAGGGGCGCCAGCGACGACATGGCGGCGGCGAACGCGGCCGCGCCGCCGAGACCCTGCACGAAGCGCAGCGCGGCGATCCAAGCCACCGAGGGCGCCCAGGCGATGGCCAGGGTCGCCGCGCAAAACAGCGCCAGTCCCGCCAGCCAGACGCGGCGCCGTCCCAGCACGTCCGTCAGGCTGCCGGCCACCATCATGGCGCTGCCATAGCTGAGGATATACGCATTGATGACCCAGTTCAGGGCGGCGGCGCTGCCGTGCAGTTCGGCGCCCAGGGCGGGCAAGGCCACGGCCGGGCCCGTGAAGCACAGGGGAATGAGCAAGCCCGTCAGGCAGGCGGCCAGCACTTGCAGCGGGAGTGAAAGGCGAGAGGAAAAGGGCATCGGTGTCGGATATGAAAGAAAGAGGGGCGAGTATGGCGCGCCCGTCATTGAAGAAAAATGGGCTAAACTGCCGAACATATCGGACAAAAATGTCTTCAATGGAAAATCGTATGGATAGCCTGGGCGGCATCGCCATGTTCGTGCAGGTGGCCGACAGCGGCAGCTTTTCGGCCACGGGCCGGCTGCTGGGCCTGTCGTCGTCGGCCGTGGGCAAGAGCGTGGCGCGCATGGAGGCGCGGCTGGGCGCGCGCCTGTTCCAGCGCAGCACGCGGCACCTGGCGCTGACAGACGAAGGGGAAAAATTCCTGCGGCGCTGCAAGCGCATCCTGGCCGAGGTGGCGGCGGCCGAGCGCGAGCTGGGTGAAGCGGGCGGCGCACCGAGCGGCCGGCTGCGCATCAGCCTGCCACGCTACAGCGGCCTGTTCGAGCCGGCCATCGCCGCGTTCATGCAGGCGTATCCCGCCATCGAACTCGACCTCGATTTCTCCGACGCCATGGTCAACATCGTCAGCGACGGCTTCGATGCCGTCGTGCGCACGGGCGAGTTGCTTGACTCAGGCCTGATGCGGCGCAAACTGTGCACGTTCCGCCGCCTGCTGGTGGCGTCGCCCGCCTACGTGACCCTTCATGGCCGGCCCGCCGATGGCGCCGCGCTGTTGCGGCACCAGCGCCTGCATTACCGTTTCCCCGCCACGGGCCGTCTGGAACAGTGGCCGCTGATGGACGAGGCTGCCCAGCCGGTGCCCGGCATGGTCTGCAACAGCGTGGAAATGCGCGTCTTCCTGGCCGTGCAGGGGCAGGGCATCGCCTACCTGCCCGCATTCGCCGTGCAGCACGAGCTGGCGGCGGGGCAGCTCGTTACGCTGCTGGACGAGCATACGCAGGCGCGCACGGCGTTCTGGCTGCTGTGGCCGGCCAGCCGCTACCTGCCGCCGCGCCTGCGCGTGTTCATCGATTTCCTGGTGCGGCAGCTACAGGATCACACTTTTTGAACCCAGCCATGACGGCGGATTTTTCCTGACGCTAGTTGCATGGGCCCGCGCCACCGGGCGCGCAGGCTCGCTTCCTCCCTCCTTTCCCCTTCCTTCCTCCCCCCGTGCAGTGTGACATTTGCATGACAAATAACAGTGCCTATCCCGCTTGCGCGTCATTAAGGCGTGCATGCGAGGCGACGCTCAACGGCGCGCCGTCGATGCGCCGAAAGTGCCGGACCGTTGCGAGTGCACGCTGAACGACAAGTGCAGGCGGCCCGGACTTTTGCCTTGCATGTCAGCTTGCGCCGACATATTCACTCTTGGTTTTGACGTTTAATGACAGGAAACTGCAACATGACTGAAAAATTTGCATCGCAAACTTCCACCGCCGCCTCTGCCGACGGCATGACCGCCATCGAGGCATACCTGAACGCTGTCGCGGCCGCCCCGCAGCGTTTCACCGGCACGGCGGACGCCGATGTGCTCACCGGCACCACGGGCGCCGACGTGCTCGAAGGCCTGGCCGGCGACGACACGTATTACGTCAACGACGTCGGCGACGTGATCGTCGAACTGGCCAACGGCGGCAACGACAGCGTGTACACCAGCGTCAACTACACGGTGGCCGAGAACGTGGAGAAAGTCTACCTGACCGCCGCCGGGCTGACGGTCACGGGCAACGCCAATACCAATAATATCTTTTACGTCGACACGGCCGGCGGCAACAGGATCGATGGCGGCGGCACGGGCAACTCGGTCGTGTATATCGGTTCCCGCACGGGCGTGACGGCAACGCTGCTGGGCGCGAATGACCCTCTGACGGCGCCAGCGGGCAGCGACCTGCTGCTCAACTTCGCCAACCTCATCGGCAGCAAATTCGATGATGTGCTGATCGGCAATGAACTTAAAAACAATCTCCTGGGCGGTATTGGCAACGATACCTTGCGCGGTGGCCAGGGCGATGATCTGCTGCTCGGTATGCAGGGGGACGATACTTATATCTTTGCCCGCGGCGACGGCGCCGACGGCATCACCGAGATGGTGGAAGGGGGCAGCCACAACGTCGTTTCCTTCCTGGCCGGCGTCAGCGCCGACCAGCTGTGGTTCCGCAAGGTCGGTTCGAACCTGGAAGTGAGCACCATCGGTACCGGTGACAAGGTTACCGTCAATGGCTGGTATTCCGGTACGGTGCCGCGCATCCAGGAATTCCGCACGGCCGACGGCCGGGTGCTGCTGGGCAGCGACGTGCAAAACATGGTGCAGGCGATGGCGGGCCTGACGCCGCCGCCGCTGGGCCAGCTGACTTTGCATGTCTACGAAGCCACCGTCCTGGCGCCAGTGCTGGCGCAGAACTGGCGCACCGAGGGACCAAGCCAGCCCGCCAATGGCAGTTTCACCGGCACGGCAAACCCCGACATCATCAAGGGCACGGCGGGCGCCGACGTGATGGCAGGCCTGGCCGGCGACGACATCTATTACGTCAACCATGGCGCAGACGTGGTCATCGAACAGGCTGGCGGCGGCCGCGACACCGTCTACACGACGGTCGACTACGCCCTGGCCGCCAACGTCGAAGAGGTACACCTGGCCGCTGCTGGCCTGGGTGTGATAGGTAACGGCAGCGGTAACGTCTTCCACGTCGACGTTGCCGGCGGCAACGTATTGTATGGCGTCGGCAGCAATAATTCCGCGACCTATGCCGGTTCCAGGGCGGGCGCCACGGCGACCATCGTTCCCGTCGGCGGCAGTACCGCGTTCTTGCCTGGCAGCGATAAGCTGGTCAATATTTCCAGCGTGACAGGCAGCGCCTATGACGATGTGCTGACCGGCAACGAGCTGGACAACAGCCTGTCCGGCGGCCTCGGCAACGATACCTTGCAAGGCGGCAAGGGCAACGACGTGCTGACGGGCGGCCTGGGCGACGATACCTATGTCTTCGCCCGCGGCGACGGCGCCGACGTCATCGCCGAATCGTCCGCCGATGCGAATTACGATGCCATCGCCTTCCTGCCCGGCGTCAACATCGACCAGTTGTGGTTCCGCCAAGTGGGCGCGGACCTGGAAGTGAGCACCATCGGCACGACGGACAAGATCACCATCCGCGCCTGGAACACGGCCGTGCCGAATATCGAGGAATTCCGCACGGCCGCCGGCCACGTCCTGCGCGGCGCCGATGTGCAATTGCTGGTGCAGGCGATGGCGAACCTGACGCCGCCGCCGCTGGGCCAGCTGACCTTGCCGGGCGCCACGGCCGCCGCCCTGGCGCCCGCGCTGGCCCAGGCATGGCACCTCAACGCTCCCACGCAGCCGACGGGACAGACCTTCACGGGTACGGCGAATGCCGATATTCTTTACGGCAGCGCCGGCGCCGACCTGCTGCAGGGCCTGGGCGGCGACGACACGTATTACGTCAACCACGGCGGCGACTTCATCGACGAGCGGGGCAACGGCGGCAACGATACCGTGTACACCAAGGTCAACTACACGGTGGCTGACAACGTGGAAAACGTGCGCCTGAACGGCACTGGCCTGACGGTGACGGGCAGCGCCTACACCAGCAACAGCTTTTTCGTCTCCACCCCGGGCGGCAACGTGCTCGACGGCGGCGGAGCGGGTAACGTGCTCAATTACAACGGCGCCAGCGCGGGCGTGACGGCCGCCTTCGCGCCCGTCGGCGGGCCGCTGGTGGCGCGTGCCGGCGTCGACGTGCTGGCCAACTTCAACGCGGTGGTCGGCAGCACCTTCGATGACGTGCTGATTGGCAACGACATCAGGAGTATCCTCGCCGGCGGCCTGGGCAACGATACCCTGCAAGGGGGCAAGGGCGACGATGCGCTGTCCGGCGCGCTGGGCAACGATACCTATGTCTTTGCCCGCGGCGACGGCGCCGACACGATTTCCGAGGCGGACGAGGCGGGCAGCCGCGATGTCGTTGCTTTTCTCGCCGGCGTCAGTGCCGAGCAGCTGTGGTTCCGCCAGGTGGGCACGGCCCTGGAAGTGAGCACCATCGGCACGGGCGACAAGGTCACCGTCAGTGGCTGGTACGAGAGCACGCTGCGGCGTATCGAGGAATTCCGCACGGCCGACGGCCGCGTCTTGCAAGGCAGCAATGTGCAAAACCTCGTGCAGGCGATGGCGGGCCTGACGCCGCCGCCGGCCGGCCAGCTGACCTTGCCTGCCGGTACGGCCGCCATCCTGGCGCCGGCCCTGGCGCAGAACTGGCGCGCCGCGCAGCAATCCGGCGTTGCCAGCCAGGTTGGTTCCGGTGCTTGGCAAGCCGATCCCGCGCAGCTGGTGCAAGCCATGGCCGATTTTGCCGTGCCGGCGGCCGCATCGGCGCCCTGGTCCGGCCACGGCAACCCGTCGACGCAGATCCAGCTGGCGGCAGCGCAATGATCGCTTACGTTGATCGCTTGAGTACGTAGTTCCACCCCCGCGCAGCCGGGCCGGCCTTGCACGTGCCGGCCCGGCTGCGCCATTGATTTTCGACATGATCCGATGACCGTACTTCCATATCGCCACGCCACTTCGTCCACAGAACCTGCGCCCGACACGGGCTTGCTCTCGCTGCTGCTGATGGCCAGCCTGCATGGCATTGCCGCCGACGGCGCCCAGCTCAAGCACGCTTTCGGCCAGTCCGTGTTCACGCGCCAAACCGTCCTGCTGGGCGCAAAACAGCTGGGCTTGACGGCCAGGCTGGTGCAGCAAGCGCCTGAACGGCTGGCGCAGGCGCCGCTGCCGGCCATCGCCATCGCTCACGACGGCCGTTTCTTTATCCTCGGCAAGGTCGACACGGGCGATGGCGGCGTGGGCAAGGTGCTGATCCAGCATCCGGGCCAGCCGCCGCAGATCCTGGGCCGCGACGCTTTCCTCGCCGCCTGGACGGGCGAATTGATCTTTTTCACCAGCAAGGCCAGCTTTGCGGGCGAGACGGCCCGTTTCGACTTCAGCTGGTTCATCCCCGCCATCGTCAAATACCGCAGGCTGCTCGGCGAAGTATTGCTGATTTCCTTCGTGCTGCAGCTGATCGGCCTGGCCACGCCCCTGTTTTTCCAGGTGGTGATGGACAAGGTGCTGGTCAACCACGCCATGCAGACCCTGAACGTGGTGGCCATCGGCCTGGTCTGCGCCATCGTCTTCGAAGCCGTGCTGGGCCAGATACGCACCTATGTATTCGCGCGCACCAGCAGCAAGATCGACGTGGAACTGGGCGCGCGCCTGTTCCGTCACCTGCTGGCCCTGCCGATCGCGTATTTCCAGGCGCGCCGCGTGGGCGATTCCGTGGCGCGCATCCATGAACTGGAAAACATCCGCTCATTTCTCACCGGCAATGCGATGACCCTGGTGCTCGATGTGCTGTTTTCCTTCATCTTCATCGCCGCCATGCTGTGGTACAGCGCCGCGCTCAGCGTAGTCGTGCTCGTTTCCATTCCCGTCTACGCGGCCCTGTCGATGCTGCTCACGCCCGTGCTGCGGGGTCGCCTGAACGACAAATTCAGCCGCAGCGCGGAAAACCAGTCGTTTCTCGTTGAAACCATCAGCGGCGTCGATACGCTCAAGGCCATGGCCGTCGAGCCGCGCTGGCAGCAGCAGTGGGAAAAGCAGCTGGCCGGCTATGTCTCGGCGGGCCTGTCGGCGAATAACATCGGCATGCTGGCCAGCGGCGGCGTCACCCTGGTGAGTAAATTGGTGACGGCGGCCATCATGTGGTGGGGCGCCACCCTCGTCATGGACGGCAGGATGACGGTGGGCGAACTGGTGGCCTTCAACATGCTGGCGGGGCAGGTGGCGTCGCCCATCCTGCGCCTGGCGCAGCTGTGGAACGATTTCCAGCAAGTGGGCATCTCCATGAGCCGGCTCGGCGATATTCTCAACGCCCGCACGGAAGCAGGCAGCCAGAAGGCGCGCCTGCCGCGCATCGCCGGCGCCATCGACTTCCAGCAAGTGGGCTTCCGCTACCGCCCCGACGCTGCCGAGGTGCTGCGCGATGTGTCGATCGCCATCGCGCCCGGCGAAGTGATCGGCATCGTCGGGCGTTCCGGCTCCGGCAAGAGCACCCTGACGCGGCTGGCGCAGCGCCTGTACATCCCCGAGCGGGGCAAGGTGCTGATCGACGGGCAGGATATCGCCGTCATCGATACGGCGTCGCTGCGGCGCCAGATCGGCGTGGTGCTGCAGGAAAACATCCTGTTCAACCGCTCCGTGCGCGACAATATCGCCCTGAGCGATCCGGCGCTGCCCATCGATGCGGTCATCGCCGTGGCGAAACTGGCCGGTGCCCATGACTTTATCTGCGAGCTGCCGGAAGGCTACGACACCATGGTGGGCGAGCATGGCACGGGCTTGTCGGGCGGCCAGCGCCAGCGCATCGCCATCGCCCGCGCGCTGATCGGCGACCCCCGCATCCTGATCTTCGACGAAGCGACGAGCGCGCTCGACTACGAATCGGAAAAAATCATCCAGGACAATATGCGCGGCATTTGCGCGGGGCGCACGGTGCTGATCATCGCCCACCGCCTGTCGGCCGTGCGCGAAGCACACCGCATCGTCGTCATGGAGCGGGGGCAGGTGGCGGAACTGGGCAGCCACGACGCGCTGCTGAAACGGCCGGGCGGCATCTATGCCCATCTGTACAGCCTGCAGCAGGGCGGCGCCGGGAGCGCAACAGGGGACGCAACATGAACGCCAGCCACCGTGTCGCCGCGTATGGCGAGTTATTGAAACGCTATGGCCAGGTGCTGCGGCACAGCTGGCAAAGCCGGGCCACCCTGGGCGGTCCCGTGCTCAGCGAAGACGAGGCGGCCTTCCTGCCGGCCGCGCTGGCCCTGCAGGAGCGGCCCGTGTCGCCGTCGCTGCGCTTCACTGCCCGCGTGCTGATGCTGCTCGTCGCCTGCGTCGTGCTGTGGGCTATCTTCGGCCAGGTCGACATCATCGTCCATGCGGCCGGCAAGATCATTCCATCCGGTAACACCAAGACCATCGCTTCCGTCGACGTGGCCGCCGTGCGCGCCCTGCACGTGCGCGAGGGGCAGGCCGTGCAGGCGGGCCAACTGCTGGTGGAACTCGACAGCCGGGGACCCGACGCCGAGCGCGACAAGGCGGCCGGCGACGCCGTGGCCGCCGCCTTGCAGGTGGCCCGCGCGCGCGCGCTGATCGCCGCCGTCGACACCCTGACGATGCCGAAGCTGGCGGCGCCGGACGCGATCCCGGCCCTGGAGCGCGCGGCCGCGCAGGCGCACGTGGATGGCCAGTACGCGAGTTTTCGCGCCCGGCTGGCGCATCTGGACGGAGAGATTGCCCGCTATGCCCAGGCGCTGCCGCTGGCCACGCAGCGGGCGGGCGACTACCGGGCGCTGCTGGCCTCGCGCGACGTGGCCGAACACGCGTGGCTGGACAAGGAACAGGCGCGCATCGACCTGGCCGGCCAGCTGGCGTCGGCCCGCAGCGAACGGGCGGCCCTGGTGGCGCAGACGAGGAAAGACGCGTATGACGCGCTGACGGAAGGCGCGAGGGTGGCGGCCGCCAGCGGCCAGGATGCGCGCCGCGCGGGCGCCCGCGGCAGCCTGCTGCGCCTGACGGCCCCCGTCGACGGCACGGTGCAGCAGCTGAAGCTGCACACGGTGGGCGGCGTGGTGCCGGCCGCGCAGCCGCTGATGCAGATCGTGCCGCGCCAGGGCAAGCTGGAAATCGACGCCATGCTGGAAAACCGCGACGTCGGCTTCGTGCAGGCAGGGCAGGCCGTCGCCGTCAAGGTCGACGCCTTCGACTACACAAAGTACGGCACCGTGCCGGCCGTCGTCAGCAGCGTCTCGCGCGACGCCATCGAGGATGAAAAAAAGGGGCCGGTCTACGCCGTCAGGATCACCTTGCGCCAGCCGGCCATCGTCATCGACGGCAGATCGGTGCCGCTGTCGGCCGGCATGGCCGTGCGCGCGGAAATCCGCACGGGCACGCGCAGGGTGATCGACTACGTGCTCTCGCCGCTGGTGCGGCACCAGAAGGAGGCGCTGCATGAACGCTAGCGACCGCGCCGCCTTGCTCGCCGCCGGCCTGTGCCTGGCCGCGGCGCCCGTCCTGGCGCAGCCCCTGGACGCCGCGCCATGTCCGTCCACATACGACGCAGGCGTTCCCCTGACCCTGCCAGCGGCCGTCGACCTGGCCCTGTGCCGCAATCCGCAGGTGCACGGCGCCTGGGCCGGCATCCGGCTGCAGGCGGCCGGGGTGGGCGAGGCCAGGGCCGCCTATCTGCCCGCGCTGAATGGGGGGCTGAGCCGGGTGCATGACCGCACGGCCTATCCTGGCGCCAAAACGGCTTCCAGCAGCCTGGCCAGCAATACGGCTTCGCTGAGCCTGTCCTGGCGCCTGTTCGACTTCGGCGGGCGCGCGGCGGGCCAGCGTTCGGCGCAAGCCATGCTGGACGCGGCCTTGGCCAACCGCGACGCCGTGCTGCAACAGACCCTGGCGGCGACGGTCGGCGCGTATTTCGAGGCGCAGACGGCGCGCGCCAGCGTGCGCATGCGACAGGAATACCAGGCGCTGGCGAATGAAACGGTGCTGGCCACGCAGCGCCGCGCCGAGAGGGGGCTCGGCGCGCACAGCGACACCCTGCAGGCGGCGAGCGCCCTGGCCAAGGCGGCCCTGGGCGCCAGCCGCGCCGAAGGCGAATTCCGGAAAGCCCGCGCCGTGCTGGTGTACACCCTGGGCTTGCCGGCCGATGCGGGCGTGACGCTGGACGATGCTGCGGACGGTGCGGCGGCGGACCTGCGCGGGGGTTTGCACGATGAGCTGCACGCCTGGCTGGAAAGGGCCAGAGAGCGCCATCCGGCCATCCTGGCGGCGCAGGCGCAGCTGGCGGCGGCGCGCGATCGGGTGGACATTGCCCGCTCGGAGGGGCGCCCCAGCATCGACCTGACGGCGAATGTCTACCAGAACGGCCGTCCCAACCAGGGATTGTCCGCCGCGTCCACGCGCGAAACCCTGGTGGGGATCTCGCTCAACATCCCCTTGTTCGACGGTTTTGCGCGCCACTACAAGGTGCGCGGCGCGCAGGCGCAGGCAGCGCAAAGGGAAGCGGAAGCCGAAGAAGTGCAGCAGCAGACCCTGATGGAACTGGTGAAGACGCATGCGGAAGCGAGCACGGCGCTGGCGAACCTGGCCGCGTCGCAGGCGTGGCTGGATGCGGCGCAGGACGCCCTGGCCAGCGTGCGGCGCAAGTTCGGCCTGGGCGCGGCCGATATCCTGGAAATGCTCAATACGCAGTCGGCGCTGCTCGAGGCGCAGCAGGAGCGCATCCGTTGCCAGGCGGAATGGCGATCGGCCCGGCTGCGGCTGCTGGCCGGCGCCGGCATGCTGGCGCGCGACGATGTCGCGCAAGGGACAGGCAAATTGCGCGCCCCGGCGGCGCAATAATGACTATATTGGTGGCGGTCCTTCCCGCACAGGGAAGGCGTTCCTGTTTCGGACTAGGGAGACATCATGCACAGCGTACAAAAGATTACCCCATGTTTATGGTTCAACGGCAACGCCGAGGCGGCGGCCCGGTTTTATACGGAAATATTTCCCAATTCGAAGATCGGCCAGATCCTGCGTTATGGTGAGGAAGGCAAGGAAATCCACGGCCAGGAGCCTGGCAGCGTGCTGACGGTGGCCTTCGAGCTCGATGGCCAGACGTTCACGGGTTTGAATGGCGGCCCCTTGTTCCAGTTTTCCGAAGCGATCTCGTTCCAGGTCAATTGCGAAACCCAGGACGAGGTCGACCACTACTGGAACCTGCTGTCCAAAGGCGGGCCGCCGGAAGCGCAGCAATGCGGCTGGCTCAAGGACCAGTTCGGGGTGTCATGGCAGATCGTGCCCACCATCATGGTCAAGCTGCTGGGCGACCCCGATCCCGTCAAGGCCCAGCGCGTGATGAAGGCCATGATGGGCATGAAAAAGATCGACATCGATGAGATCAAGCGGGCGTACGCGGGGTAGCGTGGCCGCACGCCAGCGGCGCGCCCTGTCCAAGATGGCCGGCATTTGTTATAGTCCCAGCCATCTTTCCATCCGCTTACAGACCCTGCCATGACCACTAGCACCACCATCGCACCGCGCACCTTCGGCACACCGCTGTCTTCCACCGCCATCAAAGTCATGCTGCTCGGTTCCGGCGAGCTGGGCAAGGAAGTGATCATTTCGCTGCAGCGCCTGGGTGTGGAAGTGATCGCCGTCGACCGCTATCCGAACGCGCCGGGCCACCCGGTGGCGCACCGCTCGCACGTGATCGACATGAGCGACGGCGTGGCGCTGGCGGCCCTGATCGACCTGGAAAAGCCGGATCTGATCGTGCCGGAAATCGAGGCCATCGCCACCGACACCCTGGCGGCGCTGGAAGCGGCGGGACAGATCACGTGCATCCCGAACGCGCGCGCGGCCGTGCTGACGATGAACCGCGAAGGCATCCGCACCCTGGCGGCCGAAACCCTGGGCGTGGCGACGTCGCCGTACCGCTTCGCCAGCAGCCTGCAGGAGTTGCAGGCCGCTTGCCAGGAAATCGGCTTCCCGTGCGTGGTGAAACCCGTGATGTCCTCGTCGGGCAAGGGCCAGTCCAAGCTCGAAAGCGCCGCTGATGTGGACGCCGCATGGGCGTATGCGGCCAGCGGCAGCCGGGTCGATACGGGCCGGGTCATCGTCGAGGGTTTCATCGACTTCGATTACGAAATCACCTTGCTCACGGTGCGCGCCGTGGGCGCGTCGGGACAGGTCGAGACGCAGTTCTGCGAGCCGATCGGCCACTTGCAGGTGCACGGCGACTACGTGGAATCGTGGCAGCCGGCCCGCATGGCGCCGCTGGCCCTCGAGCGTTCGCGCGAGATCGCCCGCAAGGTGACGGACAATCTGGGCGGCCTGGGCCTGTTCGGCGTGGAGCTGTTCGTCAAGGACGACATGGTGTGGTTCTCGGAAGTGAGCCCCCGTCCGCACGACACGGGCATGGTCACCATGGCCAGTCAGGTGCAGAGCGAATTCGAGCTGCACGCGAAAGCCATCCTGGGCTTGCCCGTCAACGTGGCGCTGCGTTCGCCAGGCGCCTCGGCCGTCATCTACGGCCAGCTGGAAGCGAAAGGCATCGCCTTCGAAGGCGTGGCCGAGGCCTTGAAGGTGCCGGGCGCCGACTTGCGCCTGTTCGGCAAGCCGGAATCGTTCGCCCGCCGCCGCATGGGCGTGGCGCTGGCCACGGCCGACGATATCGACACGGCCCGCCAGCGCGCCGTGCTGGCCGCGTCCAAAGTCAAGCCGGTCGCCCGCTGATGGCCCTGGTGGCGGACCCCAGCCTGCCGCTGGCCGATGCCGGCGGCGATGACATCAAGCGCAAGCTGCGCGGCCACATCGCGCGGCGCAATCTGGCCGGCGCCGCCAACGACTGCAAGTGGAACGAGCTGCTGGCCTTCATGCGCGGGCAGACCGACTGGGTGCCGTCGTACCGCTACGGCTCCGTCACCGGCTACGTCTCGCGCTGGGATACGGAATGGGATTACCACCCGCCGTTCCCGTTCCTGGGCGTTGAGTGGTTCGACATCAGCCTGTACTCGGAAGAACACGTGGCCATGCTGCTGCCGAAGAAAATCATCGACCACGGCGTGTGGATCGTGCCGGAGCTCCAGCGCATCGGCTTCGATTTCGAGGTGCGGGACCGGGTCGCGCGCATCTGGGGCTATCTGCCCCGCAATAATGAAGACTTTCCCCCCGCCGACTAATTCTCAGAGTATCGCCATGTCTCAAAACGAACACGCTATCCCGCAAGTACCGCAACCAGACGACGCCGTCGTCGGCAAGGCTGCGGGCGCGCAGATGCTGGCCACGGCCTGCGCCGCGCGCGACGCCTTCTATGCCACCCTGGGCGACGTCGACGCCGACGTGCTGGCGCCCCTCGTCAATCCCGCCTTCATGGGCGGCCCCCGCTGGCCATCGCTGCGCCAGGCCTGGAGGGTGATCCGCCGGGCCGATACCGTCATCATCGCCAGCGATGGCTTGAGCGATCCGTTCGAGGATGACGACGACGTATTTGTGCCGCGCGGCCACCTGCTCGAAGTGTGCATCGAGGCGCCGCTGTCCGCCTTCGACGGCAAGGACGTGGCGCATTCCTGGCTGTTCGACCTGATTTACCAGGTCAGCCAGAACGTGGCCGACCATGGCTCCATCGACTTGCTGGTGCAGCGCCACGGCAGCGTGTCGATGGTGCTGGACGTGCGCGATGCCCCGGCAGGCCTGGAAGATGAACACGGACAGGTGGGCGTGCTGCTTGCCCAGGGCGCAAGCAGCATCGCGCCATCGTTCGATACGCCATATGGCGAAGTGCTGCTGCTCACCGTCACCGCGCTGCAGCCGGCCGAACTGGCGTTCATCAGCGAGGCCGCCGACAAGGCGCAATCGCGGCGCGATCTGGCCGCCGCGCTGGCCGCCTCGCCGACGGGGCATCTGAGCGTGGCCCAGCGGCCGGCCGTCATTCCCCGCTAGGTTCTTCGACTGGCGGCACGGCCGGTTCCTCGGTTTTCGGTGCTTCCTTCGCTTCGACGACGGCCGGCGCCGGCGGCGGTTCTTTCCACTTGCCAGCCGCCTTCAGCTTGTTCTTCAGCCCCGGCAAGGGGAAGCCCAGCGCATAGGCTTTTTGCGCGTGTGCGCTGGCCTTTTCGTATTCCTTCTTTTTCACGTACATCAGGCCCAGGTTGTACTGGATGGTGGCCTGGTCGGGTGCCAGGCGGCTGGCAGAGTCCAGCTGTTCGAGCGCCATCGCATCCTGGCCCGTGGCCAGCAGGTAGTTGCCAAACACCATGCGCGCCGTCACGTCCTGCGGCGCGAAGGCGATCGCCCGCTCGAAGTAGCAACTGACCGTGTAACGGGCGCCCACCGGCTGCGCGCTTTTCAGCCGCAACCCCAGCTTGGCCATCGACGCCAGCGCCCGGTGGTGGTTCGGGAAGTGCTCGAGGGTGTAGCCGATGTCGGCGCCCAGGCTGCCCGTCATGCCTTGCGTGAGCGTTTCCACGGCGCGCGAAAAATGGAATTTTTCAATCACGGACAGACCGTCGCGGTCTTCCGCGTTCGTGTAGTCGCCGCCCGGCGTACGCTTGACGTAGGGCGGGCAATCGGCGGCGCTGGCGCTGGCGCAGCAGGCGGCGAGGGTGCAGGCTAACAAGCGATGCTTCATGTCGGACTCCTGTGGCTGACCTGGTCCAGCACATCGGCCAGGGCGTTGCTGCGGGCTTGCCGCGATTGCAGGGCGATGGCCGCGGGGCTGGCCAGCGGCGCGCGGCCATGGCGCGCCAGCTCGAGGAAGCGCAGCAGCGCGCGCGCGCAGTCGCCGCTCGAGGCCAGCTGGCCGATGGTGTCGATGCCGCAGTGGCGAAGCTTGGCCGCGCTGTCGCCCGCCAGGTCGGTCAGCGCGAGGATAGGGCGGCGGCAGCGCAGGTATTCATACAGCTTGGCGGGAATCTGCGCATTGCAGTTGGCCGCCTGCAGCAGCAGCAGGCCGTCAGCGGCCAGCATTTCCTGCAGCGCCGCGCCGTGCGGCTGCAACGGTTCCAGGCTGACCAGGTCCTGGACGCCGTGCCTCGCCAGCAGGCCCGCCAGCCACGCATCGTGGCCCGTGGCGCGCAGCACCAGCTGGAAATTGCGCGCATGCAGCACGCCGTCTTGGCGCAGCCGGGCCAGGGCCTCGAACAGCGCTTGCGGGTCGCGCTCGGACGGGTAGATGACGCCGCTGTGCAGCAGCAAAAAGCGGCTGCGGTGGCCCGTGCGCGCCGGGCTGTCCGGGTAGCCGTCTTCATCGTAGCCATTCTCGATCAGGTGGAAACGCTCGCGCGTCAGCTGCGCCAGGCGGCGCCGGTGCGCATCGATGGCGCCCGGTGTGGTGCAGACGATGGCCGCGCTGCGCGCCGCGATGCGCTGTTCGATCCATGCATGCATGCGGTGCAGGCGCGGCTCGGGCGGATACGGCGCCAGCGGGTCGCTGTCGTCCAGCATGGGGTCGCGCTGGTCGGCGACCCACGGCAGGCCGCTGAGTTTTTGCAGGGTCAGCGCGATCAGGTGCGCCGTGGCGATCGGATAGGTCGACCAGATGGCATCGGGACGATACTCGCGGATCATGCGCAGGCCGGCCGGCACGGCGCTCAGCCACCAGGAACTCCAGCGGTCGGGCAGGGCCAGGCAGCGCGGATAGCGTCCGGCGATGGACAAATGGCGCGCCGCGTCCAGCGCCAGGGTGCGCCGCACGGTGGCGCGCTCTCCGATCTGCGCCAGCTGCGACGTTCCTTTCTGCGCATACGCGACAGGACTGGGACTGAGCACCAACGGCTGCCAGCCGCACTCGGGCAAATGGCGCGCAAAGCCCAGGGTGCGCAAAATGCCGCTGCCGCCGGACAGCGGCGGAAAATGGTAGGCGACCATCAGCACCCGTTTTGGTCGGGCCGCGTCCGGCGTGGTCGCTACCATGACTGCAGCCACCGTGCGCACAGCTGTTCCACGTCGCCGCGCCAGGCGGCGCTGGCGAACGTGTGGTTGGCACCCTCGACCTGCGCCTGCGTCCATTGCGCGCGCGCTGTGACGCCGCGCCATGCCGGGTCGTCAGCGACCAGCGCTTGCCACTCGCGCGCGCCGAGGTCGTCGCCGCTGAGGATCAGCAGCACCTTGCCCTGGAATTGCGTCAGCGCCCGCAGCAGGGCTGGCGCGGGCGCATCGTCTTCCTGCGTTGCCGGTGTCTGCGTGGCGGCCGCCACCTGCCGCAGCGACGCCAGGCTGGCGCCCAGCTGCAGTCCGCCGCCCGCCAGCTTGCGCCAGAACGCGCCTTGCAGCAGGCGCCGCAAATAATAGTGGCGCAAGGTGGCGCGTGCCAGGCCGGCGTCGCTGCGCACCCAGGGGTTGAGCAGGACCAGGGCATGGACGCGTGCGTCGCGCGGCGCATGGCAGGCGGCCGCCGTGGCGCCGTCGCACAAGCCCCACAGCGCCACTTCGCGCAAGGACGGCACGGCGTCGAAGAATTGCGCCAGCGCCCCGGCGATGTCGGGACCGGCCGCGCGGTAATCGTGCGCGCCGCCCTCGCTGTCGCCCATGCCGCGCAGATCGAAACGCAGCACGGGCCAGCCTTGCGCGGCCAGGGCGCGGGCCAGCAGGACGAACTGGCGGTGGCTGCCGATCCGGTACTGCGGCCCGCCCGTAACGATCAAGACGCCGCGCGGGCCGGGTGCGGCGGGCAGGCTGAGGATGCCGACCATGTGCGCGTGCGCCTCGTCGTCACCGGGGCCGACATCGGGAACGGCTGCCGCGCTGCGAAAGCGCAGCGCCAGCTCGCGCACGGCGTGCCCTGCGCGGTGCTGCTGGCTGCTGTCGCGCTTCATGGCGCCTTCCTTTCCTCGTCGAGCCAGTCGCGGCACAGCGCACGCGTGGCGTGCAGCAGTTGCGGACACGCCAGCAGCTCGCCGCTGTGCCAGAACGGCCCGTCGCCGAAGCTGGCCACGTGCACGGCGGCGCCGTGTTCGCGCCATTCGCGCGCCAGTTGCGGCAATGGCGGGGCATGTTGTCCCGGCGCCTGGTAATCGAGCCAGTAGACCGGCACCGCCGGCATCAGGGCGGAAGCGCTGACCCCATCGATGGCGTGCGCCAGTTCCGGCGCCAGCAGGTAGCCCGCCACTTCCACCGGCTCGCCATTCGCCAGCGCGGCGCGCGCATGTCCGGGCGCTTCCCGCGCGCCGCCGGCCAGCATGCCCGACGCCAGGCGCAGGCGCAGGAAGCGGTCGATGACGCGCCGACCATCGAGTTCCGGTTGCCACAGCAGCAGATGGGCGAGCGGCAGCGGCGCGCGGCTGGCGAAATCGAGGGCCAGCAGGGCGCCCAGGCGCAAGCCCCAGACGGTCAACGGGCCGTCGACGCGCTGCGCCAGCCACGCGCAAGCCAGGTGCAGGTCGTTGCGCCAGATGTCCCAGCGCGCTTCGCCAAAGTCGCCGCTGCTGTCGCCGCAGCCGAACAGATCGATCTGCAGCACGCTGTAGCCGGCGGCGGCAAAGGCGCGCGCCTGCGCGGCGGCCACGTGGCGGCTTTTATTGAGCTCCTCGGCGAACGGGTGGACATACACGATGCCGCCGCGCGCGCTGCGGCCCGGCGGCGGCAAGTGCAGCAGGCAGTAGCGCTGGCCGCCGCTGGCAGGCAGGAAGAAGGGCAGCAGCGGCAGTGCTTCGATGGCGGCGCGGCTCATGGTCGCAGCTTCGCAAACACGAAATCGTGCAGGGTGCCGACGGTGGCGAAGTGGCGCGCGTGGATGTCGTCGTCGGCGACAAGGATGCCGAAATGGTCTTCCAGCGCGGCGATCACGCCGATCACGGCCATCGAATCGAGTTCCGGCACGCTGCCCAGCAGCGGCGTGTGGGCTTCCAGCGCGCGCCCGTTCAAGCCCAGGGTGGTGTCGAGGATGCGTTTTACTGCTTCAAGATGCGGCATGTCAGCTCCAGGGATGGGTAGTGCGGCAGGGACGACGTATCGAAGGCAAGGCAAGGAATGTCGTCGGGGCGGCACGACAGGTGCAGATACGGCGCCAGGCTGGCGGCCATCCATTGCCAGCGCCCGCAGCGGATAAAGGTGGCCGTGCCCAGCCCATGCGTGCCCAGGCGCGCATGGGCGCCCAGCGAGGCGCGGTTGAAGCGCGAGATGCGGCTGCACGACCAGCGCACGCCCTGCGCGTACAGCACGGCGTTGGCTTCCTCCCACAGGCGCGCGAAGACCAGGCCGCCGCGCTGCTCGGGATGCACCCACACGTCGAGATCCCACGACGACTGCTGCGACGCCAGCGCATAGCGGGCGCGCACCTCGTCTTCCTGGCAGCCGTGGCGCAACAGCCAGATCCAGCCAACCATGCCGGACTTGTCCCGTGCCACCAGGCATTGCGCGCCTTGCCGGTAGCGTTCGCGCAGCGCGCCGGGACGGCGTGCGGGACCGGGCGGCAAGTCCGCTTCCGCCAGGCAGGGCGCGACAGCGATCGACCGGCCGCGTCCGCGGCACAGCGAGCCGGGCGCCACCGCTTGCGCCACGAATTGATAGCGGTAGAGCGCGCAGCGCCCGCCCGGCACGCTTTCCAGCAGCCGCGCCACGGCCAGCCACGCGCTGTCGCGCCAGCCCAGCTGGCGCAGGCTGGCGGCAAGCCGTTGCAAGCGGGGAAAATGGCGGAAATGGGCGAGGCTGGCCATGGCGATCAACGATGGGGCGGCTATGCAGCCAACGCTGTCCATTAGAGCGCAGCGGCCAGTGATCGGTGTTGCGCGGCCTCAAGCATTGCGCCAGATAGGCCGCCACCGGTCGGGCGAGGTGCTTACTTGATAAAAATCAACACTGCCGCTCCCGTTTGTCCCAATCATAGGGGAATACATGGCAATCATGACAACCCGGGATGAAACGATGGCGACACTGATACACGATCTGATCTTCGAAACGGCGCAGCGCGCACCCCACGCGCCGGCCCTGTCGTGGCAGGGCGAGGAGCTCAGCTATGGCGCGCTGGCGCAGTCCGTGCGCGATGGCGCAAATACCTTGCTGACCCTGGGCTTGCAGCGTGGCGCGCGCGTGGCCGTATACCTGGAAAAACGCCCGGAAAACGTCAGCGCCATGTTTGGCGCGGCGGCGGCCGGCGGCGTGTTCGTGCCCGTCAATCCGCTGCTCAAGCCGGATCAGGTCGCGTACATCCTGGCCGACTGCAACGTGGCCATCCTCGTCACCTCGCGCGAACGCCTGGCCCAGCTGGTCCCCGCGCTGGCCGCCTGCCCGGACTTGCAGACGGTGTTGCTGACGGGCGAAGGGGAGACGGCAACACACCTGGGCAAGCTGCGCGTGCTGCCATGGGCTGCAGCGCCCGCCAATGCAGCTGGCTTTGGCGCGCCCAGGCCGCACGCGGCGATCGACATGGACATGGCCGCCATTCTTTACACCTCGGGCAGCACGGGGCGCCCGAAAGGCGTGGTGCTGTCGCACCGCAACATGCTGGCGGGTGCGCTCAGCGTCTCGGGCTATCTGCGCAATACGCCGGAAGACCGGATTTTGTGCGTGCTGCCGCTCAGCTTTGATTATGGCCTGAGCCAGCTGACGACGGCGTTTGCCAGCGGCGCCTGCGCCGTGCTGATGAATTATCTGCTGCTGCGCGATATCGTCGAAGCCGTCGAGCAGGAAGCCATCACGGGCCTGGCCGCCGTGCCGCCCCTGTGGGTGCAGCTGTCGCAGCTGAGCTGGCCCTTGTCCACGCCCCTGCGCTACATCACCAATTCGGGCGGCGTGATGCAGCGCTCCACGCTGGACAAGCTGCGCCAGTCGCTGCCGCGCGCGCAGGTTTACCTGATGTATGGCTTGACGGAAGCGTTCCGCTCCACCTATCTGGCGCCGGAACAGCTGGAGCGGCGCCCCGATTCCATCGGACAGGCGATTCCCAATGCGGAAGTGCTGGTGCTGCGCCCGGACGGCAGCGTGTGCGATGCCGACGAACCGGGCGAACTGGTGCATCGTGGCGCGCTGGTGGCGCTCGGCTACTGGAACGATGCGGCGCGCACGGCCGAGCGCTTCAAGCCGCTGCCGCCGCAGGCCAGCGGCCTGGTGCTGCCGGAACTGGCCGTCTGGTCGGGCGATACGGTGCGCTGCGATGCGGAGGGCTTTCTGTATTTCGTGGGGCGCAGCGATGACATGATCAAGACGTCGGGCTACCGGGTCAGCCCGGCGGAGATCGAGGAAGTCGTGTATGCGAGCGGGCTGGTGGGCGAGGCCGCCGCGCTGGGCTTGCCCCATGCCGTGCTGGGCCAGGCCATCGCCTTGCTCGTCACGCCCGCACCCGGTGTGGAATTGCTGCGCGAGAAGGTGCTGGCTGCCTGCCGCGCCCGCCTTCCCAGCTATATGGTGCCGCAGTGGGTGGAAATCCGCGACGGCGTGCTGCCGCGCAACCCGAACGGCAAGATCGACCGTCCCTTGCTGGCCAGGGAACTGGCGCAGGCATATGCGGTCCAATCAGGAGATACGGCATGAAGGACTTGATCCGTTCGAGCAGTACGGAATTACCGTTGCACTCGGCCTTGGGCCAGCAGTTCGCCGTGGAAAACGACATGCTGCAGTTCGGCGGCGTGCCCTTGCGCCAGCTGGCCCAGCGGGTGGGCAGCACGCCGTTCTACGCTTATGAACGCGCGCACATCACGCGCCGCATGGCCGATCTGCGCGCCGCCTTGCCCGCCGGCGTGCACGTGCATTATGCGATGAAGGCCAATCCCATGCCGGCCGTGGTGCAGTGGCTGGCCGGTCTGGTCGACGGCATCGACGTGGCCTCGGGCGGCGAACTGACCACGGCGCTCGATACGCCGATGCCGGCCGAACGCATCAGTTTTGCGGGGCCAGGCAAGAGCGAGGGCGAACTGACGCGTGCGGTGGCCGCCGGCGTGCTGATCAACCTGGAGTCGGGCGCCCAGCTGGAAAGGGTGGCGCTGGCCAGCGAACGGCTGGGCGTGACGGCCAGGGTGGCCGTGCGCGTGAATCCCGATTTCGCCTTGCGCCGCACGGGCATGCGCATGGGCGGCGGGGCGCAGCCGTTTGGCGTCGATGCGGCCCGCGTCCCTGCGCTGCTGGGGCGCATCGGCCAGCTGGGGCTGGATTTTCACGGCTTTCACCTGTATGCGGGCTCGCAAAGCCTGTCGGGGGCGGCCCTGGCCGATGCGCAGGCGCTCAGCGTGCAGCTGGCCCTGCAACTGGCCGACAGCGCGCCGTCGCCCTTGCGCACGCTGAATATCGGCGGTGGCTTCGGCGTGCCGTATTTTCCCGGCGACCAGGCGCTCGACCTGGCGCCCGTCGCGGACGGCTTGCAGCGGCAGCTCGATCTGCTGGCCCAGGCGGCGCCCGGCGTGCGCCTGAACCTGGAACTGGGCCGCTATCTGGTGGCGGAGGCCGGTATCTATGTGTGCAAGGTGCTCGAACGCAAGGTGTCGCATGGACAGGTCTTTCTCGTGACCGATGGCGGCTTGCACCATCACCTGGCCGCTTCGGGCAATTTTGGTCAGCTGATCCGCAAGAATTATCCGGTAGCCATCGGCAACCGGCTGCACGGCGGGCCGCGCGAAGTGGCGTCCGTCGTGGGGCCGCTGTGCACGCCGCTGGACTTGCTGGCCGACCAGATGGAGTTGGCGCGCGCCGAGGAGTGCGACCTGGTGGTGGTGTTCCAGTCGGGCGCGTATGGCTTGACGGCCAGCCCGACGGCGTTTCTCGGCCATCCGCTGCCGGCCGAGGTGCTCGTATGAGCGGGCTGTGCGGCTGGCTGGCGGCGGGCGGCGCCGCGGGCCTGGCCACCGCCGATGCCGATGGCGCCGCACCTACTGCGTTGGCCGGCATGGCCGCGCCCCTGTCGCGTTTCGATAGCGCGCCGCAGGCCGCCTGTATCAGCGAGGTGGGCGGCGTGGCCGTGGCCGCCATCGACGGCAGCCGCCATGTATATCAGCAGGATGGCTTGCAAGTGGCCATCTGGGGCCGGCCCATGCTCGACGGTTCTGCCGATGACGTGGCGTGCCGCCTCGCGTCCCTGTGGCTGAGCCGGGGCGTGGCCGCCTGCGCCAGCCTGTCCGGTCCTTTCTGTTTAGCCATCCTCGATGCCTTTTCCGGCTCGGCCCTGCTGGCCGTGGACCGCGCCGGCATGCATCCGCTCAGCTATGCGAGCAATGCGCAGGGCCTGTTCTTTGCGTCCTCGCTGGATGCCTTGCTGGCCCATCCATCCGTGCGCGGCGCGCTCGATCCGCAAGCGCTGTATCACTACCTGTTCTTCCACATGGTGCCCGGCCCGGCCACGGCCTATCTTGGCCAGCAGCGTTTGCTGCCCGGCGAATACCTGCATGTGCGGGGCGGCAAGCAATGCAAGGGCAGCTACTGGCAGCTGGCCTTTCACGAGCCGCCAGCGGGGCGCACGCGGGCCAGCTTTGCCAGCAACAAGCAGGAATTCCTGCGCCTGCTGCGCCAGGCCGTGGAAAGCAGCCTGGGCGCGGATGGGGCGGACACGGGGGCGTTTCTCAGCGGCGGCACGGACAGTTCCACCGTGGCCGCCATCATGGGCCAGGTGACGGGCCGGCCCGCGCGCACGTATTCCATCGGTTTCGATGCGCCCGGCTATGACGAAATGGCGTATGCGCGCCTGGCCGCCAGGCACGCGGGCAGCATCCACCACGAGCGTTACGTGACGCCAGCCGACGTGCTGGCCGCGATTCCCGCCATGGCGGCCATCTTCGACCAGCCTTTCGGCAACGCCTCGGCCATTCCCGCTTACTATTGCGCGCAGATGGCGCGCGAGGATGGTGTGATCCGCCTGCTGGGCGGCGACGGCGGCGATGAATTGTTTGGCGGTAATGAGCGCTATGCGCACCAGGCCTTGCTGTCGCAGTACGAGCGCTTGCCCGTCATGCTGCGCCAGGCCATCATCGAGCCGTTGCTCTTCCGCCAGCAAAAGGGCGCGCCTTGGCGCCTGGGCGACAAGGCGCGCCGCTACATCGAACAGGCGAGCCTGCCGCTGCCGGCCAGACTCGACGGCTATAACCTGCTGCTGCGCCATGGCTACCGCACGGTGCTGGAAGCGGGCTTCATCGACACCATCGACCCGGGCATGGCGCCCGGATGCGTGAATGGCGCGTATTGGGAGCGGCAAGGCCAGGGCTTGAGCCAGATCAATGAATTGCTGGCCCTGGACATGCGCTTTACGCTGGCCGACAACGACCTGTTCAAGGTCCGCAAGGCATGCGAGCTGGCCGGCGTCGAAGCGGCGTTTCCCTTCCTGCACGATGCGATGGTGGCGTTTGCGTCGCGCCTCGCGCCACGGGACAAGCTCGACGGCAGGCGGCTGCGGCCCTTCTTCAAGCGGGCGCTGGCGGAAATCCTGCCGCCGGCCATCGTGCGCAAGAAGAAGCACGGCTTTGGCCTGCCTTTCGGCCAGTGGCTGCACAGCCACGCGCCGCTGCGCGAATTTGCGTTCGACAACCTCACGCAGCTGCGCGGGCGCGGCATCGTGCGGCCCGCCTTCATCGACGATTTAAAGGGGCGCTTGCTGGCGGAACACCCGGCCTATCACGGCACCATGGTGTGGCTGCTGCTGATGCTGGAACAGTGGCTCAGCCAGCATCCGGGTGCGCTGGGTGCGCTTGCCGGCGGTTTTGCCGCAAACGCCACAGAAACGCCAGGCGTCCTCGATCCCACGGCGTAAAGCGGGGCAGCTGCAGCAGGTCGAGACCTGCGCCGGGGCGCGCTACGCCCCAGTCCGTCGTCACGGCCGCCTGGAAACCCAGACGGCGCACCATCGCCACGTGCGGCGCGCCATAGTCGCGCCCGGCCTTGCCGTTCGGATACGCAAACAGGGTGACGGGCGCCTGGATCACACTTTCCAGCTGGCGCTTGCCGTCGCCAATGTCGCGCTGCGCGGCGTGGTCCGGCAAGGTGGACAGAATCGGGTGGCTGGCCGTGTGCGCGCCCAGGCCCATGCCCGCCGCCTGCAGCTGGCGCAGCTGGGCCGTGCTCAGCATGGCTGGCGGCCCGCCCGTGGCGCCCGCCTGGCGGCGGATCTGCAGGGCCAGTTGCTGGCGCCGGTCGAACGGCAGGTATTTGAGCTGGCCCAGCAAGGCGGCGATGGCCGCTTGCCGCTGCGCCAGGCTGGCGACGGGCAGGCAGTCCAGGCCGAGTTCCCGCAAGTCCATCACGGGGCCGGCCGCCTGGCGCATGGCCTCGATCACTGTGTCGTTCCACATCTGTCCGCCATCGAGATAATTGGTGGCGATAAAAAACGTGGCGTGCAAGCCGTGGCGCTGCAGCAATGGCAGCGCGACTTGCGCATTGTCCGCATAGCCGTCGTCGAAGGTGATGCAGGCGGCACGCGGCGGCAAGTTGCCCTCTTGCAGGCGCTGCACGGCCTCGGCCAGGGGCAGCGGCGCATAAAAACGCTTCAACAGACGCAGCTGGCGCTCGAACAGGGCCGCATCGACTTCGCCGGGAAACAGCGGATCCGGCCGCGCCAGCACGCGGTGGTAGATCAGGATGGACAGGGTGGTCGTCATGGCTGCTCCGCGATGGCGGCCTGGGCCTTGACCCTGGCCTGGCGCGATGTCGGGGCCGGCGCTTGCCGCTCGACGATGATGCGCGTGGCGATGAGCGCGGCCATCAGGTAGTACGGCATGTCGAAGTACAGCAGGCTGAGGAAGGCGCCGCCCACGGCAAAGCCGATCAGGCTGGCCTGGCTCATGGTGGCCAGGCCGTGCGCCCAGCGCAGTTCCGGCTGGCCGCGCGTGCGGCGGATGATGACGGCCGCCGTGCGCCAGGTGGCGACGCCCAGCGCCAGATAGATCAACAGGCCGACGAAGCCGTGTTCGCCCAGGGCCTGGAAATAGATGCTGTGCGCCGCATGCACGTCCATGGGATTCGGTGCATAGCGGGCAAAGACGGATGCGTCGGATACGTCGAAGCCGCCGCCGGGAAAGCGGTCGCGCGCCAGGTTCCAGGCCATGCGCCAGGCATTCAGGCGGCCCATGGCCGATTCATCGTCCTGGTAGCTGTTGATGGTGTCCATGCGTTCGGCCCAGCGCTCGGGCATGAAGGCCAGCAGCAGTGGTGTGACCGCACCGAGCAGCGCGCCCAGCACCAGCTTGCGGTCGCTTTTCAGCCACATGAACAGGCCCATGGCCGCGATGGCGAGCAGCCCGCCGCGCGAATACGAGCCCAGCGCGGCCAGGGCCGACAGCAGCATGGCTGCGGACAAGCCATGGCGCACCCAGCGTTTATCCGTGTTTTGCTGCAGGTAATACATGAGGGGGATGGTGATGATCAGGGCCAGGGCCAACGCGTTGTTATCGCCAATAAACGTTTCTTCCGGACCCCATACCCGTTCCGTGCCGCCGCTGCGGATGGTGAAGATGCCGCCCTTCACGCCATAAAAGCCGATCGAGCCCACCAGCACCCAGACCAGGCGCACGATGTCGCGCCGCGTGCGTATCACCATCATGATCACAAAGCTCATCAGCATGATCTTCATGACCTTGTTCCACTGCACCCACGACGATTCCGGCAGCAGGGCAAACGGCGCCGTGACGTTCATCCACGCGACGAACAGCAGCAGCAGCACGCTGACGGGCGTGAGCGGCAGGTTTTTCGGCTCGCGCGTCATCGCAAGGCTGATCAGGGTGGCGATGGCGATGATGAAGGCGAAGGGCATGTGGGTGGCAAAGCCCCAGCCCTGCGTGTGCGGGTTCATCACGCTGACCCAGACCCACATCAGGCCGCCGATGGCCGGCGCCTTCAGGATGAAGGGCAGGGAGCCCAGGATGATGATGGTAATCAGTATGTCGCGCATGAAAGGGGGCGCTCCTGGTTGTGCCCGGGTTGGCAAGGTCTTGATGCCTGTCAACGGGCTGGCGGACAGGTTCAGTACACTGGATCAACACTGCTGTCGTACATAGTTTTGTCATGGTAAGACCAAGGAGGCATGTCCTTGTTGACCGTTCTCATGGCGACCTACAATGGCGCCGGCACCTTGCCCCAGGTATTGCGCGCCTACATGGGCTTGCGACCGCCCGTGGGAGGCTGGCGCCTCGTTATCGCCGACAATGGCAGCACGGACGCCACGGCCCAGGTGATCGCCGCCTTCCGCGGGCGCCTGCCCTTGAGTTCCGTCCACGTGGCGCGGCGCGGCCGCAGTCCCGCCCTGAACGGAGCCGTCGAGCACGCCTTGCGGCTGGGCGGCGATGGCAGCGAGCTGTTCGTCTTTGGCGACGACGATGCCATGCCGGCGCACGACTGGCTGTGCCGCCTGCAGGACTGCGCGCGCGCGCACCCCGGCTACGCGCTGTTCGGCGGCGCCATCGTGCCCGCCTGGCGCGAACAGCCGGCCGAGTGGCTGCTGCGCCTGACCCCGGTCGGTTTGACGTGGGGCATCACCAGCCCCGATTTGCCCGACGCCCCCATCTATCCGGGCCTCGTGTGGGGCGCCAACATGGCGATTCGCCGCCGCATCTTCGAGGCGGGCGCCCGCTATGACGAAAGCATCGGCCCGCAGGGCGCCAATTACGCCATGGGCAGTGAAACCCGGCTCAACCTGGAGATGCATGCGGCTGGAAACCCATCCTGGTTCTGTCCGCAGGCGCGGGTGGCGCACATCATCCGCGCCCCGCACGTGCAGCGGGCCTGGATCTTGCGCCGCGCCATGCTGTTTGGCCGGGGCCAGTGCCGGCTGGCGACCTTGGCGCCCAGCGTGGAGTTATTCGGCGTGCCGCGCTGGATGCTGGGCAGATATGTGCGCGATACCCTGGGCGCCGTGCGGGCCTGGCTGCGGCGCGACCACGCCGACCTGTTCCTGCGCCAGTGGGAACGGGCCTGGCTGCGTGGTTTCTTCCATGAAGCGTGGCGGGGACGTAGAAAACGCTTGCCGCGCATCGTCATCAGCAGTTATTCGGGCGAGCTGGGCGGCATGGAGCTGCGCATGGCGCAGGAGGCGAGCATACTGGGCGCGAACGGCTACGACAGCGTGCTGGCGCTGCGGCGCTTTCCCGGTTTTACTGCCTGGGCGCAAGGCTTGCGTGCAGGGCAGATGCAAGTGCGCGTGTATGAACCGCCGCTGTTTCTCGAACACTGGGCGTGGCGCCGCTGGAACTGGCTGCGCGCCAGGGTCACGGGTGCGTGGCGGCTGCGGCGGCTGCGGCCCGACCTCGTCCACGTGGCGTTTTGCTGGACCAGTTACGGCGCTTCCATCCTGTGGCTGGCGCGGCAATGCCGGCTGCCGGCCGTGATCAGCGTGCACAATGCGTTTCCTTTGGAAGCCTTCAGCGCCTGGCAGCGGCCCCGGCTGGAAGAGGCTTTTCGCGGGGTCAAAGGCGTGTATGCCGTGTCGCCGTCGGCCATGCGGCATTTCCTCGACCTCTACCGCGACATGCTGGCGCCGCAGACGCGGCTGGCCGTCATTCCCAATGGCGTCGATACGGAGACGTTTATCGTCTCGCCCGAACGGAGAATACAGGCGCGCAAGCAACTGGGGCTGCCGCCGGACGCGCTCGTGCTCGGCTCCGTGGCGCGGCTCTCCGCGCAAAAGCGTCCGCAAGCGCTGCTGGCCCTGTTTGCCCGGTTGGCGCCGCAGTTTCCCAACCTGTATTTGGTGCTGGTGGGCACCGGGCCGCTGGAAGCCATGCTGCGGCAGCAGGCGCAGCAGACGGGCTGGCAGGACAGAGTCGTGTTTGCCGGTTTCCAGCAGCGCATCGAGCTGCTGATGCCGGCCTTCGACCTGCATGTGCTGCTGAGTAAGAACGAAGGCTTCGGCATCGCCACCATCGAGGCCATGGCCTGCGGCGTGCCGGCCGTGGGGACGGACGTGCCGGGCACGTACGATATCCTGCACGATAGCGCAGGCGGACTATTGCTGCCGCTTGCCGACGAGCACGCCGCCTGCGTCGCCGTGGCGCAGCTGCTGATGGACGCGCCCCGGCGCGCCCGCATGGGGCGGCTGGCGCGCGAGGAAACCGTGCAGCGCTATTCGATGCCGCGCCTGGAACGCCAGCTGCGCGCATTTTACGCCGGCCTGGTGTAGGCGCGGGCGGCCCGCATGAGCGCCACCCGCCATTCGTTTTTCTTTTCGTTTGCCGAGAAATACACGGTGCTGCTGCTGGGCATTGTCGCCACCATGGTGCTGTCGCGCCTGCTGACGCCGGCCGAGGTGGGTGTGTATTCACTGGGGGCCGTGCTGGTGGCCTTGGCGCAAGTGGTGCGCGACTTTGGTGTGGGGCAATACCTGATCCAGGAAAAGCAGCTCGATGCCTTGAAACTGCGGGCCGCGCTGGCCACCAGCCTGCTCGTCGCCTGGCTGCTGGCGGCCCTGGTGCTGCTGGCCAGCGCGCCGCTCGCGCATTTCTATGGCGAACCACGGCTGACCCTCGTGCTGCGTTTGCTGTCGCTCAATTTCCTCCTGATCCCGTTCAGCGCCTTGACCTTGCCGATGCTGCGCCGGCAACTGCGCTTTCGCGCCATTTACGCCATCAACGCGGCCAACAGCGTGGTCAACCTGCTGGTGGCCGTGTTGCTGGCGCTGCAGGGCTACAGTTACATGAGCATGGTGTGGGCGGCGCTGGCCGGTTCCTGCGCTTCGCTGCTGGTGAGCCTGCTGGTGCGGCCCCGCGAACTGCCGTGGCTGCCAGGACGGCGCGGGATGGGCGACATTGCCCGGTTTGGCGCGTATGCGACGGGGGGCGGCCTCGTCGACGAGGCGGGCGTGGCGGCGCCGGACCTCATCATCGGCAAGCTGATCGGCGTTGAAAGCCTGGCCCTGTTCGGCAAGGCGCAAAGCGTGCTCAATATTTTTAACCAGGCCATCACCAGCGCGATTTCTCCCGTCGTGTTTCCCCTGTTCGCGGCCCGTGCGCGGGAAGGGGGCGGCCAAGGCGGGCAGGGCGGGGCGGAACGCGTGTATTTGCGTACGATCAGCTACATGACGGCACTGGCGTGGCCGTTTTTTCTCTTTCTCGCCTGCATGGCTTTGCCCCTGGTCAAGGTGTTGTACGGCGCGCAATGGATCGGATGTGTGCCCTTGATCCGCATCATGTGCCTGTCCTCGGCCGTGTATAGCATGTTCAGCATGGCCCGCTATCTGTTCGTGGCGACGGGCCAGCTGCATGCGCAAGTGCGGCTCGATGCCTGCGCCAGCGGTATCAAAGTGGCGCTGCTGCTGGCCGCGGCGCCGTTCGGCCTGGTGGCGGTGGCCTGGGCCGTGGTGCTGAGCAACGTGCTGCGCAGCTGGCTCAATTATGGCTCCCTGCGGCGCTTGAGCGCACTCGACTGGCGCATCCTCGCGCGGGCATTGCGCAAGAGCCTGCTGCTCTGCGGCTTTAGCGCCGTCGCGCCCGTCGCTTCGCTGCTGTGGCTGCCTGCCGATACGCCGGCATTGCTGGCGCTGACCGGCACGGCGCTGGTCACCTTGCTGTGCTGGCTGGCCGGTCTGTTCCTGTTGAAGCATGAGCTCGCTGGCGAATTTCTGTTATTGCAACGCAAGCTGGCCGGCCGCTGGCTGGCAGTCAAATCACCGCACTGAGCCGCCAGCAGCGGCGCGGGCGCACGAAAGGATGACCATGCGTGTCGGTATCTTGTCCTACCCGATGCTGTTCCAGCGCGACGGCGGCTTGCAGATCCAGGTACGCGAAACCATTGCCGCGCTGAACCGGCTGCCCCGGCAGCCGGCGCGGCCCCTGGAGGTGCAGCTGGTCGACGCCAACCATGAGCGGCTGGCCGATTTCGACGTGCTGCACGTGTTTTCGGCAAGCAATGGCACTTACCGCATCATGGAGATGGCCAGCGAGCAAGGCGTGCCCGTGGTGCTGTCGCCGCTGCTGTCTCCCGGCTGGGGCCGCGCCAGCGCCTGGCGGGCGCGGCTGGCCGACCGGCTGGCCGGGCGCCTGACGGAATGGATGGTGCAAACGAGCTATGCGCAAACGCGGCGCGCCTTGCAGCTGGCCGACGTGGTGATCGCCCTGGGCGACGCCGAACGCGATGCCATCGTGCACGGTTTCGGCATGCGGGCCGATACCATCCGCGTCTTGCCAAATGGAATCAACCCGCATTTTTTCACGGCCAATGGCGACCTGTTCCTGCGCGAGACGGGCATTGCCGGGCCGTTCGCGTTGATGGTGGGCAGCATTTCACCGTATAAAAACCAGCTGGGCCTGGCTCAGGCGTTGGCAGGCGCCGGCTTGCCCCTGGTGCTGATCGGCGCCGCGCCGCGCGAGCAGCAGGCGTATCTGCAGCAGTTGCTGGACTTGCCGCACGTCAGCTGGCTCGGCGCACTCGACCATGCCGACCCGCTGCTGGCCAGCGCCTACCATGCGGCGGCCGTGGCGGCCTTGCCCAGCCAGGGCGAGGTGTTTCCCTTGAGCGTGCTCGAAGCGCTGGCGGCCGGCACGCCCGTCGTCATGACGGCGCAAAGCGCGCTGGACTTGCCCGACTCCGTGTTTGCGCTGCGCAAGGTGCGCTGGGACGATGGCGCCGCACAGCGCCAGGCCATCCTCGACCTGCTGGCGCAGCCGCCCGAGCGCTGCCGCGTGCAAGCCCTGGTGGAACGCTTTACGTGGGAAAGGGTGGCGGCGCAGATCGTCGATTGTTACTACCAGGCGCAGTCACTGCCTGCCAGGAGACAACATGCTGTTTAACTCCTTCGCCTTTCTGTTCGGCTATCTGCCCATCGTGCTGGCCGGCTATTTTTTGCTCGACCGCCTGGCGCCTGCCGCCGGTGTGTCCGCCAGCTGGCGCCGCCTGGCGCCAACCGCCTGGCTGGCGCTCGCCTCGCTGTTCTTCTATGCCTGGTGGGATGTGCGCTACCTGCCGCTGCTGCTGGCCTCGATCTGCGTCAATTACGGCGCGGGGCGGCTGATCGGCGCGCGCGCCGGCGCGGCCCGCAAGCGCGTGCTGGTCGCGGCGCTGGCGCTGAACCTGGGGCTGCTCGCGTACTACAAATATGCCAATTTCTTCATCGACAGCATCAATGCCGTCGCCGTGGCTGCCGGTGCTGGCGCTGACAGCCTGCCGTGGCACGGCCTCGACATCATCCTGCCGATCGGCATCTCGTTCTTTACCTTCACGCAGATCGCCTTTCTCGTCGATTGCTACCGGGGTGAGGTACGCGAATACCGCTTCATCCATTACGTGCTGTTCGTCAGTTACTTTCCCCACCTGATCGCCGGCCCCGTGCTGCACCACCGCGACATGATGCCGCAATTCGCCGACCCGGCCAATGCCCATCCGCGCGCCGCCAATTTCGCCGTCGGCCTGTCGATATTCACCATCGGGCTGGCAAAGAAGGTGCTGATCGCCGACAACCTGTCGCCGCTGGCCATTCCCGTCTTCGCGGCCGGCGCCCAGCCAACCCTGATCGAAGCGTGGATCGGCGTGCTGGCCTACACCTTCCAGCTGTATTTCGACTTTTCCGGCTATTCGGACATGGCCATCGGCCTGTCGCGCCTGTTCGGCGTGAAATTGCCGCTGAACTTCAATTCGCCGTACAAGGCGGCCAATATCGCCGACTTCTGGCGCCGCTGGCACATGACCTTGTCGCGTTTCCTGCGCGACTATTTATACATACCGCTGGGCGGCAGCCGGCGCGGCGAGGCCATGCGCTACCGCAACCTGATGCTGACCATGCTGCTGGGCGGCCTGTGGCATGGCGCCGGCTGGACCTTCGTCATCTGGGGCGGCTTGCACGGCCTGTACCTGGTGCTGCAGCAGGCGTGGCAGCGGCTCTTCGGCGCGGCGCCGGGGTACTGCTGGCTGCGCTGGTGGCCCGGCGTCCTGACTTTTCTTGCCGTCATGCTGGCCTGGATCTTCTTCCGCGCGCCCGACGTGGCCACAGCCTGGGACATCGCGGGCGCGCTGGTGGGCGCGAATGGCGTGAGCCTGCCGCGCGGGCTGGCCAGCCACGCGCCCAGCCTGGCGCAATGGGGCTGGCAGCCCGCATTCGACGGCATCCGCTGGATCGAACTGGCCGGTCCCGGCTTGCCCGTGTTGCTGGCGGCGATGCTGCTGGCTTTCAAGGCGCCGAACACGCAAGAAATATTCTTTCTCTACGAGCCCGCCATTGAAAGAATCTTTCAGCCTGCGGGACGCTGGGCTTTCAGTTGGCGGCCCACGTCCCGCTGGAGCGTAGGCTTGGCCGCGCTGTTCGTCGCCTGTATCTTCGGCATGAACCGCGTCACCGAATTTCTCTACTTCCAGTTCTGACCATGGATGCCGCCGCCCGCCGCTACGTCATCGGTTTCTTCGCCTGCGTCTTCCTGGCGCTGGGCGCCGTCTCGCTGCTGAACTACCAGGTCGACCCCTACCTGCTGCACCAGTGGGACAGTCCCTTGGTGCAGCGCCCGCGCCAGCTCAATGAAAAGCTCGGCGCCTGGGCCAAGACCTATGCCGTGGCGCGCTACCGGCCGGCCATCATCTACATCGGCAATTCGCGCACGGAACTGGGCTTGCCGACGGGCGTGCGCGCCTTATTCGACGGCAAGAGCATCTTCAACAGCGCGGTATCCGGCGCCTCGATCGGCGACGCCATCCGTCTGGCCGAGCATGCGGCCAGGGTCAGCCGCGTCGAGACCATGGTGTGGGGCATAGACGCGCCCACGTTTTCCCTGGACATGGGCGCGGCGCGCGTGGAGGACAGCCTGACGGGCGCCCGGCACGGCTTTTTCGCCCAACGCGCCCTCGTCAACCTGAAGCGCGGCCTGACCCTGGACATGACGGAGGACAGCGTGCGCATCCTCACCGGCAATGCCGGCGATGTCTGCCGTTCCAACCTGGCCTTGTATGGGCAGCGCGACGAGACGTGCACCATCAAGGGGATAAGGCATTGGCTGGGAACGGCGGAAGCCATTCCCGTGCGGCTGCAGGAATTCGGCGATGGCCTGGGGCCGACGCCCTCATCGACGCCAGCGCTCGACGCCAGCATCGGCAAACTGTGCCGGGGCGGCCTGCGCCTGCGAATGTACATCAACCCCACGCACGCGCTGACCTTGTACGCGCTGCACTGGCGCGGCAAGTGGGATGCCATGCAGGCCTGGCAGCGGGGACTGGTGCAAGTCGTCGAGCGCCACCGCCGGCAGGGCTGCGACGTGCGCCTGTATGATTTTTCCGGCTTTAACAGCATCACGACCGAAGCGACTCCGCTCGTCAGCGGCAAGCCGGACATGCAATATTACTGGGAAGTGTCGCATTACCGGGACAATGTGGGCCGCTTGATCCTGGCGCGCCTGTTCGGCGGCGACACGCCGCCTCCCGCCGATTTCGGCGTGGAGCTGACGCAGACCAACGTCGACGCCCACCATGCGGCCACGCGCGCGGCGCGCGAGCGCTATCGCGTGGAACATGCGCGCGAAGCGGCGTATACGCAGCGGGTGCTGGACGGACCGCTGATCAGACGTTGAGCGCCATTTCTCTACTTTCAAAGCTGACCATGGATACCAACGCCCGCCGCTATCTCGCCATCTTCTTTGCCTGTGCGCTGGCCGCGCTGGCCCTCGTTTCCGCCGTCAATTACCACGTCGATCCGTACTTGCTGCACCAGTGGGACAGCCCGCTGCTGCAGCGATTGCGGCCGACGACGGAAAAACTCAGCGTGTGGGGCAAGACGTATGCCGTGGCGCGCTACCGGCCCGCCGTCGTCTACATCGGCAATTCGCGTACGGAAATGGGTTTGCCGGTGAACAGCATGCGTACTTTGTTCGATGGCAAGAGCGTATTTAACAGCGCCGTCTCGGGCGCCTCGATCGGCGAGGCCATCCGCCTGGCCGAGCACGCGGCCAGGGTCAGCCAGGTCGATACCATGGTGTGGGGCATCGACGCGCCGTCGTTCTCGCTGGAACTGGGCTCGGCCGGCGTGGAGCCGGGCTTGACGGACGGCGGCCCCGCGTTTTTCGCGCGGCGTGCATTGCTCAACATCAAGCGCGGCCTGACGGTGGACATGACGCGCGACACCTGGCGCATCCTCAGCGGCACCTATGACGGCGTGTGCCTGTCCAGCCTGGCGCTGCACGGTCAGCGCGACGAGTCCTGCCTCACCAGCCGCCACCGAACCTGGACCGGCACGGCGCGCGCCTTCACGCCGCGCCTGCAGGAGTTCGGCGATGGCCTGGGGCCGACGGCGCCCGCGCTGCAGGCTTTCGATGCCAGCGTCGGCAAGCTGTGCCTTGGCGGCACGCGCTTGCGCCTGTACATCAATCCCACGCACGCGCTCACGCTCGACGCGCTGTACTGGCGCGGCAAGTGGGACGCCATGGAAGCATGGCAGCGCGACCTGGCGCAGATGGCCGGACGCTACCGGCGCCAGGGCTGCGACGTGCGCCTGGTTGATTTTTCCGGTTTCAACAGCATCACCAGCGAACCGATCCCGCAAGTGACGGGCGCGCGCGAGATGCGCTATTACTGGGAAGCGTCGCACTACCGCGACAATGTGGGCCGCTTCATCCTGGCGCGCCTGTTTGGCGGCGAGTTGCCGCCGCCGGCGGACTTCGGCGTCGAGTTGACGGAAAGCGGCATCGCGGCCCACCAGGCGGCCACGCGCGCCGCGCGCGCGCGCTATCACGCGCAGCACCCCGTGGAAACAGCCTACCTGCGCCACGTGCTGACCTTGCCCCGCGAACCCAAATAGGGGGCGATTGGCGCCAGGCGTACGCCGTGGGGCAGGGTGCTTGCGCTATGATGATGTTTTGCCATCCAGCAAGTTCCAGGACGCCCCATGAAAATCGCCTTCTTTGCCAGCCAGCCCTACGACCGCCGTTTCTTCGACGAAGCCTTGCCGTCCCAGCCCGACGCCGCCGGCATCGAACTGGTCTACCACAGCGCCTTGCTGAGCCAGGAAACCGTGATTCTGGCGCAGGGCGCTGACGCCGTCTGCGTCTTCGTCAACGATGTGCTTGACGCCCCCGTGCTGGAAGCCTTGCACAGCTACGGCGTGCGCGCCATCCTGCTGCGCTGCGCCGGCTACAACAACCTCGACCTGGAAGCGGCCAGGCGCCTGGGCCTGTTCGTTGCGCGCGTGCCCGCCTACTCGCCGGAAGCCGTGGCCGAATACACCCTGGCCCTGGTGCAAACCCTGAACCGCCACACGCACCGCGCCTACGCCCGCGTGCGCGAAGGCAATTTCTCGCTCGACGGCTTGCTGGGCACCACCCTGCACGGCAAGACCGTGGGCATCGTCGGCACGGGCAAGATCGGCCTGGCCACGGCGCGCATTTTCAAGGGTTTCGGTTGCACAGTGCTGGGCCACGACCCGTTCCCGGCGCCCGCGTTCGCGGACCTGGGCACGATGGTGGCATTGCCGCAGCTGCTGGCCGAGTCCGACATCGTCTCGCTGCATTGCCCGCTGATGGACAGCACGCGCCACATGATCAGCGAAGCGACCTTGCCGCTGATGAAGACGGGCGCCATGCTGGTGAACACCTCGCGCGGCGGCCTGATCGACACGGGCGCCGTCATCGAGGCGCTCAAATCGCGCCAGCTGGGCTCATTGGCCATCGACGTCTACGAACAGGAAAGCAATCTGTTCTTCCAGGACCGCTCGTCCGACATCATCGACGATGACATTTTCCAGCGCCTGATGACCTTCCCGAACGTGCTGGTGACGGGCCACCAGGGTTTCTTCACCATCGAGGCGCTGCGCGAAATCGCCGCCATCACCTATCACAACCTGGCGTGCTTCCGCCAGGGCAAGGCCTGCGAGAACAGCGTATTAGCTGCTTGATGCCGGTTTTTTGGGCTTGGGCGGCGGCTTGGGCTTTGGCGGCGGCAAGGCATCGACCGTGCGCCGCGCCAGCTGGCTGAGCCAGTCGCGCTCGTCCCACAGCCCGCCATCGATCAAAAAGTATGGCTTGGCTTGCGGGTAGGGCGGCGCTTCCTGCAACGCGCCTTGCGCGCCGATCCAGGCGCGGCCCGCATCCGTCGGCTTGATGAACAGCTGGTCGTCGGCGACGATGGCGAACATCTTGCCGTCGCAATACAGGCCGTACTCGCCAAACATCTTTTTCGCGCTGATGCTGCCCGCGCCCGCCATCTGGTCGAGCAAAAAATCCACCGTGCCTTGCTGTGATGCCATGTCGTCCTCCGTATGAAGGAATAGTGTAGCGCACTGGCCAGGACTGGGCGGTGCGGCTACACTATCGCCATTATTTATTTTGCATTAGCTATTTTGCCATGACATCCCACCATATTATTCACCGTGGCATCACCATCGCCACCCTGACGGCTGACCAGGCCGTCGAAACCCATTGCGCACCGGGCCAGTCGGCCATCCGTGAGCAGGCTGACGGCTGGTGGCTGTATTTTGTCGACGAGGACGGTACCGTCGACGGTTACGACAGCCCGTTCGCCAGCCACGCCGAAGCGCTGTGGGCGGCCAAGGCCGCAGCCGAGTTCAGCGCGCAATGAAGGTCAGTCCCTGGGCTTTCCTGGGCTTGCCGCAAGCCCCGGTGCCGGAAGCGGAAAGCGCGGAATACGGCGCCTGCCGCGCCGACCTGCACGGCAAGCGCCTGGTCCTGCGCGTGGCCAAGACCACGCCGACGAAAACCGGCCAGTTCGTCACCGTCTGGAAGCGCCCCCATTCCGACGCCGACATCGCCCCGCTGGACGAAGCGGATCCCGTCGATGCCGTCATCATCGCCGTGGCCGACGGCGACGGCGCGCGGCACGGCTTTTTCATCTTCCCGCGCAGCGCGCTGATCGAGCGCGGCGTGATGTCGCGCGCCGGCCAGGGCGGCAAGCGCGCGCTGCGCGTGTATCCGCCGTGGTGCGCGCCGGAGTCCACCTTGGCGCAGCGCACGCAGCGGTGGCAGGCGCAGTGGTTTGTGGCGGCGGGGGATCAGGTGCGGCTGGGGTGGCTGCTGGGGCCGGCTCTCTAAATGTCAGTTTTCAGGCAAATCAATCCCGGCGGCAGCCAGTTTGTAACTATTGGATAGTTTCCGCGTGGAATTTATCTGTATAGTCTTGCAACGTTATGGCAGCCAGCACTGTCATTTTTTGAATCATCTGGGAGAAAAAGATGGGTAGCCTCAGTATCTGGCATTGGCTGATTGTTTTGGTAATTATGTTCACCGCTATTTTTCCCGCTTGGAAGATCGTCTCCAAGGCTGGGTTTTCTGGCTGGTGGAGTTTGTTGTCATTCATTCCAGTCGTCGGTTTTTTTGCCCTGTGGGCATTTGCACTGATCGAATGGCCTGCTAAGGTACGCAACGAGAAGTAATGTGATTATTTGTCAGGCCTGCGCTATGGCCCCGTGCATATGAGAAATCGATCTCGACGGAGTGCCATGTCTATGGTGTGCGGCAATTTTGGCGCCGCACGTATATGATGAAACAGACCTGTTGCGCAGTAAGCAGGGTTTTGCGTTTTTATTGGACGGCTGGCGATCTCACGCAGGAATGATATTAAACAGTCGCATGGCATCCGGCATTTCCGGTGCCGCTATAAGCTGGACAGGTCCACCGACGGCCGTGAGATAGGACCTGGCGCGATCAAATACCACGACCGCTTTTTCGTTGGTGAAATGACGCGACATATACAGGAAGCCATCGACCTGGAGCGGATTGCGATACACGGCCAGCGCCCATTGTTGCGGCAGCGTGTAACTTGAGGTGCCGGTCAGGCCAGCATGTCCGCCCATCTGCTTGAGCAAATGGCCGGTCAGGTCAAACAGTCGCAAACTACCAATGAATTGATGTACCCACCGGCGATCAATCTCGGATTTGGCGATAGGAAATGCACCCTTCACAGGCACTGCATCGTGCAACAGGGACTCGGCAAGAGCAACATCAAAGCTCGGCCCCAGATAGCAAGTCTTGTATTCGGGATGGCCTTTCTTGCAGCCAGGTGCATCAAACCGGTTCCCTCCGCTGGAGCCAAAATAGGGTTCGCCAGTCGCATGTCCCGAGATACGGTACAGACTGGGCACCGGCAACCCGACGACGGGAAGCGTCGCGCTCGTTGCCAGCACCTTCGGAGGTGGTTTCAGCCTGGTCGCGGCCACATCATGCCTCCCTGAACGCTGTCGCTGCGGCGATGACGTCGGCAAATTTTCCTTTCCGTAAAGCATTGAGCGGACTGCTGCCGTTGAGCGACATCCGCGCAGTGGTGAAGAATTGCCACTTGCTGGACCCAGCCAGCTGGCCCAATTCCTTGTTCACTTTGCTGAGCTGGCGACGGTTCAAGGTGGGATCGGCGAAGAAGGCAGGGTACAGCTTCTTGCCGGAGACACTATCCATGGAAAACATTCGCTGTTCCGTCACGGCCTTGCTGATCGCCTGCCGCGTCACGCCCATTTGCTCGGCCAGTGTTCTTGAATCGACCAATTCGCCTTTCTTTTCCAGGCTCGCATATCTTTGCATTTCCTGGCGGGAAAACTGATCGAGGAATGCCTGATTTTCTGGCGGAATCGTGCTTATACCGGCTTGCATTGTATGTGTGCGCTGGAATCGCTGGATCAATTCCTGGAGATCTGCACTAGAAACCACAGGCACTCCCGGCAGCTGTCGCGGTACATACGCCGCATCCTTTTCACGCGCATGATGCGCTAGCTGTTTGGGGCGTCGTATCTTGACCAATACGTAGCCCTCGCCAAGGTCGATGCCTTTTGCGCCGATCTTTCGGAGCGAATCACCCAGGGCCTTGCTTGCGTCAGGCACTGTCATTCGATGCGCGCTCTTCGCTTTTGCCGGCTTTGAGACTTCCAACTTTGCCATGACACCCTCCAGTTACCATACCAGATTCTACTCCATAAGCTGATATTGACAACCAAAGCAACCTTATTCGGTGGCGTTTCGTCGTTAAGCCACCTTGCTCACCACATACCGATACTTCCCCGACGCCTCCGCCGCGATCTCGTTGACCTCCTCGATGATGACGTCCACCTGCGCGCCGAGCCGGGCCTGGAAGCCGGTGACGATGGTGCTGCGCGTGGCGTCATCGAGGCGCGGCAGGCAGACCAGCAGCACGCGCGTGCGCAGCAGGCTTTCCTGGATGATCTTGAAGCTGCGCACCTGCGGCAGTTCGCGCACGATGTAGACGAGGGCCAGGCCGTGCATGACGGTGCCGTCCACGGCCGTGAGGAAATCCGTGCTGCGCCCTTCGATTTTCTGCAGCAGGGGCAAGCCGCGGCCGCAGGCGCACGGCTCGGTGCCCAGCGCGCCCACGTCGCCCGTGGCGTAGCGGATGAAGGGGTAGTCTTGCGTGGACAGGTGGGTGACGACGATTTCCCCGGTGGCCCCGGCCGGCAGCGGCCGGCCCTGGCTATCAAGGATTTCCACGATGAGGTCTTCGGCCGTGATGTGCATGCCGCCGTCCGGGCATTCGTGGGCGATGAAGCCCGCGTCGCGCCCGCCGTAGCCGTTCGCCACGGGGCAGCCGAAGGCGGCGGCGATCTGCGCGCGCTGCTCGTCGTACAGGCGCTCGGCCGTGACGAACGCCACTTTCACGCCCAGGCCGTCGAGCGGCAGGTCGCGCGCGCCGGCATGGCTGGCGATGCGGCACAGGGCCGACGGATAGCCGAACAGCATGCGCGGGCGCCAGCGGCGCAATTGCTGCACGTAGCCGTCGAGGCGCGCGGGCGACATGGCGAACGCGGGCAGCAAGGTGGTGCGCAGCAGCGCGTCGCGCAGGCGGCGCAGGCGGTCCTGTGCATGCAGCTCGATGGGAGAGCCCCACAGCACGGCTTCGCGGTCGCCGATGTCGACGCCCCACCAGCGCGTGGCGCGCCACTTGGCGGCGATGTCGTGGCTGACGCGCCGCCGGCCGAGGAAAAACTGCAGCGGTTCGCCGCTGGAGCCGCCCGTGGCGAACGGGCGCAAGCCCACGGCGCGGGCGGACTTGAAGCTGTCGCGCGCGGCGGCGATATCGCTTTTGCGCAGCAGCGGCAGGCGCGATAGATCGGCCAGCTGCCGCACCTGCTCGGGGTCGAAACCGCTGCGGGCGAACAGCGCGCGGTAGTAGGGCACGTGCGCGCCCGCATGGCGCAGCAGCGCGCGCAGGCGCGCCAGCTGCCACTCTTGCAGCTGCTGCGCGCTCCACCACTGCGAGCGTTCGAGCCGGCGCAGCAGGCGTGCGCTGTGGTGGCCCTTGAGCCATTCGTGCAGGGGAAACAGCCAATGGGCGACGAGGCGCGTGTAGGCGCCTGGGCGCGGCGCGGCGCGGATGCGGCGGTAATGGGCGGCCAGCCTGGGGGCGATGCCGGGCCAGCCGAAGGCGGCGGCGTGCGCCAGACCCGCCTCTGCCAGCGCGCGCGCGCGCGGCGGGTCGCGCAGCAGCGCCACGATGGCCTGCGCCATGGCGGCCGGATCGCCGGGCGGCACCAGCAGCGCCGTCACGCCGTCCTGCAGCAGCGCGGGGATGCCGCCCACATTGGTGCTGACGACGGGGATGCCGCAAGCCAGCGCTTCAAGCACGGAATTGGGCATGTTGTCGGCCAGGCTGGGATTGAGGACGATGTCGCTGGCCTGGTACAGGGCCGGCATGGCGGCGTTGTCGACGGGGCCGGCGAAGCGCACGGCATCTTTCACGCCGAGCGATCTGGCCAGGCGCGCCAGCGCCGCGCGCTGCGGCCCGCCCCCGGCCAGCACCAGGCGCGCCGATGGATAGCTTTGCCGCACGAGGGCGAAGGCGCGCACGGCGCTGGCATTGTCGTACAGGTGTTCCAGGTGGCGCGCCACGAGGATGCGCGGGCCGTCGTCGCCAGGCGCATGCGGCGCGGCCGGCGCAAAGCGCTGCAAGTCCACCACGTTCGGCACGATGTGGGCCGTATGGCCGTACTGCTCGAAGACGCCGGCCAGGTAGGCCGAGGGCACGACGATGGCGCTGGCGCGGCGCAGGCTGAACGCCACCAGGCGCGGTGAACGGGCGAAAAAGGCCGCCGCTTCGCCGCCCCGGTAATTGAGCAGGGCAGGTTTGCCTTTCAGGCTGGCGATCCACAGCGCGGGGGCGGCCTGCAGATGCCAGGACCAGCCGGAATTGGCCATGACGTGGAACAGGTCGACCGTATTGGCGGCGCGCCACAGGCGCCATAGCAGCAGTGGCAGGCGCAGCGCGGCGCGCAGGTAGCGGATGCGCGCCAGCCACGGCGGCAGCACGGGGCCGTTGACGGCCAGCAGCTGCACTTGCGCGCCGTCCTCGCGCAACAGCCGCGCCAGCTGCTGCGTTTGATTGGCCATGCCGCCGGCCGGCGGCGGCAGCGGGCCGACCAGCGCGATGCGCAAGCCCGTGAAGATCATGGCACGACTCCGACCGCACCCGCCGCCACGCGCGCATACACGGGCGCATAGCGGCCCACGCTGGCGCCCCAGCTGCGCTCCGTTTCGACGAACGCGCGCGCCTGCTGCCGCAACGCCGGCCAGCTGGCGGGCGCCAGCAGCAGGGCTTGTATGGCTTGCGCCAGCGCCCCGGCGTCGCCGGCGCGAAACAGCACGCCCGTCTTGCCATGGTCGATCAGTTCGCGGTGGCCGCCCACGTCGGACGCCACCACGAGGCGGCCCTGCGCCATCGCCTCTAACGGTTTCAAGGGCGTCACCAGCTCGGTCAGGCGCATCGGCAGGCGCGGATACACGCAGATGTCGACCAGCTGATAGTAGCTTGCCACCTGCGCATGCGGCACTCTGCCCGCAAACACCACGGCGTGGGCGATGCCCAGTTGCGCCGCCAGCGCCCGCAGCGCCCCGTCCTGCGGCCCGCCGCCGGCCAGCAGCAGCCGCAATGCCGGCTGCGCCGCGAGCATGCGCGGCATGGCGCGCAGCAGCAGGGCCAGGCCCTCGTAGGCATAGAAAGAGCCGATGAAGCCGATGACCAGGTGGCCATGCAGGCCCAGTTTATGCGCCAGCCACAGGTCGTCGGACGCCGTGACGCTGAAGGCGCCCGCATCGACGGCGTTCGGGATCACGGTGATTTTATGCGCGGGCACGCCGCGCGCGCACAGCTCGCGCCGCAAGCCCTCGCAGATGGTGGTGACGGCGTCGGCGCGGCGCAGCGCATAGGTTTCCAGCGCGCGCGTGAGGCGGTAGCGCAAGCCGCCGGGCGGGCTGCTGCCATGGTCGGCGGCCGCGTCTTCCCAGAAGGCGCGCACTTCATACACGACGGGAATGCCCAGCGCGCGGCCCGCGTTGAGGGCGGCGATGGCGTTCAGGGCGGGCGAGTGCGCGTGCAGGATGTCGGGCTTGAGCCGTTGCGCCAGCTGGCGCAGGCGCACGGCCAGGCCGACGATGACGGCCGCCTGCCGCAGCACGGGCAGGCGCGCCCACCAGCGGGCATCGGGTGCTGTGCGGTAGAAATGCCAGCCGTCGACCAGCTGCTGCGCGCCATCGGACGGCCCCTGCTTGGCACTGGTGAGCTGCATGGTGTGCCAGCCCAGCGCGCGCTGCTGCCGCAGGATGGCCAGGGTGCGGAACGTGTAGCCGCTGTGCAGGGGCAGCGAGTGGTCGAGGATGTGCAGGATGCGCATGGGTTCACTCCATGGCCATGGCCGGCGCGGGTACCGCCGCCTTGCGGCCGTCGACGGGCAGCACCTGGCGCAAAAAGGCTTCGAACATCAGCAGCGACCATAGCGGCGCGCTGTAGTCGCGTCGCCCGCTCGCATGCTGCTCGAGCAGCAGGCGCACGTAGTCCATGTCGAACAGGCCGCACTGCGCCAGCGCGGGACCGAGCAGCCGCTGCTGCAGGCGCTGGCGCAGCGGGCCGCGCAGCCAGTCGGCCAGCGGGATGGAAAAGCCCATCTTCTGGCGGTACAGCAGGGTGTCGGGCAGCAGCGGGCGCAGGGCCTTTTTCAGCAGGTACTTGCCTTCGCCGCGCCGCAGCTTGAATTGCGGCGGCAGGCCGGACATCCACGCCACCAGTTCATGGTCGAGCAGGGGGGAGCGCACTTCCAGCGCATGCGCCATGCTGGCCCGGTCCACTTTCGTGAGGATGTCGCCGGGCAGCTAGGTTTTCAGGTCCAGGTACTGCACCTGCGACAGCGGATCCTGCGCGGGACTGGCCAGCGCGTGGCGGCGCAGTACCTCGACGGCGCGGTAGCCTTGCAGGCTGCGCCGCAGCGCGGGGCTGAACAGCCGCGCACGCATGGCGTCGCCCAGCAGGCTGACGCCGTGAAAATATGCGTCCGTCGTGTCGCGCGCCAGGCCTTCGAAGGTGGTCTTGGCGCGCAGGAAACGCGGCGCCCAGTCGGCCTTCGGATACAGCCGCCCCAGGGTGCCGAACAGCGACTGGCGCAGGCCGGCCGGCAGCAGCGGGTCCATCGCCTTGCGCACTTTTTCCTCGCGCGTGTGCAGGCGGTAGCGCCGGTAGCCGGCCAGGCTTTCATCGCCGCCGTCGCCCGACAGGGCCACCGTGACCCGCTGGCGTGCCAGCTGGCAGACCCTGTAAGTGGGCATGGCGGAACTGTCGGCGAACGGCTCGTCGTACAGATTGGCCAGCAGGTCGATCAGCTCGAAGTCGTCCTGCTCCACCTGGCGCGCGTGGTGCGCCGTGCCGTAGCGGCGCGCCACGAGGTCGGCGTAGTGCGCCTCGTTGTACGCGGGGTCGCCGAACGAGATGGAGCACGTGTTGACGGGCGTGGTGCTGGCCCCGGCCATCAGCGCCACGACGGCGCTCGAATCGACGCCGCCGGACAGGAATGCCCCCAGCGGCACTTCGGCCACCATGCGGATGCGCACCGCCTCGCGCAGGCGCGCCAGCAGTTCGTCGGCCGCCTGCGCCTCGCTGGCGGGCGGGTTCGGCGTGAACGGAATATCCCAATACGCTTGCGGCGCGGGCAGCGGCTGGCCGGCGCGGATGGAGAGGGTATGCCCGGGCGGCAGCTTGCGCGCGTGCTGGAAGATGCTGCGCGGCTCGGGTACGTAGCCGTAGGCGAAATACTCTTCCACGGCCAGCGGGTCGAGTTCACGCGGCATGGCCGGATGCGCGAGCAGGGCTTTGAGTTCGGAGCCGAACAGCAGGGTGCCGTCCTGCGCCTCGCCGTAGTACAGCGGTTTGACGCCCAGGCGGTCGCGCGCCAGGAACAGCACGTGGCGGCGGCGGTCCCACAGGGCGAAGGCGAACATGCCGCGCAGGCGCTGCACGCATTGCTCTCCCCATTGTTCCCAGGCGTGGACGATGACTTCCGTGTCGCTGCTGGTGCGGAAGGGGTGGCCGAACTGGCGCAATTCCGCCATCAGGGCGCGATAGTTGTAGATTTCACCATTGAAGACGATGGCGATGCTGCGGTCGGCGTTGAACAGCGGCTGCTGGCCGCTGGCCAGGTCGATCACGGACAGGCGCCGGTGCGCCAGGCCGAGGCCCGGCTCGCGGTGCAGTCCTCCTTCGTCCGGCCCGCGGTGGCGCAGGCTATGGTTCATGCGCGCCAGCAGCAGCACGTCGATGTCGCGCTGGCCCTGCAAATCAAAGATGCCGCTGATGCCGCACATGGAAGGCCTTTCAGGGATAAGTGGACAGGTGGGACGGCTGGCGCGCGCCCGTCAGGCGGTCGTACACGGCCAGGTAGGCGCCGGCCATGGCGGGCAGGCTGTGCTCGGCCAACACCTGGCGGCGTCCGCGCGCGCCGTGACGCGGGCCCAGCTCGGGCATGCTGTAGTAGTCGAGCATGGCGTCGGCCAGCATCTCGGGCGAACCTGGCGGCACCAGCGTGCCGCTCCAGCCCGACTGCACCAGTTCCGCGTTGCCGCCCACCTGCGTGGCGACGACGGGCAGCCCCGTCGCCATCGCTTCGAGGATGGTGTTCGAGCTGCCTTCGGCCAAGGACGGCAGCACGAACAGGTCCATCGCGCGCAGCAGTTGCGCCACGTCGTCGCGCGCGCCGGGCAGCCAGGCAAGGTGCGCCGCGCCGGCCTGTTGCAGCAACTCCAGGCAGGCCTGGCGGCACGGCCCGTCGCCGACGATGATCAGGCGCAGACGCGCGCGGGCGCCCGGCTGCTCGAGCAACTGCAGGAATGCCTGCACCAACGAGGCATGGTCCTTGACGGCCGCCATGCGGCCCACGCTGCCGATGACGAAGGCGCCGTTGCACAGGAAACCGGGCGGGCCCACGGCGGCCGCAGGACCCAGGCGCGGATGGAATTGCACGCTGTCGACGCCGTTGCCGATGTGCGACACCTGCGCGGGCGCCGCGCCGATGGCGTCCACCAGCCAGTGGCCCAGGTCGGCGCTGACGGCGATGAAGTGCTGCACCAGCGGCAGCATCAATTTGCGCAGCAGCCGGTATTTGCGGCGGGTGCCGTGCAAGTCGCTCATGTCGCGCCCGTGTTCGCCATGCACGCGCAGGCGTACGCCGGCCAGGCAGGCCAGCAGCTGCGCTTCGAGGCAGCCCAGGTTGCGCGTGTGCACCAGTGCCGGCTGCAGCTGTTTCAGCACGCGGTACAGGTGCAGGTAGTGGCGCCAGTCCTTGCCTTCGCGCTTGTCCAGGCTGATCACGTCGACGCCAGGGGCAGTCAGGCGCTGGCGGAACGCGGTGGCGTTTTTCATGCAGACGATGGCGTGACGGTAGCGCTCGGGCGGCAAATGGTTGATCAGGTTGACAAGACCGTTTTCCAGCCCGCCCACGTCGAGCTGGTGGATCACGTGCACGATCAGGGGAGCGGCGCCGGCCCCTTCGGCAGCCTGCCGCGTGCCGCCGGTATCGAAGTCAAGGGCCATGCGGCAGCTCCTGCAAGCGTTGTTCGATGACGGGCAAGGCCGCCCGCAGGAAGGCTTGCAGGCGCGCGCGCGGCGGCGGCGCCAGCTCGTCGTAGGCGGCAAAGACGATGATGTCGGCGCCATCCTGGCGCCTGCCCAGCAGCTTGGCTTGCGCCAGCAGCAGTTTCACCAGCACGGGCCTGGCCGTGACGATGCCGCCCTGGCGGTAGACGCGCCATACCAGCAGGCGTGCGCCCCCTTGCGCCAGCACGCTTTCGCGCACCGCCAATTGGCCGCTGGCCAGGTTGACATCTTGCACGCGCTGCGCCAGCGGCATCCAGCGGGGGCCATACGGCGAGGCCTGGTGCGTCAGCAGTTCGGCATCGCGCGCCTGGCGCGCATACCAGTGCAATTGCAGGCCCACCGGCGCGCCGTCGCCGTCCCGGTGCGCGTACGTGGCGGCAAATCGCGCGGGCGCGCCCGCATATGGCGCTTGCCAGGCGGCTGCCGCGTCTTGCAGGCGGTGCCAGCCGGTCGGATCGGCCAAGGCCAATACGGTGGGGGAATCGGTTGCCGCCGGGCCGTCGTCGCGGTGGCTGGCCAGGGCCAGTGCCGGCCACACGGCCGCCAGCAGCAGGCAGGCGATGCCGGCGCGCACGACGGCGCGCGGGCTGGCCGCGCTGGTGGCGCTCAGGCGCATGGGCTGAGCGGGCGGCACGGCGCGTGGCGGCGGCGATTCGCGCCAGCGCGCGGCCAGCCAGAACAGCAGCAGCGCCACCAGGCCGAAGAACAGCCAGCCATAGATCAGGTGATCGACGCCCACGGCCAGGCGCATGTCGCTCAGGTGGCCCAGCATCACGATCAGGTAGGCGCGCACGCCATTGGCGAGGATGGGCACGAGCAGGGCGGCGGCCATGACCGCCAGGCGCCGCCGCGTGCTGTGACAGTTGACATGTGCGAACAGCGCGCCCAGGGCCAGCGCGGCGATCAGGTAGCGCAAGCCGCTGCACGCTTCCACCACCGACCAGTTGCCGGTGGGCAGTGAAAAATTGCTGCCATCGCGAAACACGGGCACGCCCGACCATTGCAGCGCGGTGACGGCAAAGGCGGCCGTGAAGTCGATCAGCGGTTCCAGGAACACTTCGCCGAACGGCACGGCGAGGAACAGATAGGCCAATGGAAAAGCCAGCAGGCGCACGGCCGGCCAGCCGAGAATGGCCAGCACGCAGGCGGGCAACATGGCCATGGCCGCATACTGTTCCACCACGGGCACGTTGGCGGCGTCGGCCAGCAGCCACGCCAGGCCCAGCGCGCCCAGCAGCAGCAAGCCCAGCGGCGACGGCTGGGGCGCCAGCGCCGCCAGGCGGGCGCGCTGACGCCATGCCAGCCAGCAACTGATGGGCACGATCACGAAACCGTGCGCGAAGGTTTGCGAGCGGGCCCACAGTTCCACCATCGACCAGAAAGTGGCGTGGTACAGCAGCACGACGCCTGCCAGGGACAGCAGCAAGGCCGCCAGCGCGGCCTGGCGCCGGTCCGGCGGCAAGACGGCCGCCGCCGGCAAACGGCTCACCTGGTCGAGCTGCAAGCTCATGTGGACGGCTCCCGCACCGGCTGCAAGGGCGTGGCGGCGCCGCTGACAGCCGCATCGGCCCCCGCAGGCAGGCCCAGCATGGCGCCCAGTGCGCGCAGATTGCGTTCCCAGTCGTATTCCTGCAGGACCAGCTGGCGCGCCGCCGCGCCGATGGCCGCGCCGCTGCCTTCGGCCGCACCATTCCGGACATTGCGCAGCACGCGCGCGGCATGGTGGATGAATTCGGCGTCGTCGCGCGCCAGCAGCAGTTCCAGGCCTGGCTGGGCGGCGATGCCTTCGAGCGCTTGCGGCGTGGCCAGCACGATCTTGCCCATCGCCATCGCTTCAAGCACCTTGTTTTGCACGCCGCGGGCGATGCGCAGCGGCGCCACGGCCAGCGCTGCGCCAGCCAGGTAGGGCCGGATATCGGGCACCTTGCCCGTCACCACCACGCCGGGAATCCTGGCCAGCGCCGTCACGGCGGGCACGGGCGCGCTGCCGACGATATAGAACTGCAGCTGGGGAAACTGGCGCCGCAGGGCGGGCCAGACGTGGCGCACGAACCATTGCACGGCGTCGACGTTCGGCCAGTAATCCATGGCGCCCGTGAATACCAGCGCCTGCACGCCCGGTGGATACACGCCGGGCTGGGCCGGCACGGGCGTGAAATACGCCGTATCGACGCCATTGTTGACGTAGCCGGTCTTGCGCCGCGCCATCGGGGCGCACTGGCGGAACAGGGTCGCCTCGGCCGGCGAGACGAAGCTGGCGGCCGTGAACTGCTGGGCGATATGGCGTTCGTACTGCAGCAGCAGCTGCGCTTCGCGCCGGTACAGCAGCGACATGGGCCAGGGCTTGCTGTCGCTGTATTGGCGCCACTTGTCGGAATCGACGTCGACGAAATCGATCACGCGGTGCAGGCCGCGGCCCGCGCTGCCGTCGATGTATTGCGCCATGGGTCCGGAGAAGGCCAGCGCGTGACGCACCTTGTTGCCCGATAACAAGCCGTCGACCCATTGCAGCAGCCGTGCATCGCGGTAGTACTGCACGCTCATGGCTTGCCTCGACAGCAGCGCCTGCATGGCGCGCCAGCGGGCCGGGCCGCGCCGCAAGTCGATGAAGCGCGTGCTGGCGCACAGGGCGGCCACGGTTTTCGCGTGCCGCCAGTCGTCGTCATCGTCGATGAAGCAGCCCAGGTGCACGCGGAAATGTCGGCTCAGGTATTGCAGCATGTGCCACGAGCGTATCTTGTCGCCCTTGTTGGGCGGATACGGCAGGCGGTGGGCGAGGAAGAGCAGTTCGCGCATGGTGAATCTCCTTGCTTAGCCCAGTTGCCGCACGATATGCGGCCCCAGCAGGTTGGCCAGCGGCAGCGGCAGGCGGCGCCAGGCGCGGATGAACAGCGCGTATTTCGGATTCAGCGGATTGACGAATGGCAAGGCCTTGGCGCGCACGAGCTGGTAGGCATAGGGCAGCGGCTGCGGCGTAAAACCCCAGTTCTTCTTGAAATCGTAGGCGCCGGTCCCCAGCTTGCTGCGGCCGAAGTCGAACAGGCGGTAGCCGCGCGCGCAGGCGCGGCGCATCGCTTCCCAGTACATGAAGTCGTTGGCGCCCGTGCTGCGCGCCAGGACGCTGCCGCCGCCGTAGTAGGGCAGCACTTCATCGCGGAAATAGAACAGCAGCGCGCTGGCCTGCGCCTGCTGGCCGTGATACACGGTGAGGATCTCGCAATCGCTGCCGAAAACCGTGCGCAGCAGGGCGAAATGGCGGCGCGCGAAGACGGGCGTGCCCAGCCGGTGCACGCTGGCCGCGTAGAGCGGGTAGAAGCGCTCGAGGTCATGGTCGACGGCGCTGTGCAGGCCGGCCGCGATGGCCTTGCGCACGACGGCGCGCTGCTTGCGGGGTATGGCCAGCAGGTTCTGTTCGGCATCGGGGCTTAAGGGCCTGCGGAAGGTCGCGTACAGGGGCTGGTGCAGCCAGGGCGCATCCGCATTTTCTGGCGCATTTTCATGCATTTCGCGCCAGCGGTATTCCACGTGCCCCACGCCGAGGCGCCGGGCCAGCGCCAGCGCGGCGCTGTCGAGCGCCTGGCGCACCCCCGCGCCGCCGCCGGCGACGCCGCCGTAGACGCAAAACGGCAGCGAGACGAGGGAAGAACCGAACAGGCGGCTGCGCAGATGGGCCAGCGGCAGTACGCCGGCGATGCGTCCATCCTGTTCCGCGTACAGGAAATAGCTGTCGTGCTGAAAACCTTGCTCCATGATGGTTTGCCAGCCGGCCCGGTGAAAAAAGGTCGCTTCCGGGCACGTGTCGACAAAGGCATCCCAGCGCGCATGCTCGTGCCCCTGCAGGGAGCGCACGGCGATGGCGGCGCTGGACTGTGCCGGGTCGGGAGCAAGGCTGGCCTCGTGCATCATGTGCTTTCCAGAAAAATACGGTCCATGCGGTCCCAGGCAAAGTCGCGGGTCAGGCGCCCCAGCCGTGCTTCCATGCGCCCCAGGTTCAGGTAGTGGCGAAAGCGCGTCCTGGTGCTGAGGCCTGGCGGGCGCGGCTGGCCGGGATCGAGTTCCCAAGGATGAAAATAGAATATGCCAGCTTGCCCGTCGCGCGAATTGATGCGTCGCAAAAGCCAGCGCGACAGTGCATACGGCATCAATCTGAAATAGCCGCCGCCGCCGGCCGGCAGGTTGCGCCCGCGCAGGCGCACGGTGCTGACGGGCAATTCCAGCACGCCGTGCGGGCCGCGCGGGCGCCAGCCGAAGCGGGGCGCATCGGGCATGCCGTAATGATCGTGGCGGATCGGGTAGATGCTGGAACTGTAGCGGTACCCGGCGTCCTGCAGCACGTCGAAGGCCCACAGATTGGCCGCGCCGATGGAAAAGCTGGGCGCCCGGTAGCCGCGCACGGCCAGCCCCGTTATTTGCTCCAGGATGGCCTTGCTGCGGCGCACATCGTCGGCGAACTGCGCGGCCGACTGCTCGCTGGCGCGCAGGTGCGCATAGCCGTGGCTGGCCACTTCGTGTCCGGCGTCGGCCACGCGGCGCAGCATGGCCGGATAGCGTTCGGCGATCCAGCCCAGGGTGAAAAAGGTGGCGTGGATGCGGCGGCTCTCCAGCAACAGCAGGATGCGCTCGATGTTCGCCTCGACCCGGCATTCCAAGCGCGGCCAGTCGGCGCGCGCGATGTGCGGCGCAAAGGCGGATACCTGGAAATAGTCTTCCACGTCGACGGTCAGCGCATTGCGCAGTATCAGGGAGGAAGGCGGCGGGGTCATGGTTGTCCCCGGCGCGCCGCCAGCCACGGCGCGATGACGGCCACGATGCGCTCGGCCGCATGGCCATCCCACAGGGGCGGAATGCGGCCGCGCTTGCCGCCCGTGTCCAGGATGGTGCTGGCCATCTGCAGGATGGCGGCCGGGTCCGTGCCGGCCAGCGTGTTCGTGCCATCGGTCACGGTGACGGGGCGCTCCGTGTTGGCGCGCAGGGTCAGGCAGGGCACGCCCAGGGCCGTGCTTTCTTCCTGGATGCCGCCCGAATCCGTCAGCACCAGGCGCGCCTCCTGCATCAGGCCCAGCATTTCCAGGTAGCCCAGCGGCGGCAGGCGGACGATGGCATGTTGCGCCAGCAGCGGTTCCAGGCCCGCCAGGCGCAGGCCGGCCAGGGTGTGCGGGTGGATGGGAAACAGCAGCGGCAAACGGGCTGACAGTTGCCCCAGCGCCCGCAGCAGCGCTGCAAGCTGCGCCGGATCATCCACGTTCGAGGGACGGTGCAAGGTCAACAGTCCATACGCGCGCGGGCAGGCGTGGCCGTGCGCGCGCAGGGTGGCGGCGGGCTTGACCGCGCGCGGCAGCTGCTGCCGCAGGCTGTCGATCATGACGTTGCCCGTGAAGTGGATGCGTTCGGGGGCGATGCCTTCGCGCAGCAGGTTGGCGCGCGCGCCTTCTTCGCTGGTGAGCAGCAGATCGGACAATTGATCCGTCAGCACGCGGTTGATTTCCTCGGGCATGCGACGGTCGCCGCTGCGCAGGCCCGCCTCGACATGGATCACGGGCGTGCTGCGCTTGGCCGCCACCAGCGCGCAAGCGAGGGTGGAATTGACGTCACCCACCACCAGCACGGCGTCGGGCGCCAGCGGCGGATGCGCGTCGAGCACGGCGTCGAAGCGGCGCATGATCTCGGCCGTCTGCTGCGCGTGGCTGCCGGAGCCGACGTCGAGGGCGATGTCGGGCGGGCGCAGGTCGAGGTCGGCAAACAGCTGTCCGTTCATGGCCGTGTCGTAATGCTGGCCCGTATGCAGCAAGGTCACGCGCACGGCAGGTGTCTGTCGCGCCAGGGCGGCCAGGATGGGCGCCATCTTCATCAGATTGGGGCGCGCGGCCACCACGCACAGCAGGTGCGCCGGCGCGGCGGACGCGAGAGAGGGATCGGACATGCTGCGGCCTCCTTAGAACTGCATGTTGAGGGTGGCGCTGACGCCGTTTTCGCGGTAGTCGCCGCCCCGGTTGCTGGCGTGCCGCGTATGCCGCACGTCGATGCTGGCCGTCATGTTCGGCTGCAGGAGACGGGTGTAACCCGCCGTCACGGTGATGTTGTTGTCACGCCGGGGCACGGTCAGCGAGCGCACGCTGGCGTAGCCGGCATTGACATTCACGCTGGTGCGCGAACTGGCTTGCCAGCTCCAGCCCAGGTTGCCGCCGATCTGGCGCGTGCGGTCTTCGCTGCCGAATTCCACGCCGGGCAGCAAGCCGCTGTCGACGCCGCTGGCCGTCTGCGCCGTGCGGTCGACGGCCGTGATGCCGGCGATCATCGTGCTTTTTGCCGTGGCGCGCGCCATCGTCAGCTTCAGCTGCTTTTGCAGGAAATAGCGGTGGCTGAAATAATTGATGGCGCCCCGTTCCGGCCCCAGGCTGTTGGCGTAGCGCAGGAAGGCGTCGATGCGCAGGCGCCGGTCGCGTGCGTTGGGAAAGATGCCGCGCCACAATTGATCAAGCAACTGGCCCGCGTCGCGGTTTCCCAGGCGCGAAAATTGCGTCGGCATGGTCGTGATGTTTTCGCTGTAGTTCAGTTGCCAGTTGGTATGGCGCTGTAGAAAATTGGCGTCCAGGCTATAGGTGGTGCCAAAAAAGCGCTTGCCCGTGCTGAAGGCGATGCTGGTGCGCGGCGACGGCGTCCACACGCCGCCCAGCGACCAGAAGCGGCCCTCAGGCGCCTTGCCGCTGGTAGAGATATAACCTTCCTTTTCCATGCCGCCGCTGGCCGTGGCCGACCATTTGCTGTTGAACGGATAGCGCAGGCCCACGCTGCTGCGCTGCATGCGCACGGGCGCCAGCTTGCTGTCCTGGGTGCGGCGTACGTCGTGGCTGCCGTTCCAGGTCCAGCCGTTGCCGCGCGGCTCCCCGCTGAGCAGCAATTCCATCTCATCGCTGTGTACGGACAGCAAGTCGCCGCCGCTATCGACCGAGTTGCGCGTGTAGCGCAGCTCGGCCGTGGCCAGGCCGTGGAAACGGTGGCGCAGGTAGGGGCTGATGCCCGTGGTGCGCACTGTGCTGGTATTGTCCGTTTCGGGCAGGTCGTCGATCAGCTGCGGGCCGAACGGTGAGATGTTGCGTCGGCTGACGCTGGCGTCCGCATCGATGAAGAACCAGTCCTTCACCAGTTCGGCGTCGGCCGAGGCATGCAGTTCGTGGTTGTCCGTATCGGCGCGCTGTCCCGACAGGTATTTATGCCAGCTGTAGTCGAGGTGCACGCGCAGCCGGGGCCCCGTGCCGATGAGGGCGATGGCGGGCGCGATTTCCGTGATGAAGTCCGATTGCGCCTGGCCCGGCGGCGCGCGCAAGGCGTTGTCCGTATAGCTTTCGCGCAGGCGCAGCGACGGTTTCACCAGCCAGTCGACCGCGCCCGCCGGCGCCGGCAGCAGCAGGGACAGCAGCAGCGGCAGCGGCGCGCGGCGGCTAATCGTAATAGCCATAACCGTAGTAGTCGTTGCCGGGGAACGATTTGGTCTTGTTGTAGATCAAATGAATGTGTTCGCACGACTCGATCTGGCGCAGCGCCTCCTTGACGGCGTGCTGTGTCGTCGTTTCCGCCTCGACCACCATCACCACTTGTCCCATCTGCCCCACCAGCGCGTGCGCTTCGCTGGTGATCAGCAGGGGCGGCGAATCGAAGACGACGATGCGGTCGCCATAGCGGCTGGCGATTTCGGCCAGCAGCCGGCTCATGGCCCGGCTGGCCAGCAATTCCGTCGCGTGCTTGTTGCTGCGCCCGGCGGGCAGGATGCTCAGATTGTCCACATTGGTTTTCAGGATCACGTCGGCCATGGCCAGTTGCGGGTCGAGCAGCACGTCCATCAGCCCCGGTTCGGGCGGCAGGCCCAGCACTTTCAGCACGGACGGGCGCGCCACGTCGGCATCGACCAGCAGCACCGTGATATCCATTTCCATGGCGATGCTCATGGCCAGGTTGATGGCGCAGTAGGTCTTGCCTTCGCCGGGCATGGCGCTGGTGACGACGATCAGGTTGCCGTGGCGGATGGCCTCGGCGCCGCTGGCGCGCGCCTGGCGCAGCAGCGGGCGCTTGATGATGCGGAAATCCTCGGCCACCGAACTGCGCCCGCCATCGTGCGTGAGCATGCCTTGCTCGGCCAGCCGGTCCAGGTTCAGGGCCCGGTACTGGGGCGACCGGGCCGCCTGCGCGCCATCCACGCCATAGGGCACGCCGGCCTCGGCCACGCCGAGGATCGTGGGTTCCTGCTTGCCGCTGTCCTTGCTGCTCATCGTCGCTCCCTTGGTGGCTCTAGAATTTCAGCAGCGCGGCCGTCATGACCCCGCCGTACAGCAGGAACAGGCTGCCCAGGCAGGCGCCGAAGCCATAGCGGGCGCGGCGGCGGCGTACCTGCTGCAGCGGCGTCCAGTTCATCGATACGGTGCCCAGCACGTTCAAGCCCGTCGCGTCGCGCAGTTCCGCGGGGCTGAGGAAGGTGGGGCGCACCTGGCTGATCAGCAGGGCCGTGGCGACGCCCGCCACCAGCGCCGCGCCCAGCGCCGCACTGAACAGCAGCGGCCGGTTCGGGCCGACGGGCGCATATTGCACCGTGGGCGGGTCGATGATCTTGAAGGCCATCATTTCGGTGGTGGAACTGAGTTCGCCCGACAGCTTGGCCGCTTCGCGCCGGCCGATCAGCTTTTCATAGTTTTCCTTGTTGATGATGTAGTCGCGGTTGAGCTGCGCCAGTTGCGATTCGACCTCGGGCACGGCATTGCTCTGCGCCAGCAGCCGTTCGTTGCGCGCCGTGTATTCCTGCACGCGGGCGCGGATGGCGGCCACCTTGGCGTCCGCGTCCGTCAGCGCCACCTTCAACTGCTGCAGCATGGGGCTGTAGTTCTTGCCCGGGTCGCCGGACGCCGTTTTCAGCTTGCTTTCCTCGATCTTGCGTTCTTCCAGCTGGGCAATGAGCCGCTTCGAGGCGATGATATCGGGGTGCAATTCCGTAAATTGCATGCGCAGGTTGTCGAGGTTCTTGTTGAGCGAGGCGATGCGCTCGTCGAGTTCGGGATTCGTGATGGACGCCGCATTCGGCTCCATGTCGAGCACGGGCTCGTCGCCCTCGATCTGGCTCTGGATGGCCTTGCGCGCCTGTTCCGCCTCGACCAGTTCCAGCTTGGCATTGTTCAGGCTATCGGACGACATCAGCAACTGGCTGCCATAGTCGATGCCCTGGCGCGGCAGCAGCAGGTTGTTGCGGATCTTGAATTCCTTCACCAGGTTTTCCGCCGCGCTCAGCTTGTCCTCGTAATTCTTGATCTGCTCGTCGATGAACTGCACGGCCTTCTGAGAATCGCCTTTTTTGCCCTGGAAACTGCCTTCGACAAAGATGGTCAGCAGGCTTTGCACGACGTCGCGCACGAGCTTGGGGTCGCGTCCGCTGTAGCTGATGGTGTAGATGTCATAGGCGTTGGTGCCCGTGATCTTGATGCGGCTCATCAACTCGTCCAGCTGGGCCTCGTGCTCGCGCACGGTCTTCGAGTCCAGGTCGAGGTCGACCATGCGCATGACCCGCTCCACGTTCGGACGGCTGAGCAGGGTACGGCTCATGATGGCCACCTGCTGTTCCGTGTTCGGCACGCTGGTCATGCCGGACATCAGCGGCTTGAGGATGGTTTGCGTATCGACAAACACGCGCGCCGACGTCTGGTAGTCGTCGGGCAGGGTGATCACCTTGATGAAGCCGCCGATGGCCACCAGCCACGCCACCAGCACCGCATGCCAGCGGTACTTCCAGATACCTTTCAAGCCGGAAAGCAGTTGCTGTATCAATTGTTCCATGTCGCTTCCTTCAGATGGCGGTGCTGCACGGGAGATGGGCTGGCGACGACGTCTTGCAAAAAATACTTGCTTGTTGAGTAAGCAAAGTATAGGGCGGCTGCGGAGCAAGATTTCCCAAGATGATTGCTTCTTGATACGCCTCAAGGTTGACTTGCCGGGTTTTAATAATCATAGGAAGTTCGCGGCCCAGGCTGGTTCTGCGGGGCTGCCCATGGACGCGCATCGACTCGAAGAGGCTCCGCATGAATCCATCTCGCCGTGTATTTCTCTGCAACACGCTGGTCCTGGCCGGCGCCGCCAGTCTGCTGGGCGCCTGCCGCACCCGCTATCCGCTGGCGCCTTCCGACGACAGCGCTCCCCTGCACGATTACCTGATCGGTCCGGGCGACTCCGTCAACATCATCGTCTGGCGCAATCCGGAAGTATCGCTGACGGTGGCCGTGCGGCCGGACGGCAAGATCACCACGCCGCTGGTCGAGGATCTGGCCGCCAGCGGCAAGACGTCGACGCAGCTGGCGCGCGATATCGAGCAAGCCTTGAGCAAGTTCATCCAGCAGCCCGTGGTGACGGTCATCGTCACCAATTTCTCGGGGCCGTACGGCGAGCAGATCCGGGTGATCGGCGAGGCGGCCAAGCCGCAGGCGCTGCCGTACCGGCAGGGCATGTCGCTGATGGACGTGCTCATCGCCGTGGGGGGCATCACCGACTTCGCGGCGGGCAACAAAGCCAGCATCATCCGCATGCGCGAAGGCAACCAGCAGCAGCTGGCGGTACGGCTCGACGATTTGCTGAAGGATGGCGATATTTCCGCCAATGTCATGATGCGGCCGGGCGACGTCTTGCTGATCCCGGAGAGCTTTTTTTAGCAACGGCCTCGGCAATATCAAAACAGCACTTATATTTGTCATTTTGTACTTGCAGGCAAATTTCAGCGTGCTATTTTGCTATCTAAAGGCAAATTTCTTCTGTTTTTTTAGCTATTGCTGGGAACTTCTCCAGTTTTTCTCTTGTCACAAGGCATTGGCTTCAGTCCGTCTCGACGGCTGCCGATGAACGTGAGGACAAGATGAGCTTTGAAGATGAACCTATTATTTCCTTCGACACGCCAGGTAGCTTCAGCGACCTGGTGGTGGGCGAGGGGCAGATCGACCCGGCCATGGAGCACGAGCTCGACCTGCAGCGCTTTCATATCCGCATGGCCAATTCGCGTGGGCGGCGCGAAGCGGCAAGTTTGCTGATCCGCAAGATGTACGGCTGGCGCGGCTATGCCGTCGATCCCGGCATCGCGCATGCGCTCAATAAAATCACGCTGTTTGCGGAAACGGCCGGCACCACCGTCGGCACCATGACCTTGTGCCTTGACAATGACGAGACGGGCTTGCCCGCCGATGAAAACTTCCGCGACAAGCTCGACATCCTGCGCGAGCAGGGCCGGCGCCTGTGCGAACCGTCGCGCCTGGCCATCGACAAGGGCGTGAGCAAGCGCGTGTTTGCGGCGCTGATTCATATTTCTTATATTTATGCCCACAATATCCACGGCTTTACCGATTACGTGATCGAAGTCAACCCGCGCCACGTGGTGTTTTACAAGCGCATGCTGGGTTTCCAGGACTTCGGCGGCGAGCGCGAGTGCACGCGCGTGGGGGCGCCGGCCGTGCTGCTACGGCTGGACCTCGATTACATGGGCGCCCAGATCCGCAAATACGGTGGCCTGATGGAACAGCATGGGGGTGAACGGTCGTTTTACCCCTTTTTTTTTCCGACATGGGATGAGCCCGGCATTACCGACCGGCTGAGGCAGGGGCGCAACTGATTGTTCATTTGTTTTTCAGCAAGATCGCCTGCATGTAGCTGCCTGGAATCGCGTAAGTAATGCCGCTCGGCGCGCTGATGGCCGCCTCCTTGAGGCCTTTGACGTACACCATGTTGACGATGCCGTAGACGAGACCGGTCTCGGGATCGAACAAGGGGCTGCCGCTGCTGCCCGGATACGCCGTCGCGTCCAGCTGGAACACGGTGTACGGCGCTTTTTGCAGCTGCGCCAGGCGCCGGACGTCGAGGCGCTGCGCGTTTTCGCTGGGCATGACCACGGGCGTCAGCGATGACACGGTGGCGCGGTGGGTCACGTGGTGCAAGCCCAGCAAGGTGCCTAGCGGAAACCCCGTAAAGGCCATGGCCTGGCCTTCGCGCACCGTGGCCGCGTCGCCCAGCGCCAGGGCAGGCAGGGGCGCGCCCGTCAGGCGCAGCAAGGCCAGGTCGTGTTCCGTGTCCAGCGCCTGGACCTGGGCGGGGCGAAATTGCGCTGCCTCGCCCTGGCCCGTGAGTATGCCGATGACTTCGTTCGGATTGGCGTCGAGCAGTTTCTGGATCACATGGGCGCAAGTGAGCACGCTCAGGCCATCGCCGGCGACAAAGCCCGTGCCGATGAAATTCATCGGCGGCGTGCGCGTCTTTTGCAGGCTGCCCACGCCGACGATCGATGGTTTGATGCGCGCGATGGTTTGCGCCAGCGGCGCATCGGCGCGGCATGGCGCGCTGGCCAGGGTAAGGCAAAACCAGAGGGCGGAAAAGAATGTCAACGGCAGGGTTTTCATGGCGGTGCACTTTCAACGTGAGGAGGTGGCGCGGGCTGCAGCAGCGCGCACAGCAGCATCAGATAGCACAGCAGGGCGATGCGCGGCACGTCGAGCAGGCTGTCGAACAGGCCGACGACGAGAAAACCCAGCAGGGCGGCGGCGCAAGCCAGCGCGCCGGAATCGCCGCGCGCCGCCTGGCGCAGCAGGCGCGCGCCAGCCAGAACCAGCAGGGCCAGCATGGACAGTGCGCCGCACCAGCCTGTTTCGATCAGCACATGCAAGGCCATGCTCTTGATATGCCAGGGCAAATGATGGTGGTCGCTGCTGAAAAACCAGTAATTATTGGCTTGCGTAAAGCGCCCGTTGGCGATCAATTCCTCGCCGCCCGGGGCGCGCAAGCTCAGATTGTCGACTTCAAGCACGGACGAGTCCGCCGTGCCGCTGGCCGCCAGTTCCAGCTGCACGGGCGGGCGCAGCAGCCAGGCGCCCGCGCCCAGCCAGGCGCTGTCGAACGGCACTTCGTAATGCTGCCAGGCTGGCGCGGGGCTGCCGGGTGGATGAGGGCGCAGGCGCAGGGGCACATTCACGCAACCTTGTGCATACAGCAATTGCCGCTGACACAGGCGCACCAGCAGCACGGGCATGGGGCCCGCCCGGCGCACGTCGAGCGCCAGAGTGTAGCGCGTGGCGGGCTGCACGGGCAGGCGTTGCAGCAGCCGCAGCAGCTCGCCATAACCGGCGCTGTAGCCGGGACTGGCCAGGCGCACATACCGGTTTTCCCCTTCCGCGGCATACGCGATGCTGGCCGGCACCTCGCGCTGGGGATTGTGCCAGTAATAGGTGGCGGGAAAGCTGCCGGTACCCATGCCGAACAGGCGGCTGGCCAAGTCGGACGGCTGCATGGCCAGCGCTTGCCGCCAATGACGCAAGCGGCCTTGCATGTCGAAGGCCGTGGTGGCGAAACGTTCGGTGGCGTAATAGCTGGCCGACACGGGGATGGCCAGCAGCAGCAGGATGCCGGCCGCGCCCGCGATGCTCAGGCTGGCCCGGTTCAGCCGCCACAGCGGCGGGCGCAAGCGTCCGTTGCACAGCATCAGCATGGCCAGCAGCACGACGAGGCCGGCCGGCAGCAGGGCCGGCGGACCGGCCCAGTGCCAGCCTATCCAGGCCAGATTGCACGCCAGCATGGTCCACGCCATCATCGCCAGGCCCAGTCTGACAGGCCCTTTAGGGGCGCCAGCGCCGGGCCACAGCACAGCCGCCAGCAGCACGGCCGCCAGCAGGAACAGGAAATACGGGCCTTTCAGCCAGCCGGCCGTGTGCTGGCCGGCCGGCTCCGGCCACCAGGCGGCCAGCAAGCCCTGCAGGCACAGCGCGCACAGCAGGCTGGCCGGGGCCAGACGCCACGGCAAGGGCCGCGCCGCCAGCACGAAGCTGGCCGCGAGCAGGACGACGGCGGCCAGCAAGCCCCGGTAGCCGGCCAGGCTGAACATGTATGCGAGCAGGACAGTGCCAAGCCCGGCCAGCAGCAGCCGCAGCAGCACACCGCGCACGCGCGGGCGGCCGGGCGGACGCCGCGCCGCGCCGGGCGCCGTGCGCTGGGTCTGCCAGAAGGCCAGCAGCATGGCGGCCGCCAGGGCCGCGTACAGACCGCGTGAAAAAGTGGTGAACGCCGCGTGCAGGGCCAGGGCCAGCAGCAGCAAGGCCAGCGCCGCCTGCCAGCGGCTGCGGGCGCGCGCCAGCCACAGTGCGGCAAACGGCAGGCTCAGCGCCAGGTAGCCGTCGAGCGCGGCGCCGCCCGTGTGCATGGCGGAAAACGGCGCCGTGATGCGGTAGTCGCTCGACAGGTTCGACAGGCCGGGAAACACGGCCCGTTCCCACAGCGCGAACAGCGACACCATGGCCAGGCCGGCCAGCATGCCCGGCAGCGCGTAGCGGCGCAAGTTGTGCGGGCTGGCATCGCGCAGCAGCAGCGGCAGCAGCAGCATGCTCCAGGCCCAGGCCTTGCCCAGCCGCAGGCTGTTGTAGGAACTCAAATAATTATCCCAGGCGTTCAGGTCGAGGGGCGCCAGCGGCAGGACGCCGCGCAGCAGCGCCGCCAGCCAGGCCAGGCTGCACAGCAGCAAACAGGCGCGGGCGGCGGGCGGGAGCGTGGCCGCGGCGCTCTGGACGGGGCCGCCCAGGCGCCAGTAGCCGCAGGCCACCGTCAGCAACAGCAGCACGTCGATTTCTTCGAGGAAGAACCAGCCCGTCCACGGCGCCAGGTCCAGCACGGGCAGCAGGGCGGGCACGCAGAACAGCCAGCAGGCGGGGCGCCAGCACAGCAGCAGGAAATACGCGGGCAGCAGGATGGCAAACAGCAGGCCGGGCCAGCCGTGGCCCAGCGGATAGTGGCGCAAAGCGAGCGCGCAGGCCACGCCTGCCAGCAGGGCCAGCGGACGCGCCGCCAGGCCGGCCACGGCAGCTTGCACAGCCATGGCCTACAGCTGGGTCAGCAAGGCCTGTGCCTCGGCCCGCTGCGGAAAGTCCTTGTTGGCGGCAAGTAATTGTTCCAGTTGCTTGCGCGCACCGCCCTTGTCACCCGATTTCGCCAGGGCCGCGCCCAGGTGGTACTGCACTTCGGGCGACTTCGGCGCCAGCCCCGCCGCCTGGCGCAGCAGGGCCGTGGCGCGCTTGGCGTCGCCTTGCTGCAGCACGATCCAGCCCAGCGTGTCGAGCACGGCGGGATTGTCGGGCGCCAGTTTGAGCGCCTGCTCGGCCGTGGCTTGCGCGCGCGGATCTTTTTCCTGCTGATACGCCCAGGCCAGGTCGTTCAGCGCCACGACATTGTTGGCATCCTTGGCGACGACATACTGGAAGTGCTCGATGGCGGCGCGGTATTGCTTGGCCGCCAGCCGGGTGCCGGCCAGGTAGGTACGCGTCGGCAAGTCTTCCGGATGCTCCTTGAGCCAGGCGGCCATGCGCGCATCGGCTTCGCGCTCCTGTCCCGATGCCTGCAGGGCGCGGTACAGCTGCACCTGCAAGGGGCCGATGGGGCTGATGTCGAAGGCGTGCTGGTACAGCTTGACGGCTTGCTGCGGCAGCTTTTGTTCCATCAGCACGTCGCCTTCGAGCTTGTAGCCGGCCGCCAGCTTCGGCTGCTGTTCCTGCACTTGCCGCGCCACGGCCAGCGCCTCGCGCTGGCGGTTCAAGCTCAGCAGCAAGGCCACTTCCACCACGCGCGCCTCGAGCAGGGCCGGGTCAAGCGCTTGCGCCCGCTTGACGGCTTGCAGCGCATGATGATGGTCGCCCAGCGCCAGGTGCAGGCTGGCGATGCGCATCTGCAAGGGCGCGGACGAGGTCTGTATGCTGGCCAGCTTGTTGTAGCTGTCGAGTGCGGCCGGCGCCAGGCCGGCGCTGTACTCCACCTGGGCGCGCAAGGCTAAGGCATCGGCGTCGCCCGGATGCCCCGTCTGCAAGGTGCGCGCCAGTTCCAGCGCCTTGTCGGGCGCGCCCGTCTTCAGGTAAAAGTTACTTAGCAGCAGAGCCGGTGCGACGGCGTCGGGATTGTCGCGTTGGGCCCGCTCAAGCCAGCGGCGCGCCTCGTCCGTGTTGCCTTGCGACGCGGCCAGCTTGGCCAGCGCCGCGCACAGGTCGGCATTTTTCGGCGCCTTCGCCAGCGCCTTCTCGAAGCGCTGTTTCGCTTGCTCCGGCTTCTTCTCGGCCAGGTCGATCTGCGCCAGGTTGTTCAAGGCGGGCAGGTACACGGGGTCCATGCTCAAGGCTTGCTCGAAGCTGGCGCGCGCCGCCGGCAAATCGCGCAGGGCCAGGTAGACGCCGCCTTTCAGGTTCAGCAGCAAGGGATTCGTGCCTTTCTGCTGCTGCTCCATCATCTTGACGCTGGCCAGGGCCTTGTCGTTCTGCTTGTTGCGCAGCAAGGTCATCACTAGCATGGTGCCCGCCTGCGGCGTGCTCTTGTCGAGCATGCTGGCGCGTTCCAGCTCATTGATGGCGCGGCCGTTCTCGCCCTGGCCCAGGCGGCTGATGCCCAGGGCCGCGTGCAGCCTGGCCGTGTCCGGCGCCAGGGTGCTGGCTTTTTCGAAATACGCCGTCGCCTTGTCGTACTGGCGCGCGCGCAGGTGGGCTTCGCCTGCCAGCGACAGCAATTCCACGTCCTCGGGGAAGGCGGCCAGCAGGGGCTGCAGCAAGTCGATGGCCGCATCGGTTTTGCCACGCATCAATTCGATCGAGGCCATCATCTTGACGGCGTACAGATGCTTGGGATACACGGCCAGGAAGCGCCGCAGGTAGCTTTCCGCCAGTTGCGGCGAGCCGAGCGCCAGCTGCACCGCGCCGGCCAGCAGGATGGACGGCATGTGATCGGGCGCCGCCTTGAGCACCAGCTGCAAGCCTTGCAAGGCCGCCTTGTTCTTGCCCTGGCGGAAATCGAGCAGCGCCTGGGCTTGCAGCAAGCCCAGGCTGTTGGGCGCCGTCTTGCGCGCCGTGGCCAGCTGGGCCGCCGCTTCCAGGTAGCGGTTTTCCACGATGTCGAGGTTGGCCAGGTCGATATGCGCCTGGGTATTGTCCGGTTTGATTTTCAGGATATGCATGTAGGCGCGCCGCGCCGCGTCGCTCTTGCCTTGCAGGCGCAGCAGGTCGCCCTGCAGGCGCAAGGCGTCGAGGTTGGCGGGCGCGTTTTTCAGGGCTTGCGCCAGCAGCAGCTCGGCCGACGTCACTTGCTGCTCCAGCGCCGCCAGCCGCGCCAGGCCCAGCAAGGACTCGACCTGGTCGGGATGGGCTTCCAGCAAGCGTGCGTACAGGGCGCGCGCCTCGTCCTTGCGCTCCAGGGCCAGCAGGGCGTCGCCGCGCAGGGCCAGCACGCTGGCGGGCAGGGTCGCATCGTCGGCGATTTCGGCCAGCACCTTGTCGAACTGGCCCAGCATCAGCCAGGCCTTGCCCAGCAGTGGCATCACCTGCTGCGGCGTCAGGCCCAGCGATTTTGCCTTGCGCAATTCTTTCTCGGCAGATAGCCCTTCCCCCGTGTCGATATAGATGCTGCCCAGCAGCAAGCGCGCGGCCGCGTTGTCCGGCTCCTTTTGCAGCAGGTTCTTCAACTGGATGATGGCGGCCCGCGCTTCGCCTTTCTGCCGGTACTGCTGTGCGTCGGCCAGCAGGGTTTCGCTGCTCTGCGTGCCGTGGCACGCCGTCAGCAAGGGCAGCAGCAGGGTGCAGCACAGTGCGGCGGCCGGCAGGCCGGGAAAAGGGCGGGGCAGGGAACGGGCCATGGAAGTCTCCGGTAGCGGCGTGCATGAACGATGGGCGATGGGCATGGCCTAGCTTAAAAAGATGGCCGCCGCTCTCCTTGATTGCGCTCAACAAGCCGCCGATTGTCCGCACGCATGTTTGCCGCCGCCCCGTGTTTCTTGTTCCCGCTCAAGAATAGCCAGACCGGCAACCGTAGAATTTCCCGGACGGCGATGCGCAGGCCGCAACCATTCGGAGCACATGCATATGGACAGCAAGGCGGATAGCAAGGTGGAGAGCAGGGCGGGCGTGGTGGCGGTGGTGGGGCTCGGTTACGTGGGCTTGCAGCTGGCCGTGGCGTTTGGCACACGCCAGCGCACGATCGGCTTGGACTTGTCGGCGCGCAAGGTGGAAAGCTACCGGCGCCACATCGACCCGACGGGCGAAGTCAGCCATGAACAGTTGCTGGCGGCGCAATGGCTGAGCGTGGGCTGCGACCCGGCCGAGCTGCAACTGGCCGATTTCATCGTCGTGGCCGTGCCCACGCCCGTCGACAGCGCGCACAATCCCGATTTCTCGGCCCTGGCCGGCGCCAGCGCGGCCGTCGGCCGCCACATGCGGCGCGGCGCCATCGTCATCTACGAATCGACCGTGTATCCGGGCGCCACCGAGGACATCTGCATTCCCATCCTGGAACAGCATTCGGGCCTGCGCTGGAAGGAAGACTTTCATGTGGGCTTTTCGCCCGAACGCATCAACCCCGGCGACAGGGATCACACCCTGCACAGCATCCGCAAGGTGGTCTCGGGCGATGACGCCGCCACCCTGGACAAGGTGGCCGCCCTGTATGAAGGCGTGGTCGAGGCGGGCGTGCACCGGGCCTCGAGCATCAAGGTGGCCGAGGCGGCCAAGGTGATTGAAAACACGCAGCGTGACCTGAACATCGCGCTGATGAACGAGCTGGCCATCATCTTCGACCGCATCGGCATCGACACCCTGGAAGTGCTGCAGGCGGCGGGCACGAAATGGAATTTTTTACCATTTCGTCCCGGCCTCGTGGGCGGCCACTGCATCGGCGTCGACCCCTATTATCTGACGCACAAGGCGGAAATGCTGGGCTACCACCCGCATGTGATCCTGGCCGGGCGCCGCATCAACGACGGCATGGCCAAGTTCGTGGCGGAAAAGACCATCAAGGAAATGGTGCGGGCCGGCTTCAAATTGAAAGGGTCGCACGTCAACGTGCTGGGCCTGACCTTCAAGGAAAACTGCCCGGACCTGCGCAACTCGAAAGTGGTCGACATGATCCATGAACTGCAATCGTACGGCGTGCAGGTGCACGTGCACGACCCCGTCGCCGATGGCCGCGAAGCGCTGGAAGAATACGGTTTGACCTTGGAAAGCTGGGAACAGCTGCCGCAGGCCGAGGCCATCATCAGCGCCGTCTCGCACCAGGCCCTGCTGGCCCGCCCGCTGGCCGACTTCCAGGCCAAGGTGCTGGAAAACGGCTGCTTCATCGACATCAAATCGCATTTCGACCCCCGTCCGCTGGAGGACGGCGGACTGCACGTGTGGCGGCTGTGATGGCGGCCGATGCCTTCGATCAGGACGCAAACGCGGCGCAAGGCGCGCCCGCCGGCGGCCCGGCTGCCAGCACGTACGCGCAAGCCTGCGCGCAACTGCGGCAAACGCCGCGCCGCTGGCTGGTGACGGGCGTGGCCGGCTTTATTGGTTCGCACCTGCTGGAAACCCTGCTGCAACTGGGACAGGAAGTGCGCGGCCTCGATAACTTCATGACGGGCCATCGCCACAACCTGGAACAGGTGCGCGCCAGCGTGGGCGAGCAGGCGTGGCGCCGCTTCACCTTCATTGAAGGCGATATCCGCGACCCGCAGGCGTGCGCGCGCGCCTGCGGAAGAAGCGCCGGCGTGGCCAGTATTGCCAGCATGGCGGGCGCAGGCAGCGTTGCCGGTGCCGCCACCGCCAGTACCGGCGCGTGTCATGCGGGGCGCCATGCCGCCGTTGCCAGCGCGGGCAGTGGTGACCCTCGGGACGGCCGTGCCGATCCGGACGCTCACGTCGCCGGCGCCGCCGTCGACTATGTGCTGCACCAGGCGGCGCTCGGCTCCGTCTCGCGTTCGCTGGAAGACCCGCTGCTGTGCCACGCCGTCAATGTCAGCGGCTTCCTGAACATGCTGGCCGCCGCGCGCGAGGCGGGCGTGGGGCGCTTCGTGTATGCCGCGTCCAGCGCCACGTATGGCGACCATCCGGCCTTGCCGAAAGTGGAACAGCACATCGGCGCGCCCCTGTCGCCATATGCCTTGAGCAAATACGTCAACGAACTGTACGCGCAGGTGTACGCGCGCTGCTACGCCATGCAGACGGTGGGCTTGCGCTACTTCAATGTCTTCGGTCCGCGCCAGGACCCGCTGGGCGCCTACGCGGCCGTCATTCCCCGCTGGATCGCCGCCATGCTGGACAATCAGGCCGTGCACATCCACGGCGACGGCGCCACCAGCCGCGACTTCTGCTTCGTGCACAATGCCGTGCAAGCCAATATCCTCGCCGCCACGCGCACCGATCCGGCGGCCGTCAACCAGGTCTACAACGTGGCCGTCAACGCCCGTACCAGCCTGACCCAATTGCACGCCACCATGCAGCAGATGCTGCTTGCCGTCCGGCCGCAGCACGTGCCGCAGTCACCGCACTACGGCGAGTTTCGCGCCGGCGACGTGCGCCATTCGCAGGCGGACATCGCCAAGGCGGGCAGCCTGCTCGGCTATGTCCCCACGCACAATCTGGCGCAAGGCTTGCGGCAGACCATCGCCTGGTATGTGGCGCAGGCGGGCCGCGTATAAGAACCTGGCCCGCCAGGTTCTTATACACAAGCTGGCCAGGTACACGCCGCTATCCGTCCGATCGCCGGCCTTTTAGCGTTGCACGGGCGGCGCTGTCGGCGTTGTTGATGACGCTGTCGGCGCGGGCGGTTCCGGCACGCCATCGGCCTTGCTGCGGAGAACCCGGGGCGTGCCGCGAAAATCGGCCGTATGCAGGGTGACGGGCCGGCGCCAGACGCGGGCGATGTACGCCAGCACCTGTTCCGCCCGCTCCAGGTCGAGGCCGCGCCCATCGCGCTGGTGATCATGGCGCAGCACCAGGCTGCCGTCGTCGTTGAGCAGGGTGACGGCGATGCACGGCGCGCCATAGTTGTATTTGGGCGCCAGGATGGCTTCGCGGATGGCCCGCAAGTCGCGGCTGGCCAGGCGGGTCTCGCCGTCGCGGCGGCTTTCGTGCACGAACAGGCCCAGGCGGTCAGCCAGTTCGCCGTCCAGATAATTGCGTATGAAGCTGCAGTCATCGTCATCGCGGCAAATCTGGCGCGCCCGCGCCAGTCCTTCGCGCTCGATGATGTGTTCCCACATGCAAAAACCCAGGTGATAGGGATTGACGGCCAGCGCCTGCTGATGCTCGCCCGCGTAAGGGCGCACCACGTCCGAATGGGACTTGATGGCGGACAGGTACAGGGCCGGCGGCAGGAAGCCGGCTTCTCGCAGCAGCCGCGCATGCCAGTACGAGGCCCAGCCTTCGTTCATGATCTGGCAGGCGTACACGGGATAAAAGTAAAACGACTCTTCGCGCACGGCCAGGAAAATGTCGCGTTCCCAGTCCGCCAGTTCCGGCCCATGTTGTGCGATAAACCATAGTAAATCGTATTCGGGCTGCGGCGGCAGGAGCGGGCGCTGCGCCAGCCTTGCCCGGGCCGCCTCATGCGCCGCCAGCGCGGCCGCTTCGCCGGGCAAGCGCCGATAGCGTTGCGCAAAAGGATCTTCCGTGCCGGCCCTGTCTTGCGTGCCGGCCACCCCGGCCGCCGCCGCTGCCGCCGCATACGGCGGCCGGTGCAGTTCGGCGTGCACGTCCACGTGCTGCTCGAGCGCCAGCGCCGCGTCGAGCACGGCTTCCACCTGCTCTTGTCCATGGCGTTGCAGCGCCAGTTCGAGACGCTGCGCCCGCGCCGCGCTTTGTTCCAGGATGTGCTGGCCCGCCATGGCGCCGAAACGCAGGAACAGGGCATTGCGGCTGGCAAAGTCGGCGTGGCCCAGCACGTGGGCTGTGACGAGGGTGTTTTCCGCCACGGAATTGTGCTCGGCCATGTAGGCATGGCAAGGGTCGCCGGGAAACATGACTTCGAACATATGCGAGTTGCCCATCTTTTGATGCACGAGCTGGTGGATGTAGCGCACGCCGAATGACCAATGGCGCATGCGCACGGGCAAGCCATAGATGGCGATCTCGGCCATGAAGCTGTCCGGCACCAGCTCGAACTCGACGGGGGCAAATTCCAGTCCCAATTTCCGCGCCAGCGCTTCGATGCGTGCCGCGTAGGCGTCCAGGCCGGCCATGTTTGCCGTGCCGCCATGGTGCTGGGCGTCATGCCGCGTCATGCCGCGTCCTCCGTATCGGCCGCCTCGTGCTGGAAAAAGGTGCGGATGGCCGCCCAGATATCGTCATTCCTGCTCAGTATGCTGCTGTGCAAGGGCAAGCCCCGGCGTTCCTGCTCGGCGCACAGGCTGTGCATTTCCGTTTCCAGGCTGCGCGGCACGCCGGGCACGGTTTCCACATAGCCCATGTAATTGAGCAAGGCGGCCAGTTCACCCAGGACCAGGCTGGCCGCCGCCCGGTCTTCGCTGAAATTTTCGCCATCGGAGGCATAGAACAGGTAGCCGTTGTAGCGGCCCGGTGCATAGTGTTCCTGTAGCAGTTCGCGGCTCAGGCGAAAGGCGGTGGACGCCATGGTGCCGCCCATGCCATTGACCTGGAAGAAATCGGCTTCGGAAAATTCCCAGGCCCGCGTCGTATGGGCAATAAAGCGCGTTTCCACGCGCGCATACCTGCGGCGCAAGCCCTGCAAGGCAAAGAAAAAGAAGGATTTGGCCAGCTTGCGCTCGGCCTGCGCCATGCTGGCCGACACGTCCAGCACGAAAAACACGACGGCGTTCGTGCTGGGCCGGGGCTGAGGCAGCACTTGGCGGTATCGCAAGTCCTCATTGGTGAAGGGCACGGGCTGCGTTTGCAGCGCGCGCCGCTTGATCGCTTCCTTGACGGTGCGCCGGCGGTCAAGGCGCGACCGGGCGCCATGACGGTCCAGTCCGCTACGCACGAGCTGTACCTCGTCGATCGGCCCCACGTGGCGTGGCTTCAGGTGCGGCAGCTCGAAGGCGTCCCACAGCCAGTCGAGAATATCGTCGATGGGAAACTCCAGCAGCAGGCGCACGGCGCCCTCGCCATCGCCGCCTTCGCCTTGCGTTCCCGCCCCGCCCGTGGCGGCAGGGTCGGCCGCGCGCAGGATATCGCCGGGCTGGCCGTCGCCCTGGCCCGCGCCCATGCTGTTGCGCGCCGGCGCCAGACGGAAACGCGCATGTTCGAGCAGGCGCATGGGTACTTGCACCGTGCGCTGCTGCGGCCCGCCGATCAGGTCAGGCGTGGCGATCAGCTCGGGCAAGTGCGCCTGCACGGCGTCGCGCACTTTCTGGTTGTGGCGCAGCCAGTCGCGCGCGCCGCGCGAGAACAGCCCGTACCACGGCTGGGCCAGGTCGGGCGCGGTTGCTCCCGCAGGACCATCCTGCTTGCCCTTGCCTGGCGAGATGGTGGCGGACATGGCTATTCCTGCGCCAGCAAGGTAGTCACGTAGTTGAGCGCTTCGCGCGCGCTGTGGGCGTCGTAGCCGTATTCGTCGACCAGGCGCTGTTCGACGGCGGAAATCCTGGCCCGCACGTCGTCATCGGGGCGCTTGGCTGAACCCACCAGACGCAGCACGTCGCGCCGCTGCTCGAACAGATATTGCTGGATGGCGTCGTGCAGTTGCGCATGGCTGCCCAGGCCGAACGCCTCGCCCCGCTTGAAGGCGCTCATGGCCTTGCGCACCACTTCTTGGCGGAACGACTGCTTGCCCGAGTCGCTGATGTGGATTTTTTCTTCCACGGCGCGCAGGAAACGTTCGTCGGGACGGCGTTCTTCGCTGGTGATGGGGTCGCGGATCTGGCGGTTGTCGAGCATGGCTTCGACTTCATCGAGATATTTGTTCAGCAAGTCGTGCGCTTCCTGCTCGAATGACACGAACAAGGCCTTGTGCACGTCGGCCTTGACCCAGCGGTTATAGAAATCCTTGCGCGTGAGCACCAGGTAATCGACCCACTTGCGCTTGCGCCGCGGTTCGATGCGCGCATCGCTTTCGATGCCGTCTTTCAGGGCCAGCAGCACGTCCATGGTGGACAGGCTGTTGCGCTGGGCGGAAATGATGGCGTGCGACAGGGCATTGATGACGAAACGGGGCGACACGCCCGCCAGGCCTTCGTCGGGCGCCTTGTCGCGCTCGCGCAGGCGGCGGATATCGGCATGCTGCAAGTCGTCGACGTCTTCGTCGGCGTATACGCGCAGTTTCTTGACCAGCTCGGCTTCCTTGTCGTCGCCCTCGGGCAAGCGGCTCAGGATGGCAAACACGGCCGCCGCATGCAGCACATGCGGATCGAGGTGCACGTCGCGGAAGGCGGGTGCTGCCGCCTGGATCAACTTGCGGTAAATGCGTGCTTCTTCGCGGTAATTGAGCGTATACGGCACTTGCACGATGACCATGCGGTCGAGCAGGGCCTCGTTTTCGCTTTCTTGCATGAACTTGCGAAATTCCGCCAGATTCGTGTGCGCGACGATGGTTTCATCGAGGTAAATCAGGGGGAAGCGCGACACCTTGACATTCTTTTCCTGCGTCAATGTCAGCAGCAGGTAGAGAAATTCCCGCTTGACCTTGAGGATTTCGATCATTTCGAGCATGCCGCGGCTGGCCGCATACACGGCGCCGGACCACGACCAGGCGCGCGGATCGCCTTCGTCGCCGTACTGCACCACTTTCGACAGGTCGACGGAACCGACCAGGTCGGCCAGGTCGGCCGTGGTGGGATCGTGCGGCGCATACGTGCCGATGCCGCAGCGGCCCGCCTCGGACAGGTGGATGCGCTCGACAGGCATGCGCAGGAAGTCGCCCCCATACTGTTCTTCCAGGCGGGCGCGGCAATGGGGACACGGTTCGCCGTGCAGCTCGGCATCATAGCTGGCGCGAAAGTCGGCGCGCATGCTGTGCGGCACCAGATGCAGCGGCGATTCGTGCACGGGACAGCCGGCGATGCCATATAGCGCGCCTTCGCTGCTGTGGCTGTATTCTTCCAGCCCCCGCTTGAGCAGGATCACCATGGTCGACTTGCCGCCCGATGGCGGGCCCAGCAGCAACAGCATGCGCCGGCCCACCTCGGAGCCGGCGGCGGCCGCCTTGAAGTAGGCGGCGACCCGGTCGATCGCCTCGTCGATGCCGAACAGCTCGTCGTCGAACAGGCGGCAGCGGAAGCGCCCGCTGTCGTCGGTCTGGCCGTTCCAGCGCATCATGTCCCACAGATACTGGTGCGCGCTGCGCGTCAGCAGGCCCGCGCGGCCGGGCAGGATTTGCTCGATGAAGTCGGCAAAACTGCCACGCCAGGGACTGATGCGGTGTTTTTCCGCCCAGGCCGCCATGCCCTGCACAAAACCCGCATGCTGGCCTTGCTCGCCCGCAGGCGCGTCGTCATCGGATTGGCGTGGCATACCAGGACTCTTCATTATTTCCCCATCCATACCGTTGCTGCCGTGTGCAGGCCCAGTTCCAGCCTGCCAGTCAAGTATACGGCCCTGCCTCTGCCCGCACGACTGATCTCGCTCAACCTTGACGAGGGAACTATTTTTATCCTCGCTGCGCCCATTTAAGACAGGGCAGCCCTGCCTCAGCGCCGTTCAATCCAGATCAATACCGGCCCGCACGGCACGTCCACACTGATCTTGCGACGACCCACGAGGAGAACATAATGATAGGTAACGAGAATGGTTTCAGCGCTCCGCCTGGCGGCAGCGGCAGGGGACAAAGTGCGGACGATGAAGAGGCCGTCGGCCAATTTTCCGTGCCCGGCGAAGACGACAATACGATCGAGAGCGCGTCCGTCTCGGAGGTGCCCGACGCCCTGAGCGGCGTCAGCATGGAACTGCTGGAAATCAAGCGCAGCATCGAAGACGGCATGCGCCAGGGTATTTCCCAGGCGGGCGGCGCGCGGGCGGCCGACGCCTTCAGCGACGGCGGCAATATCCAGGGCGTGTCCATCGGACTGGGCGAGGGCGCCAGCGACAGTTCGTCCGGCGAGCCGGGCATGCCCGCCCTGACCCTGTACGTGGCCGAACCCACTTCCGTCGACCGCGCCAAGGCCGCCATCGTTGGGGCCATGGGCGTGCGCGCCGTGGCCAGCGACAAAGTGCCCGTCAACATCGTCGTCACTGGCGTGATCGACGCGCAGCCCCACCGTTTCCGCTTGCGGCCGGCGCCGGGCGGGGTGTCGGTCGGGCATTTCCGCATCACGGCCGGCACCATCGGCTGCCTGGCCGTGGGCCGCAGCGCGCCGCGTAACAGCCGCCTGATGATCCTTAGCAATAATCACGTGCTGGCCAATTCCAACGGCGGCGTGTTCAACGACTGCATCGTGCAGCCTGGTCCCATCGACGGGGGACGTTGTCCGCAAGACCAGGTGGCCGTGCTCGAACGCTTCGTGCCCATCAATTTCAGCGGCGGCGTCAATTTTGTCGATTGCGCCACCGGCTGGGCCTGGCCAGACCGGGTGCGTCCCGAACTGGTCTACCTGAACGGCGGCGTGCCCGCCTACTTCCGTATCAGCAATGCGCTGGTGGCACCCGCGCTGGGCATGATGGTCGGCAAGTCCGGCCGCACGACGCAATTGACGCAGGGCCGCATCACGGGCCTGGGCGCCACCATCAACGTCAATTACGGCGGCGGCAGGATCGCGCTGTTCCAGGACCAGATCGCCATCACGGGCGTGAGCGGGGCATTCAGCGCGGGCGGCGATTCCGGCTCGTCCATCTGGACCTGGAACCAGCAGCGCAATCCCGTCGGCCTTCTGTTTGCCGGCGGCAATAACATCACGTTTGCCAACCAGATGCGGCGGGTCGTGGTGGCGCTCGACATCAATTTGTACACTTGAGCACGCTGCCAGGCGCCGCCTTGCATAACGCTGCTTTTTGCACGATGATGATTGTATGAGAGGCCGCAGCCATGCATGGTTGTGCCCGGCGAACGGCGCCGCAGCGCCGGATGGCCGCGTGTATCATGGAATGCCTCAGGAGGGTTGTCATGTCAAACAGTAAATTCGTACCATCGCCATATGCCGTCTTCGAAGACGCTGCCATGCCGTACTTACCGGATGAGATTCCTGGACAGGGCATGGGGCAGTACACCCCGGCCGCGCCCCAGGGGCGCCTGGAAGCGGCAAAGCGGCGCAACGAGCGGGCGCTGATGGCCATCGACGGCGTGGAAGGCGTCAGCGTGGGGCACACGGCCGTGGGCAAGGACGCGCTCGTCGTGTATTTGCGCGACTCGTCCGTCAAGCGGCGCGTGCCGTCGCAGGTCGAGGGCTATCCGGTGGAAACGAGCATCACTGGCCAGATCGATATCCAGCGCTGGTAGGCCGGCAGGCCTGGCCGCCTTGCCGCTGACGTGGCGACGGAAGGCTTGTTGCCAAGCCTTCCGGGTCCTTGCTGCTGCCTTATTTGTTCAGGCGGGCTATCGCTTCGGCCACGCCCGCGCCATAGGCGGGGTCGCACAGCGTGCAATTGCCGATGTGGCGTTGCTTGACTTGCTCCGAGGCGCCAGCAATGGCGCGCGCCGTGTTGTCGAACAAGGCTTGCTGCTGCTGCGCCGTCATCAGGCGGAACAGGGCGCGCGGCTGCGAATAGTAATCCTCGTCGACCCTGTGGTTCCAGTGGTCGGCCGCGCCCTCGATGCTCAGCGGCGGCTCGCGGAAATCAGGCTGCTCGGCCCATTCCTGCTCGCTGTTCGGCTCATAGCCCAGGGTCCCGCCCTGGTTGCCGTCGACGCGCATCTGGCCGTCGCGGTGGTAGCTGTGGAACGGGCATTTCGGCGCGTTGACGGGGATGTGGCTGTGGTTGACGCCGAGGCGGTAGCGTTGCGCGTCGCCATACGAGAACAGGCGGCCTTGCAGCATCTTGTCCGGTGAAAAGCTGATGCCTGGCACCACGTTGGCCGGATTGAAGGCCGCTTGCTCCACTTCCGCGAAATGGTTGTCCGCATTGCGGTTCAGTTCCAGCACGCCCACTTCGATCAGCGGATAGTCGCCGTGCGGCCACACTTTCGACAGGTCAAACGGGTTGAGGTGATACGTGCCTGCCTCTTTTTCCGGCATGATCTGCACGTACAGGGTCCAGCGGGGGAAATCCTTGTTTTCGATGCTCTCGTACAGGTCGCGGTGCGAGCTTTCGCGGTCCTTGCCGACCAGCGCCTCGGCTTCGGCATCCGTCAGGTTCTGGATGCCTTGCTGGGTTTTAAAGGTGAACTTGACCCAGAAACGCTCGTTTTGCGCATTCAGGAAGCTGAAGGTATGGCTGCCGAAGCCATGCATGTGGCGGAAGCTGCGCGGCAAACCCCGGTCGCTCATCACCACCGTCACCTGGTGCAGGGCTTCGGGCAGCGAGGTCCAGAAATCCCAGTTGCTGTTGGCGCTGCGCAAACCCGTACGCGGGTCGCGCTTGATGGCGTGATTCAGATCGGGGAATTTCAGCGGGTCGCGCATGAAGAAGACGGGCGTGTTGTTGCCGACCAGGTCCCAGTTGCCTTCTTCCGTGTAGAACTTCAGGGCGAAGCCGCGGATGTCGCGTTCCGCATCGGCTGCGCCCCGTTCGCCGGCCACCGTGGAAAAGCGCGCGAACATCGGCGTTTGCTTGCCCACTTCGCCAAAGATTTTCGCCCGCGTGTAGCGCGTGATGTCGTGCGTGACGGTAAACGTGCCGTGCGCGCCGGAACCCTTGGCATGCATGCGGCGCTCGGGAATCACTTCGCGGTCGAAGTGCGCCAGTTTTTCCAGGAACCACACATCTTGCAGCAAGGCGGGGCCGCGCGGGCCGGCCGTCTGGATATTCTGGTTGTCGACTACGGGCGCGCCAAAGGCGGTGGTCAGCTTTTTCATTGGACTCTTTCTTTCATGGCTAGGCAGAGCAATGGACGCACCGGCGCTACTCAAACACTGGCTGGGCTGAATGCACACTCACCGGGGCTGGTCCAGAGTAAAATTTCTAAAATGCAAACCAGTGTAAACTTTTTTTGTGCGGGATGGCTTGCCACGCCGCCCGAGCTAGCTCAGCCGGCGTACTTGCATCATAAGCGCTGAACGGTTGCCGCTCCCGCACGCTTGCAAGTTGCCAGTATATAAAGGCAGACTACGGTCACGCCACTGGCCTTTTGCCCAGTTCTTAAAACTTGTTCCAGTTGTTATGCCGGTGCTCCGTCGCTTCCTTCATCAGGTGGCCGGCGCGCAAGGCGTCATCGGCTTGCACGGTCATGGCCAGCTCCTGGATGGCGGGCGGGTATTCGTGGTGGGCTGCTTCTTCCAGCAACTCACGGCCCTTGGCAAGGTCGCGCGGCACGCCGCGGCCTTCGCGGTAGGCGTTGTACAGCAGGAACATGGCGTGCGGATTGCCCAGTTCGCTCGATTTTTCCAGCCAGCGCGCGGCTTCGGCCTGATCTTTCGGCACGCCTTCGCCATTCGCCGCCAGCAAGCCCAGCATCAATGCCGCCTTCGCATGGCCTTGCTGCGCCGCCTGCCGGTACCACAGCCAGGCCTGGGCCGGCGTGGCCGCGCGCAGCATCTGGCCCAGCTCGAATGCCGCTTCCGTGTCGCCGGCGCGGGCCGCCTGTTCGAACAGGCTTAACGCTTCGGCGCGGCGTTCGGGACGGGGCTGGTAAATCAGCGCCAGTTCGCGCTCGGCGACGGGCATGTCCTTGCCGGCCCAGCTGCGTACCTTGCGTTCGGCCTGGTGGTCGCCCGCCTGGCGCGCATGCATGGCGACGGCTTCGATTTCCACCGCCGTGGGCGGCGGCGATGCCTGGCAGGCGGCCAGGACGGCTGCCAGCACGACGGCGGGCAGGGAGAGTGCGTGTTTCATTGGGATCTCCTTTCATCAAGACAGGCCGGAACGGCGCTTGTTCCGGCCCATGGACCTTATTTGCTCAGGTCGATGCGGTACTTGGCGAAACCGCTGGCGTCGAGACCGCCTTCGGCCGCCACGCTGGCGATGCCGCTGCCTTGCGCCAGCGCCAGGTGGCCCGGCGCCGAGCGCAGGATCACGGGACCGGCCGTGGCCGTCTTGACGAAGCTCCAGCTGCGCGCGCTGCCATTGGCCGCCAGGGTCACCTTGCCGCCCTTGGTGCTGAGGGAGGCCAGGTAATTGCTGACCACGGCCTGGCTCGCATCGGGCGACTTGATGATGGTCTTGCTGCCATCGATGCCCGGCACGGCGCCGCCGCCACCGGCGCGGTAATCGTTGGTGGCGACGATGAAATCATCGCCGTCGGCCACGGGCGCGCCCTTGTACGTGAGGTTGACGATGCGGCTGCCCGGTTTCTTCGTCACGTCGATCTGGTACGTGAGCGCATTGTTTTCCGCGTAGAACACGTCATAGTTATAGATCGTGCCATACGACGGCACCAGGTCTTGCTCGGCCGTGGCGCTCGGGTCGATCTGGGCGAATTGCTTGGCCGACGTTTCCAGCCACGCCTTCAAGTCCGCGCCCTTGATTTTCACGGCTTGCAGGTTGTTGTTGCTATATAAATACAGGTCGCCCGGGTTGCGCACTTGCAAGCCGACTGGCGCGGCCGGCGTCGCGCCCGCGGCCACGTCCGTGAAGTCCGATGGTCCGTTGCGGCCCGCCTTGAACGGCGCGCTGCACGAGATGACGGGGATATTCTTGTAGCTGGACAAGGTGGCATCCGTGCTGGTGGCGATGAAGTTTTTCACGTAATCGAGCTGGGCCTGGTTCACCAGCTGGATGGCGCTCACGTCGCCCACCAGCGCGAAATAGGCCGACATTTCGAAATCCGTGCTGATGCCCAGCGGCTGCTTGGCGTAGGCGATGGTGGCCGCGTGTTCGGTCGCGACCAGCGGCGCGATGGCCGGGTCGGCTTTCACGAGGGTAGTGCCATCCGTGTACTTGAAGCCGCGCGATTCCACCGTCGTCTTGGCCGGCTGCACCACCCATTTTCCGGCCTGGTACACCATCGTCAGCTTGATGATGCCCAGGCGGCGGCCCCAGCTTTGCGCCATGACGGTGGGCACGCCGTTCACAAAGCCGTTGACGGCGTCGACCTTCGCGCTGGCTGGGAAGGCGGCAAACGAGGCGTCCAGCGCGGCCGCGCCCGTCTCTTTGCCTTTCGGGAAGATCAAATGCGAGTGGCCGATCATCAGCGCGTCGATGCCCGTGCTGGTCAGGTGATAGCTGCCGTTTTCCATCTTCGGGCTGTAGGCGCTCGTGTCCAGGCCGCCATGCGACAGGGCCACGACGAGGTCGGCGCCCTTGTTGCGCAATTCCGGCACGTACTGTTTCGCCGCTTCCTGCACGCCCGTCACGCTGACCTTGCCAGCGAGCACTTTCTGATCCCATTCGAGGATTTGCGGCGGCACAAAGCTCAGCACGCCCACATTGATTTTGACGGTCAGCTTGCTGCCGTCGGGCGCCGTGGCGGCGAAATCGCGCGGCAGCAGGGCGTAGGGCTGGAAAATCGGCTTGCCGCTGGACACGCCGACGACATTGCTCAGCACGGAAGGGAAGGCGGGCGCGCCGCAGGTGCCCGTCGGCTTGGCCACGCCGGGAATGCCGAAATCCGTGTTGGTGATCTGACTCAGGTAAGGCAAGCCATAGTTGAATTCGTGGTTGCCCATGCCGCCCGCGTCGTATTTCAGCGCGTTCATGGCCTTGTGCACGGCCAAGGTACCGGAGCAGGGGACGGGCGCGGCCACGGCCTGCAGGTCGGCGAGTAAAGTGCCCTGGATGACGTCACCATCGTCGAGCAAGACGTTGTTCGGATTTTCCGCGCGCGCCGCCTGGATCAGGGTCGAGGTGCGCTCCAGGCCCAGGCTCGTGTCTTCGGCCAGCGCGTAATAGTTGTAGCTCAAGACGTTCGAGTGGATATCGGTGGTTTCCAGCAATGCCACGGTGACCGTCGTGCCTTCGGGAATGGCTGGCGCCGTATTCGAACTGCCGTTGCAACCGACGAGACCCGCACTTGCCAGCGCCGCCAGCATGACCCAATTTGTTTTCATTACCGCCCTCGGAAAGATTCAAAGGACGCGACTGTAACGCCGCCATATGACGGCGCGATGACAGCCGTGCAAGGCGCATGGATTCAGGGGCGCGCGCAAGCGGCCACGGCCTTGGCCAGCCAGTCCGCATCGATGGCCCCCAGGCGCTGGGTGCAGATCCGATGTTGAGAATTCACAATCACTGTGTACGGCAAGCCCTTGATTCGATTGCCAAAGGTGGGCGGCATGGCGGGCGAAGCCAGGGCCTGGGGATAGCTGGCCGGGTAGCGCCGCAGGAATGCCTGTGCGGCCGCCCGCGTGTCGATGGCGATGCCGATGAAGGCGTGCTTGGTCTGGCGGGCGGCGTAGGCATTCAATATCGGCAACTCCTGGATGCAGGGCGGGCAGTTGCTGGCCCAGAAGTTCAGCACCACAGGCTGCCCCGCGAACTGGCTGAGCTTCAGCCGGCCATCACCATCGAGGCGGGGCAAGTCGAACGCCGGCGGCGCGGCGTGTGCATGGCCGGCGAGCGCCAGCAGCAGTAGCGGCAGTGCGGGCCAGCGCGTCATGGCGTCACCACGGCCGCATCCGTCATGCGGTAATACAGGCCCATGGGGTCGCTGGCCAGCACTTTCAGTTTGCCCTGTACGATGAAGGGCGCATAGCTGAATTTCACGGGGGTGCGGCTCTTGATCTCCACCACGCCTTCCGGACCGGCCGGCAGGCAGTACGGGCAACTGGCCGAGGTGACGGTCAGCAGGAAGTGTTTCTGCTTCTGCCCCGGTTCCAAAGGCATCATGAAACCTTGCACTTTCACGTTCGTATTGTCGAGCGCGCTGATTTCCGGCGTGTACTTCGGCACCATGCGGCCCTTTTTCGCCTTCACCGTGGTGGCCTGGCCCAGCAGTTTCCACGACACCACGCCCGGCACGTCCGTCAAGGGGGCGAAGAACGACGGCGGTTCGTCGGCTGGCGCCGCTGCGGCAATGCCAGCCAGCAGCAGGCAGGCGCATAAGGCTATGATTTTCAACATCTTTTTCCTTTCAGGGGCGCGCCAGGGTGGCGGCGATATCGGTGCGGTAGGCGCGCAGGGCGGGAAGGCCTGCGGCCAGCAAGCCCACCGCCGCGGCGATGACGGGCAGCCACGCTTCCTCGGGCGCGATGCGCCAGACTTGCAAGTCCAGGTCCTGCAGCGATTCGTGCCAGCCCAGCAGACCGACGGCCGCATGGCCCAGCAGCCAGCCCAGTGCCGCGCCCGTCAATGACAGCAGCAAGCCTTGCGCCAGCAGCAGGCGCAGCAGTTTCGCGGGCGAAGCGCCCAGGGTGCGCAGGATGGCCAGGTCCCACTTGCGCTCTTCCAGCGCGCCGTAGAGCGCCACGAACAGGGAAAGGGCCGCCACCAGCAGCACGCCGGCGGCGATCGCCCGCAGCACATCGATGCCCACGCCCAAGAGATTGAACAGCCGTGCCGCCTCGAAAGCAGGCTGGGCCGCCTGCAGCCGCGGCTGACCATTCACCCAGCGCGGCAGGCTGACGGTGGCCAGGGGCGAAGCGTATTGCACCAGCACGGCCGTCAGTTCGCGCCCGGGCGCTGCGGCGGCTGGTTCATCGGGGTCCGTTTCGTGCACTTGCCACACGGAAGCGACGGGCGTGACGATCAGCCGGTCCAGCACCGTGCCCGTCGGCGCCAGGATGCCCGTCACCGTGTACGGCGCATGCGCGTGCAGTTCGCCGCCGGCCGCCAGTCCATGCGAGCCGGCAAAGCGGGCGCCGAGTGTCGCGCCCGTTTCGCGGGCGGCCCGGGCGCCGAACACGGCTTGCATCGGTTGCGTGAAGAACTGGCCTTGCGCCAGGCGCGCGCCGTAATGGGCGGGCAGCGCCGGGGTGCTGCCGACGATGCGGAAACCGTGGAAATTGTCGCCCAGCGCAAGGGGGATCGCCGATTGCACCAGCGGCTGCGCGGCCAGCGTCGCCAGCGTGCTGGCGGGGATGTTGCCGGTCGGAATATCCGCGTGATACACGGACGACAGGATCAGCTGCAGGGGCGAGCCTTTCGCGCCGACCACGAGGTCGATCCCTTGCGCATCGCGCTCCGCGCGCTCTTCCAGCTGGGCGGAGACGCCGAGTATGAACGTCATCATGGCGATGCCGATGGCGACCAGCAGCAGGTTCAGGCTGGAGGCCAGCGGCTTGTGGCGCAGGGCGCGCCAGGTGAGTGTCGCCGCGTTCATGCCGCCAGCCTCGCGCGGGGCAGGCGCAGCACGGCCGCGTGGGGCAAGGCGGCCAGCACGCGTGCGTCGTGGCTGGCGATCACCAGCGAGGCACCGGCTTGCGCCGCCTGTCTGGCCAGCAGCTGCACGACGGTGGCGCAGGCGTCGTCGTCGAGGTTGGCCGTCGGCTCGTCGGCCAGTATCAGTTGCGGGCGCATGACGACGGTGCGCGCGATGGCGGCCCGCTGCCGCTGGCCGCCGCTCAAGACATGCGGATAGGCATCGAGCTTGTCCGCCAGGCCCAGCTGGCCCAGCAGGCTGGCCGCGCGGGCCGGATCGGGCCGCTGGCCGCTGGCGTAGGCGGGCAGCAAGATATTATCGAGCACGTTCAAGCTGGGCACCAGCGCCAGTTGCTGGGGCAATAAGCCGACGGCGCGGCCGCGCCAGCTGTCGCGCTGGCGCGGGGTGAGGCCGGGCAGGGACGTGCCCGCCACTTCGAGACGGCCGGCCTGGGGCGCCAGGATGCCGGCCAGCAAATGCAGTAAGGTCGATTTGCCGGAGCCGGACGGCCCCAGCAGCAGCGCGTGCTGTCCGATGGGCAAGTGAAAGGCGGCGATGTCCAGCACGGGGCGGGCGCTGTCATAGCCGTAGGTCAGTGAGTCGAGGTGGAGCATGGAATTCTTTCGGAAAGCTGGCCGGCTGGCAAAGATTGCCGCACAAATGCAACTGAGCTGCATTATAATTCAAACGCAATCGACTTGCATTTAAAATGCAACCGTCCATGGCCTCCATCAATCGACCCCACTCCGAAGGATTTCCAGCATGTCCCAGCGCAAACTCCCCGTCACCGTCCTGTCCGGCTTTCTCGGTGCCGGCAAGACCACCTTGCTCAACCACATACTGCGCAACCGCGAAGGCAAGCGCGTGGCCGTCATCGTCAACGACATGAGCGAAGTCAATATCGACGCTTCGCTTGTCAGGGATGGCGCGGAGGCGGCCGGCGCGGCGCTGTCGCGCACGGAAGAAAAACTCGTGGAAATGTCCAACGGCTGCATCTGCTGCACCCTGCGCGACGATCTGTTGCTGGAAGTGCGGCGCCTGGCCGCGGAAGACCGCTTCGACTATCTGTTGATCGAATCGACGGGCGTGGGCGAGCCGATGCCCGTGGCCGCCACTTTCGACTTCGAGGATGAGCACGGCGACAGCCTGAACGACGTGGCGCGCATCGACTGCATGGTCACCGTCGTCGACTGCGCCAACCTGCTGGCCGATTTTCATAGCGAGGACAGCCTGGAGCAGCGGGGAGAAACGGCGGGCGAGGGCGATGACCGCCAGCTGGCCAATCTGCTGACGGAACAGATCGAGTTTGCCAACGTCATTGTCCTCAACAAGGTCGACATGGTCGATACGGCCCAGCGCCTGCGCGTGCTGGCCATCGTAAAAGCCCTCAATCCCGGCGCGCGCATCATCGAAACCAACCAGTCCGTCGTGCCGCTCGACGCCATCCTCGGTACGAACTTGTTCGACCTGGAGCAGGCGGCCAGCATGCCGGGCTGGGCCCGGGAACTGGCCGGCGTGCACGTGCCGGAGACGGAAACATACGGTATCGGCAGCTTCGTCTACCGGGCCAGGGAACCGTTCCACGCGCAGCGCCTGCATGACTATATTTCGCAGCCGATACCGGGCGTGGTGCGCAGCAAGGGATATTTTTGGCTGGCCAGCCGGCCCGAGTGGGTGGCCAGCCTGTCCGGCGCGGGCAAGCTGATGAATATCGAGCCCGTGGGCCTGTGGTGGGCGTCCGTGCCGAAGGAGCGCTGGCCCACGGACGCGGCCTCGCTGGCGGAAGTCAAAGCGGGCTGGAGCGAGCCATATGGCGACCGCTACCAGGAGCTCGTCTTCATCGGACAGGACATGGACCAGGCCGCCATCGAGGCGGACTTGAAGAAATGCCAACTCAACACCACGGAAACGCGCCAGGGCATGGCCACCTGGCGCAAGCTGCCCGACCCGTTTCCGCAGTGGCAGCGCATGGAAGAACTGGAAGATTAACCTTGAACAGAAAGCACACCCCATGACAGAACTGATCCCCGTCACCATCATCACGGGTTTTCTCGGCAGCGGGAAAACCACCTTGCTCAAGCGCATATTGCAGGGCGATCACGGCGTGCGCATCGCGGTGATCGAAAACGAGTTTGCCGCCGAAAGCATCGACCATGGCTTGCTGGTGCAGGACAGCGACGAGCAGATCGTGGAAATGAACAATGGCTGCATCTGCTGCAGCGTGCGCGGCGACCTGATCCGCATCCTGGGCGAGCTGCACGCCAAACGCGCGGCAGGGACGATCGCCTTCGATCATGTGATCATCGAAACGACGGGCCTGGCCGCGCCCGGTCCCGTGGCGCAAACCTTCTTTGCGGAACCGTCCGTCAGCGAGCACTACATGCTCGACGCGATCCTGACGGTGGTCGATGCGCGCCATGCGCAGCAGCAATTGACGGCGCACAAGGAGGCGCAGGAGCAGGTGGGCTTTGCCGACCGCATCCTGCTGTCGAAGACGGACCTGGTCGGCAAGGACGAACTGGCCGCGCTGCGCCAGCGGCTGGTCGCCATCAATGGCCGCGCGGGCATACAGAAAGTGCGCTTTGGCAATGTGCCCTTGCGCGACATCCTGAACATCCGCAGTTTCAATTTGAACGCGATCGTCGAGCTGGTGCCGGATTTCCTCGGAGAACTGGGGCACCGCCATGGCGACGGCGTGCAATCGTTCGTGTATCACCAGTCCCGGCCCCTCGATCTGCCGCAGGTGGAAAATTTTCTCGATGCCGTGGTGCAGCTGTTCGGCAGCCAGCTGATGCGCTACAAGGGCATTCTGTATGTGGCCGACCTGCCATGCCGCGCCGTCTTCCAGGGCGTGCACATGCTGATGGGCTCGGAACTGGGCGCGCCGTGGCGCGACGGGGAGACGCGGGGCAGCAAGATCATCTTCATCGGCCGCGACTTGCCGCAGGAGATGCTGATCCGGGGCCTTGACCGTTGCGTGGTGGCCAGTGCTACCGAGGTGGCGGCATGAGCGTGGAAGCGGGCTTGCCCGCCCTGGCGCTGATCTTTCTGCTTGGCATGCGCCATGGCCTGGAACCGGACCACCTGGCCGCCGTCGACGGCCTGACCCTGCGCAGCCAGTCCGCCTATCCGCGCTGGACGCCGTGGATGGGCGCGCTGTTTGCGCTGGGGCATGGCCTTACCGTGCTGGCCATCGTGGCCGTGGCCGCCGTGGCGTCGCGGCAATTGTCGCCATCGGAAACCGTGTTCGGCTGGCTGGAGTGGCTGCCCATCGCCTTGCTGCTGCTGATCGCCGCCCTGAATGCGCGCAGCTTGCTGGCCGGCGGGCAACTGGCCGAGGTGCGCGGCCGGCTGCTGCCACGCTGGCTGCGGGGCGCTTCCGGGCCGCTGGGCGCCATCCTCGTCGGCATGCTGTTCGCGCTCGTGTTCGACACGGCGCTGCAGGCCGCCGCCTGGGGTTACGCGGCCGTCGCGCTGGGCGGCATGGGGCCGGCCTTGCTCACGGGTACGGTGTTTGCCGTCGGCATGGGCGTGACGGATACCTTCGATGGCTGGGTCACGGCAAAGGTCATGCGCACCGGCCAGGCGGCTATCGTGCGCGCCTTCCGGCGCCGCCTGGGCTGGCCCATCGTCGCCATTTGCGTGGCCATGGCCGGCTACATGGCCGCTGGCAAGCTGGAACCGGCCTGGTCGCTGCCGGAAAGCTGGATGGCGGCGCTGGGCGCGGCCATGGTGCTGCTGATGGCGGCCCTGTACAGCTGGACCTTGCTGGGCTTGCGCCGCGTGCGTGCGTAAGGGAAGGGCGTGGGTATAATGGGAAAAAAACTGCCGAGTCCTCCCATGCCCGCATCCGATATCGTCATCCGCCTGCTGACGCCAGCCGACACCACCGCCTTTTGCGCGCTGCGCCTGCGCGCCATCCTTGATTCGCCCAGCTCGTTTTCCTCGTCGCGCGAGGATGAACTGGCGCGCACGCCGGAAGAACATGTGCAGCGCATCGCCGGCGGTTCCATGCAGCGCGGCTTTGGCGCCTTCGATGGCGATCGTCTCGTGGGTTTTGCCGGCTTGCGGCGCGACCCGATGCGCCAGCTGTCGCACAAGGCCCTGCTATGGGGCGTGTTCGTCGATGTGACGCAACGGGGCAAGGGCGTGGCGAGGCGGCTCGTCAACGCCTGCATCGAACAGGCCGAGTCTGACCCTGCCATCATGCAAGTGCACTTGAGCGTGAATGCGGAAAACAATGCCGCCCTGCGGCTGTATGAATCCTTGGGATTTATCGCGTATGGCACGGAGCCGCGCTCGATGCGCGTGGGCGACCTGTTTTATGACGAGCATCACCTGGCCTTGCTGCTCAAGTGATATCAGAAGGGTCTTACTTGCAGCGCGGGCACAGGCCCTTGATCAGGTAATCGACTTCGCCTCCGCTGAAACCTTCCGGCAACAGCACGGGCGGCGGCAGCTTGACTTCATTGAAGCAGGTGACGTTCGCGCATTTGGTGCACTGGAAGTGCGCGTGCTCGTGCGCCTGGTGGCCGGCGCCGGCGCTGAAGCGCCACACCTGGTCGGCACCCGCGATGCGGTGCACGAGTTCATTTTCCGTCAGCCATTCCAGCACCCGGTACAGGGTGACGGAATCGATATCGCTGTCCTGCGACAGCGCCTGCTGGATTTCATGGTGGGTCAGCGAACGGCTTTGCGCCATTAAGAAGTCGAGCACCTTCACGCGCGTCTTGGTGACGCGGGCGTTGGTGTTGCGGATCAGCGATTCGGCGTGCGGTGTAGAAGATGATGTCAACATGATAAGCCTGCTTGCGGGGGATCGGCTGGCGGCGTCATCGCCGTGCCCGTTGCCACCCTCTGGGCCGTATCTTAGCATGCGTGCCGCACCGGATGGAACGGCGTCATGGTTTGAACGTCCAATAGCGGCCGGCGGCCGTATCGACGGGCTCGAGAAAGCGCTGGTCGGCGCGCGCATGGTTGCGTATCAGATAAAACATGTCGGACAGGGCCGAGCGCTTTTCCGCAAAGTAGGAGTGCTTCATGAAGCTCGTGTCGACCCCGGTGGCGTCGATGGTTTCCACGCCCGCCACGATCAGCATGCCGGCGCCGCTGTCGCCCGCGCGCGCGTAGCCGTGCACGGCTTTCGAGGCGGCCAGGGCCAGGTCTTGCGAGGAGGCATACAAGGTGACGGGGTTGCGTGCGCCGGCCAGTTTCGGCGCGATATCGTGTTTGAAGATGGCGGCGTCGATATCGGGGGCGGACAGGATGATTTCCGTGATCTTTTGCGCCAGCTGCGGTTGCGCGGCCAGCAAGTCGGCCACGGCGCGCGCCAGGCCCCGGCTGCCCATGCTGTGGCCCACCAGATAGACTTGCGCCGCCTCCGTGCTGGCGAGAAAGTCGCCCAGGAAGGCCGTGAGGTGGGGCGTGCTCCACTCGATATTGTTTTCATCGATGGTGTAGCTGGCCACTTCACCGCGCGACGGCCAGCTGTAGAACACGGGCGCGCCGTCGAAACCGAGGTCGTAGGCCATCTGTCCCGTGCGCCGGGCGGCATCCTCGAAACTCACGTTGTAGCCGTGCACGAAGATAAAGGCGCTCTTGCCGGCCGAGGCGCGGATTTGCGTTTTCAGTGCGGCAAAGAAGTTGTCGCTGTCTTGCACGTCGGCCGACAGCACCACCACGTGCTTGGCCGGGTCGTCGCGAAATTCCAGGCGCCACAGCGACGGCGATTCCAGCTGGCCCATGCGGTGGTCGCGCGGGATGCTGATGTCGCAGCTGCCATAGCTGAGCGGGCCATTGCCTCCCATGATGTTGCGTTCGCCGCTGAAGCGCTGGGCCGGCGGCTTGCCCACGTCGCGCTGGCGGTCCGTGGCGAAATACACTTTGACCACCGCGTAGTTCGACACGACGGCGCTCTTGTCTGCGGGGGCGGGCGCCGTGGGCGGCAGGGCTGCGGGCGGACGCAGCGCATCGAGCAAGCCTTGCGCGGCGAACAGGGTTTCCATGTCTTCGGGTACTTTTGCCGTGGACAGGGCGGCCGACAGGGCCAGTTGCAGCTGGGTATTGGCGGGTTCGGCCTCCAGCGCGGCGATGGCGGCCAGGATGGCGGCGGCGCTGTCGAATCTGGCGATGGCCAGCTTCAGGCGCTGATAGTGGCTGGCGACGGCTTCCGGCGCGTTGCCGGGCGCGCCATGTGCGATGGCCGCCACGACGGCGGAAGTGATCAAGTCCATGCGCCACCTGCCTTTCAGGTCAATCTGGATTGAATGTCAACCCATATTGCCATAAAAGCACGCGGAAAGCGACTTGTCCAGCACCGCGCGCACGCCGTGCGCGGCAGGTCAATGCTGCTTGTCGTCGCTGAACTGCTGCGCCAGGGATTGCAGGGGCGCCACGGTCAGGCCGCCGCGGCTCACGTGTTCGGGGATGGCCACGCGCACGGGCTTGCTGTGCATGTTGGCGGACGACAGCACGTTCGTCGTGGTTTCCGGCGCCGCATTCCACACAGGGTCGACGATGCCTTCGAACACATGCTTCAATTGTTCGCCCCAGGTGTCGCGGATCATGCGGAAATACTGGTTCTTTTCATCGATGGTGACGAAGCGCGTGACGGCCAGGCTGCCCGTCTCGTAGACGAGCAGATCGAGCGGCAAGCCGACGGAAATGTTCGAGCGCAGGGTCGAATCCATGGAAATGAGCGCGCACTTGGCCGCCTCGTCCAGGCGCGTGAACGGGTTGATGACCCGGTCGATGATGGGTTTGCCGTATTTGGCTTCGCCGATCTGGAAATACGTGTTTTCATCGTGCGATTCGATGAAATTGCCGGCCGAATACACTTGGAACAGGCGGCAGCGCTCGGCGCCTATCTGGCCGCCCAGGATGATGCTGACATTGAAATCGATGCCGCAGTCGGCCAGGGCCTTCGCTTCGCGCAGGTGCACGGTGCGCACGGCTTCGCCCACGATGCGGGCCGCGTCGTACATGCTGGCCACGTTCCAGATGCTGCGTCCGTCCGCATCCACGTGTTCGGACACGATCTGGCGGATCGCCTGCGAGATCGACAAGTTGCCGGCCGTCATCAGGACCAGCATGCGGTCGCCCGGGTTTTCGAACACGCTCATCTTGCGGAAGGTGCCCACCTGGTCCACGCCGGCGTTGGTGCGGGAGTCGGACAGGAAGACCAGGCCTTCGTTCAGGCGCATGCCTATGCAATAAGTCATCGTCGTAAATCAAGTCAAAAGGGGGAGCATTCTACACCAGCCGGGGCTTGAGTATCCGCTGCAAGCCCCGGCCAGCCTCATTCCTGCCCGTTTATACGGGCACGATCTGCACATCCACGTGCAGGGTTTCCGTGCCGCCGCCCTGGCGCACGCCGCGCACGGGGGCCGCCGAATCGTAGTCGCGCCCGATGGCCAGACGGCAATACGCGTCCGTCATCAACCGCGCATGCGTGACGTCGATGCTGACCCAGCCCGCGAAATCCGTGTCTTCCGTCCAGGCGTCGACCCAGGCATGGCTGGCCGCGTGGCCCGTCGTGCCCGGATCGATATAGCCGGACACGTAACGGGCCGGGATGCCCCAGGCGTGGCAGCAGGCCAGGAACAGATGGGCGTGGTCCTGGCACACGCCGCGCCCCAGGGCCAGCGCGTCGCCGGCCGTGGTGGTGACCATGGTGGCGCCGCTTTCATACGCCACCTTGCCGACGATGTGCTCGGCCAGGCGCAGCAGATGGCCCGTGCCCGCCGTGACGCGCCGGTCCGGCAGGCTGGCGGCCGTCAGTTCCACAATGGCCGGGTTCGCTTCCGTCAGCGGCGTCGGCATGGTAAACAACAGCGGCGACAGGGTATCGACCAGATTCAGCCGTCCCTTGTGCGGGTAGATGGTTTCCACCACGCCGTGCGCCACCAGGCTCAAGGACTGATGGCTGCCATTGATGGTCAGCATGTGCGACAAATTGCCGTAGGCATCCGTATAGGCGTGGCACTGTCCCGGCGTCGCGATGTGCCAGGACAGGGCCCGCTGCTGCGGCTCGATACGCGGCGTCAGGTGCAGCTGCTGGATGGTGTAGGCCAGCGGCGCACTGTAGGCGTAATGGGTTTCGTGGCGGATGGTGAGCTGCATCAGGCCGCCAGGGGAACGAGGAAGTCGCGGCTGACCCGGTTGCCCAGGTCATAGATGTTTTCCAGAAACTGCGTCAATGTATGGTGCAAGCCAGCCTTCATGATGTCGTCGATATGGCCGAATTTCAGCTCGGCGTGCAGTTTGCCGGCGAAACGCTCCGTATCGGCCGACACGTCGTTGCGGATGTGTCTTAAATTTTCCACCACGTCATCCATGCAGGCAAGTAATGACCTGGGCATGTCGCCGCGCAACATCAGCAATTGCGCCACCCGTTCCGGGGTGATCACGTCGCGGTAGACCTTGCGGTAGATTTCGAAGCCGGAAACGGAGCGCAGCAAAGCCGCCCAGTAGTAAAAATCGCGCTGGCTGATGTCTTTCGACGTGTCGCGCGCGCCGTGGAACTTCACGTCGAGGATGCGCGCCGTGTTGTCGGCCCGCTCCAGGAAGGTGCCTAGGCGGATGAAATGGATGGCCTCGTCCTTGAGCATGGTGCCCAGGGTCACGCCGCGCGACAGGTGCGAGCGGTATTTGACCCATTCGAAGAAGGCGCTGGGGTCCGTTTCCAGCAGATTGCTTTTCAGGCGCTTCTGCATGTCGAGCCAGGTGGCGTTCTGGATTTCCCACACTTCCGTCGTCAGGGTGCCCCGCACGGCGCGGGCGTTTTCACGGGCGCCCGTCAGGCAGGCGAGGATGGACGAGGGGTTGTTCGGGTCGCGCACCATGAAGTCGAGCACGTCGCGCGTATGGAAGCGGCCATATTTGTGGTCGTACGCGCTTTGCAGCTCGGAAATGCCCAGGGTGGCGCGCCAGCCCTGTTCCGCGTCCTGCTCGGACTGGGGCAGCATCGACGTTTGCATGTTGACGTCGAGCATGCGGGCCGTGTTTTCCGCCCGCTCCGTGTAGCGGGCCATCCAGAATAAATGATCGGCGGTGCGGCTCAGCATGTTTTTTCTCCTGCAAAAACGGATGTGTCTTCCAATACCCAGGTATCCTTGGTGCCGCCCCCTTGCGAGGAATTGACCACCAGCGAGCCTTCGCCGAGCGCCACGCGGGTCAGGCCGCCCGGCACCATGGAAATCGTCTTGCCGGACAGCACGAACGGACGCAGATCGATGTGGCGCGGCGCGATGCCGGCCTCGACGTACGTGGGGCAGGCGGACAGGGCGAGCGTCGGCTGGGCGATGTAGCCGCCCGGATTGGCCAGCAGGCGCTGGCGGAAATCCTCGATTTGCGCGGCGCTCGAGGCCGGGCCCACCAGCATGCCGTAGCCGCCCGCGCCATGCACTTCCTTGACCACCAGTTTTGCCAGATTCGCCAGCACGTAGGACAGGTCGGCGCTCTTGCGGCACTGGTAGGTGGGCACGTTGTTGAGGATCGGTTCCTGCGACAAATAAAACTTGATCATGTCGGGCACGAAAGGATAGATCGACTTGTCGTCGGCCACGCCCGTGCCGATGGCGTTCGCCAGCGTCACCCTTCCGGCGCGATACACGGACAGCAGGCCCGGCACGCCCAGGGACGAGTCCGAGCGGAAGGCCAGCGGGTCGAGGAAATCGTCGTCGACCCTGCGGTAGATCACGTCCACGCGCTTGGGGCCGCGCGTGGTGCGCATGTAGACGGAATTGTCGTTGACAAACAAATCCTTGCCTTCGACCAGTTCCACGCCCATTTGCTGGGCCAGGAACGCATGTTCGAAGTAGGCGGAGTTGTACATGCCGGGCGTCATGACGACGACCGTCGGGTCGTCGACGCCCATGGGCGCGACGGAGCGCAGGTTGTCGAGCAGCATGTCCGGATAATGGTCGACGGGGGCGATGCGGTTGCGGGCGAACAGTTCCGGGAACAGGCGCATCATCATTTTGCGGTCTTCCAGCATGTAGGACACGCCGGACGGCACCCGCAAGTTGTCTTCCAGCACATAGAATTCGCCCTGGCCCGCGCGCACGATGTCGACGCCGGCGATATGCGCATAAATGTCGGAAGCGACGGCAATGCCCTGCATTTCCGGGCGGTACTGGGCATTCTTGTAGATTTGCTCGGCAGGAATGATGCCCGCCTTGATGATGTTTTGCTCATGGTAAATGTCATGGATAAACATGTTCAAGGCTTGCACGCGCTGCACCAGACCCGTCTGCATCTGCGCCCATTCGGCGGCGGGGATGATGCGGGGGATGGTGTCGAACGGGATCAGGCGTTCCGTGCCGGCATCGTCGCCGTAGACGGCGAACGTGATGCCGACGCGGCGGAACGTCAGGTCGGCTTCGGCCCGCTTGCGGGCGATGGTCTCGGGCGATTGCTGTTCCAGCCAGTTGTTGAATTCACGATAGTGTTCACGTACCTTGCTGTCCGTACCCACGTCATCTGCAGTCATTTCATTGAAAAAATTTGCCATGTTGTGATTTCCCTTGAGCCGTGTCTGACTATAGCTCAGCAGGAAGCGTGCCAATGGCGCACACCCGAAAGTATGTAAAAAATGACCACTTTTGTGGCGTAAAACCGCCATCCGCACCGCTTTGGTGCGCTACGACATCGATTTTGCAGGCAGATGGGGCGCAGCTGCGCTCAGGCGCCCGGCGTGACGAAGGGCCGGCAATCGATGGGCAGGTCGATGGTAAACGTGGTGCCCGTTTCGGGTGCGCTGTCGACCAGCGCGCTGCCGCCGTGGCTTTCCGCCACGTTTTGCACGAAGGGCAGGCCGATGCCCCAGCCGGGCGCACTGCCTTCGTGCTCGCGGCGCAGGTATTCGAAGATGCGCTGCGTCTGGTCTTGCGCGATATTGCTGCCCGTGTTGTGCACGCTCAAGACCATGCGTTCGCGCAAACTGCTGATATGAATATGGATGGGACCTGCATCGCCATACTTGACGGCGTTGACCACGAGGTTTTCCAGCGCCCGGCGCAGCGAATTTTCGCACCACCAGCCCGTCACGGAGGCGCCGCTGACCACGCATTTGCCCGGATGGCCGATATTGACGCTGTCGGCCACCTGCCGCGCCAGCGGCAGTATGTCGAAGCGCCGCAGGACGAGGGGCAGTTTTTGTCCCCGGTGGTAGCTGAGCGTATCGAGCAATTCCTGGATCATGTTGTCGAGGCGCTTGCCGTGCTCGAGAATTTTCAGCGCCAGCGCCGCCACGTCCGGCTGTTGCGCGCGCCGCTGCAGCAGCTGCGCACTGTTGAGCATGACGGACAGGGGATTGCGCATGTCGTGCGACAGGCCGGCGGCGATGCGGCGCTGAAAGCTTGCGTGCATGGCGGTAAATTCCAGGATGGCTTCGCGGATGCCCGTATCGATCGACGCATTGATCACCTTCCAGTCGCGGCGCCGCAGCGGCACGCCCGCCTCCAGCGCGGCGGCGGCGAAGCAGTCGCGGAAAATCTGGTATTCCTGGATCACCTGTTCCGGGCCATAGCTGGTCATGCGCGCCCGTTCGTTGCCATGCACGGCGGGGGCGTTGGTGTTGCTGGTGGCATCGTCGCGCGGGTAGCCTGGCGTGAGCGCTTCGGCCAGGTTGTCGAAGAAGGCGGGCAAGGTGTTGATGAGGATGGGCGTCAGCAAGGCATCGGCGCCGCGGACCTTGGCGCGCACCTCGTGTTCCCACTGCGTCAGCACGGCATCGCGCATGCTGAAGATGCGCCGCGTGCGGGCGGGCATGTCCAGCGCATGCATTTTCTGGTCAGAGGCATAGGTCATCGCGGCTCCCCATCGACATCCCGGCATCCGCACGATGCAAAGCGGGAGCTAAAGTATCCTCCAAATCGGCGCGCAGGTGGTGTTCAATGTGGCGCGTGGGCGCCCGCAATGACGGCGCTCAAATGGCTGAGGGCCGCATCCCATTGCTCCAGCGAAAAGTTCTGCGGATCGTCATGGCCGTTCGCATACCCCGTATCGAGCACGGCGTGGAAGGCGGGGATCAGCCACGTGCCCTTGCGCACGCTGGCGGCGATGTACAGCAGGGCCAGGCGCTCGTATTGCGCGGGCGTAAAGCCGGGATCGGGCGCCAGCCCGTCGTTGCCCTTGCCGCCGCCGGGCACCGAGCGGCGCGGCTGTACCAGTTCCACGTGCAGGAACAGGCCCGTCAGCGAAGGCTTGTCCTTTTCCAGCTTGCTGGCGTAGCCGGCCGTGGCGAAGTCGCGCACGGCCAATGAATCGCCGAGGCGGTTCACGTAGACATGGCCTTTCGGGCCGCCGCCCAGCGTGGGGTTACGTATAGTGAAATCGTTGAAATCCCAGCTGGCTTCGTTGATGTGGTCGGGAATAGTTTCTAACAAGAAATTCGGGTAGCTGGTGTCGTGGATGACGAAATAGCGGGCCATGGGCGCGGCCAGACGGCCCACGGCGCGCGACAGCGGTGCATCGACGGCGCCGCCCGCGTCCGCTTCGGCGATGCCTTGCCCGGCCAGCCAGGCGCGCAGGGCGACGGGGGCGATGCCCGTGCGCTGGCCGATGCGCGCGGCAAGAAAGGCCGGCAGCGGCGCGCTGTCGCCCAGGCGCGCATACTGTTTCACGGGGCGCAACAAGCACGTGGCTTGCGCCCGCGCATCGCCCTTGAAGCCGCTTTTCCAGGCGGCGTAGGGACAGGCGGCTTGCTTTTGGGCAGCGGCGGGCAGGGACAGGCAGAGCAATAACAGCAGGGCAGGGAGTTTCATGCAGGCATTGTCGCCCAAATTCGGCCGTTGGCACAGGCGCGCACGTGAAGCCGCCCAAGGAAGCGGCAACTTCGCGTCGGCCGGCTTAAAACGCCATGCTGCCCGATACGACGAAGGTGCGCGGCGCGGCCAGCACCAGGCTGCCCGCGTCGAACGAGGAGACGGCCGAGGCCCAGTAGCTGCGGTCGGCCACGTTGTCGATGCGCGCGCGCAAGGTCACGTCGTGGCCCGCCACCTGCGTCAGGTAGCGCGCGCCGATGTCGACCCGGGTCCAGGAGGGCAGCTGTTTGGTGTTGGCCAGATCCGCATACTGCGTCGAGGTGTAGACGGTGCGGGCATTCAGGCTCAAGCCTGGTGCGCCGGGCACGTCCCATTCGCCGCCCACGCTGAGCTGTGTTGTTGGCGCGCCGATGGCGTTCTTGCCTTGGTTGGCCGGCTTGTCCGTCTTGCGCTGTTGCGTATCGAGCCAGGTCAGGCCGCCCAGCAGGCGCACGCCCGCCATGGGCGTGCCGAAGACGGACAGTTCCAGTCCCTGGTTGCGCTGTTCGCCCGACAGGGTGGCGCGCGAGCCGACCACGGCCGGCAAGGGCTTGGCCGTCGAGAACAGCGCGGCGCTCATGCCCAGCCTGCCGCCGTCATACTTGATGCCGATTTCCTTCTGTTTCGACTTGTACGGCGCGAAGACTTCGCCCTTGTTGCTCAGCGGTACGTCGTTCTGGCCGTCGAAGTAGGTGCCGCTGGCCACTGGCCCCTTGACCAGCGCCTCGATGTAGTTGGCGTACAGCGACACGTTCTTGCCTGCCTTGTAGACGATGCCGGCCACGGGCGTCGTGGCGCTCTTGTCGTAGCTGGAATATTGCACGGCCGTGCCATAGGCATATGCCGCGTCGCGGATCTGCTGGCGGCGCAGGCCCACGGTCAACAGCAGCCGGTCGTCGAGGAAGGCCATGGTATCGGCCACGGCGTAGCTGCTGAGGATAGTCTTTTGCGTCAGGCGCGGGTCGCTCATCACGCCGCCCGAGTTGGCGGGCAGGGTGGGCGGCATGGCCGCGTCCAGCGGATGGTAGATATTCGTCGGCAAGCCCGCATAGTCGCTGATCGCATACGCATTCTTCGCTTCGTTCCAGTGGCCGGACCAGCTGGCCACCAGAGTGTGCCGGACGGCGCCGGTATGGAGCTTGCCGCGGATGCCCAGTTCGCCCGTGCGGATTGCCTGCTTGCGCGCGTTGTCGAAGCGGTAGACGCTGGCATCGCCATTGAGCGCGCTCAACGTCGGTTGCGCCAGGCTGTTCGCTTCCTTCGTCGAGCGGCCGCCGAACGCGGCCCAGGCCACCACATCCTTGGCAAGGTCGACTTCAGCGCGCGCCGTGCCGAACACATCATGCTCCTTCGAATAGCTCCATGGCTGGGCAAAGTTCTTCGACGCATCGGGCGCGCCCGGCAAGGCCGTCAGGCTGCCCGTGCGGATGGAAGGGCGCGGCGCCGTCAGGTCAAAATTCTGGTAGCCCGCGTCGGCCGACAGGCGATAGCCGCGGCCCCGGTAGTCGAGGCCGAGCGAGAACATGCCCACGTCGTGGTCTTCGCGCTTGATGCCGGTCTCGCCCTGTCGCTTGGCGGCGTTTACGCGCACGCCGAATTCCTGCTGCTCGCCGAAGCGGCGCGCCACGTCGATGGCCGCATAAGCATGGCCGCCCGATTCCACGCCCACCGTCAATTCCGTCAGCGGCGTGTTGCCGGCACGCTTGGGCATCAGATTGATGGCGCCGCCGATGCCGCTGCCGCCCGGCGCCGCGCCATTCAGGAAGGCGCTGGCGCCGCGGAACACTTCCACTCTTTCCAATAGTTCCGGCGAGACATATTGGCGGGGCAAGACGCCGTACAGGCCGTTGTACGCCACGTCGTCCGAATCGAGGGCGAAGCCGCGGATCACATACACTTCCTGGAAATTGCCATAGCCGCGCGAGACGCGCACGGCGGCATCGCTTTGCAGCAGGTCGCCCACGCTGCGCGCCTGCTGGTCGGCAATGAATTGCTGTGTATAACTGGTGCTGCCGAAGGGCGAATCCATCATGTCCACGGACCCGAGGATGCCCACGCGTCCGCCGCGCGCCACCTGGCCGCCCGCATACGCCCTGGATAAACCTTGCGCCGACGCATCTGCCGAGGCATGCACGAGCACCGTGGGCATGCTCTGCATGGCATCGTCCGCCGGCGTGTTCTGGGCGTGGGCGGCGCTGCTGGCCAGCAGGAAGGCTGCCAGGGCGAAAGGAGTAGGAACGAGGCGGAAGGTGCGCATGGAGTTATCCGGATATTAATGAGAATGATTATCATTATATTTCAGCAGGGAGCGGCGCGTGGGAAAGTGTGAGAAAGCGATGAAAAAGTCATCATTTGCACAACATCCGATACGCGAGGGTGCCGGAATCTGGCGGGAAAAGGCGCACCAGGCGATACCTTGTGGATTTATTAATGCCAATGGTCAAGTTTCGCTAAAATAAACCATCGCGCCCGGCGCCCACAGGAAACCGCATGCCATTGCACCGCCATCTACAGTCCCTTTCCATGCGCATACGGGGCGGCTTGAGCTTCAAAGGCGCCGCTGTCGCCCTCATCCTGGCGATGCATGCGCTGGGTCTGTATTTCCTCCTGCTGCCGGCGCGGCAGCTCAAGCAATATACGGAAGTGGCCTTCATGACCTTGCTGCCACCCCGGCCCACGCCGGCGGCGCCGCCGATGGCCATGCCGCCACCCATGCCGATTCCCGTGCCGCGCGCGCGGGCCCGGGTTCCGTCCGTCGTGCCTGACATGCCGCCCGTGACAGCAGAAGCCATCACCATGCCCGCCGAGGAATTGCCTGCCGCGCCCCCCGCACCAGCAGGCCCCGACTTGCGCACGCGCGCGCGCCTGGCCGCGGGCGCCGCCGACAAGGCCTTACGCGGCGAACTCAGGCAAGAACAGCCGTGGCTGGCCGCGGCCGACCTCAAAGGCGGCAGCACATTCCAGAAACAGGTCGCCTCCGCCTGGCGCGGCGGCCCGGTCATCCGCGTGGAGGAATACCTGACGGCCGATGGGCGTCCCGCCACGCGCGTCGTCAACCCCGGCGGCGCCACGTGCTTTGGCATGGACGCGAACCCGGGCGCGGGCGCCGACCCGTTCAAGACGGGCGGCAAGGTCAAACGCGTGCCTTGCCCTGGTTGAGCCGGATTGAAGGCTGTGTAGGTCAGATTAGCGCAGCGTAATCTGACAGGCTGCGGGCGCGCTTGTCGGCTTACGCCCGGTGGGCTAAGCCGACCTACGGCGGAATCGGGCAGGCAAAAACCGCGCGGCGTGCAGGGTTTTAGCGGCGGGAATAGGGTATGCCATCCCCGGCCGGGTCTCAAATATGCTAAGTTGCGTCTGCAAATCTTGTCGACACGCCCCAGGACGCCCATGCCCCCCGAACTCCTCATTCTCGCCCCCAGCCCCTCGGCTGCCGTCAACGCGCAGCTGGAACAGCGCTATGCCTGCCACCATGCCTGGCAAGTGCCGGCGGACGAACGCCACGCCTGGCTGGCCGAACGGGCGCCGGCCATCCGCGCCGTCGTCACGACGGGCGCGCTGGGCTTGAACGCCGCCGACATGGGCTTGCTGCCGAAGCTGGAAATCGTCGCCGTCAATGGCGTGGGCCTCGATGGCGTGGCGCTCGACGTGGCGCGCGCGCGCGGCATTGCCGTTACGACCACGCCGAACGTGCTGACGGACGATGTGGCCGACATGGCGCTGGCCTTGCTGCTGGCCAGCGCGCGGCATGTCGTGGCACTCGACCGTTTCGTGCGCGATGGGGGCTGGGAACGCCGCGAGGCCATCGCCCCCGCATCTACCCTGCGCGGCAAGACGGCCGGCATCTTCGGCTTCGGCCAGATCGGGCAAGCCATCGCGCCGCGCCTGGCCGCCTTCGGCATCCATGTGCGCTACTTCCAGCCGCGCGCCATTGCCGGCACCGACGTGCCGCGCGCCGAATCGCTGCTGGCCCTGGCGCAGGAAAGCGATTATCTGATCATCTGCGCGCCGGGCACGCCGGCCACGCGCAAGATCATCGACCGCACGGTGCTCGACGCGCTGGGCCCGCAAGGCACGCTGATCAATATCGCCCGTGGCGCCCTGATCGACGAAGACGCCCTGATCGCCGCCTTGCAGGACGGCCACCTGGGTGCGGCCGGCCTCGACGTGTTCACGGACGAACCGCGCGTACCCAAGGCCTTGCGCGCCTTGCCCAACGTCGTGCTCACGCCGCACGTGGGCAGCCTGACCGTGGAAACGCGCCATGCAATGGGGCAACTGGTGGTCGATAATCTGGCCGCGCATTTCGCCGGCTTGCCCTTGTTGACGCCAGTCACATTATCAAAGTCCCCAATTGAACGTTTTAATCAAGCTTGAATGAAAGAGTAGCTATGGAATTGAGAAAATCGCTGTTGCGCACGCGCGGCGGGCAGGACAGCGGCAAGGTGGGCATGATCGAGCTGTTCTTCGATCTGGTGTTCGTGTTTGCCGTCACGCAACTGTCGCATGGCTTGCTGGCGCACCTGAGCGCCATGGGCTGGCTGCAGACGGGCCTGCTGCTGATGGCCGTCTGGTGGGTGTGGATCTTCACGTCGTGGATCACCAACTGGCTCGATCCCGAGCGCATTCCCGTGCGCATCAGCCTGTTCGTCATGATGCTGGGCGGCCTGCTCATGTCAGCCTCGATTCCGGAAGCGTTCGGCACGCGGGGCCTCGGCTTTGCGCTCGCCTACGTGGCCATGCAGGTGGGCCGGCCCCTGTTCGCCTGGTGGGCCGTGCGCCATGAAGCGCTGGCGCGCCGCCGCAATTTCCAGCGCATCGCCCTGTGGGCAGTGCTGTCCGGCGTCTTCTGGATCGCCGGCGGCATCGCGTCGCCCGAGCAGCGCCTCTTCTGGTGGGGCGCGGCTCTGCTGATCGACCTGGCCGGCCCCTGGATGCAGTTCGGCTTGCCTGGCCTGGGCCGTTCCTCGACGGCCGACTGGGATGTGGACGGCGGCCACATGGCCGAGCGCTGCGCGCTGTTCGTCATCATCGCCCTCGGCGAATCCTTGCTGGTGACGGGCGCCACGTTCGCGGGCCTGGAATGGACGGCCGCCAACTGGCTGGGCTTCCTGTCTGCCCTGGTCGGCAGCATCGCCATGTGGTGGATTTATTTCGACACGGGCGCCGAGGCGGGCCACCACCGCATCGCCCACTCGAAGGACCCGGGCCGCATCGCCCGCAAGGCCTACACGTATATCCATGTGCTGATCGTGGGCGGCGTGATCGTCAGTGCCGTGGCCGATGAACTGGCCCTCGTGCATCCGGATGAAGCAAGCTTCGCCGGCATCAGCGCCTTGCTGGCCGGCCCGATCCTGTATTTGCTGGGTAATGCCTTGTTTAAATGGGTCAGCAGCGACCGCGCCGCGCCGCCGCTGTCGCACCTGCTGGGCATTTTGATCATCCTGGCGCTGATCCCGATGGCTTACGGTCGCCTGTACACGCCGTTGACCCTGGCCACCATCACCAGCTGCGTGCTGGTCCTGGTGGCGGTGTGGGAACACATGGCGCTGCGCCGCCCGCCGCCGGAGATCGATCCCTGATCCGCGATCCCTGATGCCTGCGTGACCTTAGCCGGGCGGCGCGATGCCGTCCGGATCGCTGCGCGCATCGAGTTGCAGCTGTAAAAACGCCAGGTCCAGCCAGGCGCCGAACTTGGTGCCCACCTCGCGCATCAAGCCCACTTCCTCGAAGCCCAGCTGCTTGTGCAGGGCGATCGAGGCGGCGTTGCCCGCCTCGATGCCGGCCACCATCACGTGCTTGCCCAGCCCGCGCGCCCGCGCGATCAGCTCCACCATCAAGGCCTTGCCGATGCCGCCGCCGCGGCGATCGGCGCGCACATACACGGAATGCTCGATCGTATACCGGTAACCCTCGAACGGGCGCCAGTCGCCGAACGAGGCGTAGCCGGCCACGTTCTGGTCGGCATCGATGGCGACGAGCACCGGATAGCCGGCCCGTGCGCGGTCGGCCAGCCAGGCGGCGCGGTTGGCCGCATCCACCGTCCGCTCATTCCAGATGGCTAAAGTATTGCTGACGGCATCGTTGTAGATGGCCAGTATTGCCTCGATGTCGCCCGCATGGGCATCGCGTATCTGCATGTTGATCTCCGCACAAGTCGTCTACTATAATGGACAAATCATAGATTGCTGCTAGCTACTTGTCCAATAAAATCCGAATGGAAGCTGATACATGTCCACTAAACCAGACGAATTGAACCAGCGTATCGGCGCCCGGGTGCGCCTGGAGCGGGAAAACCTGGGCTGGTCGCTGACGGAGCTGGCGGCCCGCTCGGGGGTATCGCGCGCGATGGTGCACAAGGTGGAGCGCGGTGAGTGCAGCCCCACGGCCACCTTGCTGGCGCGCTTATCCGGCGCCTTCGACCTGAGCATGTCCGAACTGATCGCCCGCGCCGAGATGCGCGCAGGGCGCCTGCTGCGCCAGGCTGAGCAGCCCGTGTGGATCGACCCGCAGAGCGGCTATGTGCGGCGCCACGTGTCGCCCGCGTCCGACATGCCGCTCGACCTCGTGCACATTACCTTGCCGCCGGGCGCCGTGGTGGCCATGCCGGCCGCCGCCTATGTGGCGCGGCGCCAGCTGATCTGGTCACTCAGCGGCAGCCTCGTCTTCATCGAAGGGGAGACCCGCCACGTGCTGGACGAGGGCGATTGCCTGGAGCTGGGCCCGCCGGCCGACTGCGTATTCCGCAATGAAACGGCATCCGCTTGCACCTATGCCGTGGCCGTCCTGAAGAACCGAGGCTAAGCCAGCGCTACAGCGCGCAGCTGGGCGATGAAGGCGCGCGCGGCGGGCGCCTGTTCGTGGCGGCGAAACGCCACGGCGATTTCCGAGCTGATCTGCGGTGCTGCCAGTTCGCGGAAGACCACGCCGGGCAATCGGACGCTGGCCATCACGGAGTGGGGCACGATGGCGCAGCCCACGCCCAGCGACACTTCCGTCAGCACGGCCACCAGGCTGCCCGGGCGCGACACCACCTGCGCCGCAAAGCCGCCGCGCCGGCTCACCTCCAATGTTCCCAATTCCTGTTCCGGCACGATGAAGGCCTGCTGCGCCAGCGCGGCCGGTGCTGCCACGTCGATCCCGGCGAGCGGGCTGTCGGCCTGCACGGCCAGCACGAAGCGGTCGCGCAGCAACACCACGCTGTCGAGTCCTTCCGGCAAGTGCAGGGGCGGGCGCACGAAGGCCAGGTCGACGCGGCCCTGGTCCAGCAAGCCGGGCAGGGCGTCCATCGCGTATTCGCGCGCGCCGATGTGGATGCCCGGGTGGCTGGCGCGAAAGCGCGCGAACTGGCCCTGCAGCACGCCTGAGTATGCGGCCGAAGCCACGTAGCCGATTTCCAGGCGTCCCAGTTCGCCCCGTCCCGCCCGGCGCGCCACGTCCTGCGCCTGCGCCAGCTGCTCGAGCGCGCGCGCCGCTTCCAGCACGAACAATTCTCCGGCCGCCGTCAGGGACACGGCGCGCTTGCTGCGCTGGAACAGCCGCGTGCCCAGCAGTTGCTCCGTTTCCTGCACCTGCTTGGTCAGCGCGGGCGGCGAAATACCGAGCTCGGCCGCCGCCCGCGCGAAATGCAGGCTGTGCGCGACGGCCAGCACGCAGCGGAAATGCCGCAGTTCCATGTCTTTTTCAGTATTCACCATGGGTGAATTATAAGTCGGCTGTCTTATAACAGGAAATAACACCAGTCTGCTTAAAATACAGGCATGAAGAATACCAACTGGACTTTATATACGTGCTCGGGCGTGTGCGCGCTGATCATGCTCGACACCAACGTCGTGGCCGTCTCGCTGCCCTCGATCGCCCGCTCGCTCAACGCCAGCTTCGTCGACGTGGAATGGGTGGTCAGCGCCTACATGCTGGCGTTCGCCTCATTCCTGTTGCCGGCCGGTAGCATCGCCGACCGCCTGGGACGGCGCAAAGTGATGCTGTATGGCCTGGCCGTGTTCGCGCTGGCCTCCTTGCTGTGCGGCCTGGCGTGGACGCCGTTCGTGCTCAACGTGGCGCGCGCCGTCAAGGGACTCGGTGCCGCGCTGCTGCTGACGTCCGCGCTGGCCGTCATCGGCCACACGTTTCACGCGGAAAAGGAGAGGGCGCGCGCCTGGTCCGTGTGGGGCGCCGCCATGGGCGTGGCCATGACGGTGGCGCCACTGCTGGGCGGCCTCGTCACGAGCGCCGTCAACTGGCGCTGGATTTTCTACCTGAACCTGCCCGTCGTCGCCATCCTGATGTGGCTGGTAGGCAAGCACGTGGACGAGTCGAAGGATGCCTCGAACGCCAGCTTCGACCCGGCGGGCGCGCTGCTGTTTTCCGCCGGCCTGTTCTGCATCATCTGGGGCTTGATCGACGCCAGCGTGGCGGGCTGGTCCAGCCATGCCACCATGCTGCGCTTTGCGGCCGGTGCCGCGCTGCTGCTGGTCTTCGTGCTGGTGGAACGGCGCCAGCGCGCGCCCATGGTCGATTTATCCCTGTTTGGCCGGCGCGTGTTCGTCGGCGCCGTGCTGGGCATGTTCGGCTACGCCATCGCCGCGCAAGTGATGATGACTTTTTTACCGCTGTACCTGCAGAACGGCTTCGGCTTTTCCGCCGTGCTGGCCGGCTGCGCCATGCTGCCGTTCGCCGTCGCCATGGTGGTGCTGTCCCGGCTGGCGCCGCGCGCCATGCGGGTGCTGGACGACCGCGGCATATTGGTGACGGGCTTGCTGATCGTCGCCGTGGGCAACGTCGCCACGGCCCTGGCCGCCGCCAGCCTGCAGTACGGATGGGTGGCGGCCGGCATGGTCGTCACCGGCGCGGGGGCGGGATTGCTGAACGGCACGACGCAGAAGGCCATCCTCGCCTGCATCCCCCGCGAACGCACGGGCATGGGTTCCGGCATCAGCACCACCACGCGCTTCGTCGGCATCGTGCTGGCCGTCGGCGCGCTGGGGGCCGTGCTGGCCATGCGCACGGCCGCCTCGTTCGAGAAGCTGGCGTGGCTGCACGGCTTGAAGGCGTCGCCCGAGATGATCGGGCGCATCGTCGCCGGCAACGCGGCCGACGCCTTCGGCCAGCTGCCGCCCGCGCTGCAAGCCGTGGCGCTGGAAGCGGCGCGGCACGCCTTCATCGACGGCTTTGCCAGCGTGCTGTATCTGGCCGGCGGGCTGGCGGCCGTGGTGGCGGCGCTGGTGTTCGTGCTGGCGCGGCCGATGTTGCCTGCCGCACAGGCAGCGGGAAAAGTGTAACTGTTCAGCAATATGCGCGTGCCCTGCCCGCACTTGTAATATGATGCCATCGAGAAATACATGGCAATCATATAACTACCGCAGGGAAGTGCATGCGCAGAAAACGGATTATCTTCACCAGCGTGCTGGTGGCAGTCATCGGCGTGGCCGCCCCTCTGAGCCTGGCCTTCTATTTGTCGTCCGTGCGCGCCGAGCAGGGCGAGCAGGAACGCCTGCGGCTGCTGGCCGGCTATGCGCTCGAGCGTGCCCACCGGTCCATTGCGTCGGCCGGCGCCGCCCTGCGCAGCGCCGATGCGCTGGACCTGGCGCCGTGTTCGGAGGCGCATATCCAGCAGTTGCGCCGCATCACCATCACCACGCGCAGCATCGACGATATCGGCTATGTGGAAAACGGCTTGCTCAAATGCACGTCCACGGGCCTCGAAGAGACGCGCATCGCCGTCACGCCCGCCGATTTCACCTTGGCCAACGGCATGGGCATCGATTTCAACCTGCGCCCCGTCGTCAGCGGCGGCAAGCGCATGGTGGGGCTGTCCTACCGCGCCTACAAGGTGCTGATCGATCCCGTGCGCTTTTCCGACGTCATCGTCGACAGCGATATCCAGATGGCCGTGGCCATCGGCAGGGAAGGCGTGCTCGACACCTTGCACCATCCCGATCCGGCGCAGGTGCAAGCCTTGCTTGCCGGAAAACCCACGGCGGGCGACTTCACGCACGATGGCAGCATCCATGCGACGCTGTACCGCGATGGCTTGACGGCCGTCATGATCGAGCCGCGCAGCAAGCTCAACGACAGGCTGCGCCGCGAACAGCTGCTGCTCCTGCCGCTGGGACTGCTGATGGCCGCCTTTATCTTCGGCATCGTCGTGTGGCTGTCGCGCCGCCGGCTGTCCTTGCGCGGCGAACTGGAAACGGCGGTCGAGCGGCGCGAATTCTTTGTCCATTATCAGCCGATCATCGCGCTCGACACGGGCGTGTGCGTGGGTGCCGAGGCACTGATACGCTGGCGCCGTCCCGACGGCAGCATGATACGGCCCGACCTGTTCATCCCCGTGGCCGAGGAAAGCGACCTGATTCTGCCCATCACGGACCAGGTGATCGCCTGCGTCATCGCCGACATGCGCGCCGCGCTGCTGGCCGACCGCGAGCTGCACATCGCCATCAACCTGTGCGCCAGCGACATCGAGACGGGCAGGGTGCTCGACGTGCTCGAGCGTGCCCTGGCCGGCACGGGCATCGAGGCGCAGCAGATCTGGCTGGAAGCGACGGAGCGGGGCTTCATCAACGTGGAAGCGGCCCGCGCCACCATCGAAAAGGCCAGGGCGCGGGGCCATGCCGTGGCCATCGACGACTTCGGCACGGGATACTCCAGCCTGTCGAGCCTGCAAAACCTGCCGCTCGACGCCTTGAAAATCGACAAGTCCTTCGTCGACACCATCGGCACGGACGCGGCCACCAGCAGCGTCACGCCGCACATCATCGCCATGGCGCGCACCCTGAACATGCTGATCGTGGCCGAAGGCATCGAAACGCAGCAGCAAGCCGATTATCTGCTGGAACGCAAGGTCGAATTCGGCCAGGGCTGGCTGTTTGCCAAAGCGCTGCCGGCCTTGGACTTCCTCGCCTTTTACGCAAGCCGCCGCTTGCCATCGTCCATATGAAACAGCCACGCTTTCCCTATCCATTGCAGCCGCTGCGCGTGCCGGGCGGCTGGCACATCACCGTCAACACGCTGTTCGAGGTCGAGCCGGGCCCCGACACCATGCAATGGTTCAGCAGCGCGCTGCTGCTGTGGGGCAGCTGCCGCGACTCCGGTTACTGCTTCAACTCGCATTTCGAGCCGGAGGACGATCCCGCCGGTGAATTCGTGCTGGAGATGGGCAAGGTGGCATACGACCGCCACGGCAAGATCGTCCAGGGCAGCGACGCCTTCCTCGGTGAATTTCGCACGCGCAGCAAGGCGGCGTTCGTCGCCCGGGTCGAGCAATTCATGCAGGACCCGGCAGCCTGAGCGCTACGGCTTGCGCGGCAAGACCACGTCCTGCCCGCCTTGCGTGAGCACGGCGCCGGCGATCTTGCCCGCGGCATCGCGCGTAAACGCCAGGTCCGCCTCGATGGCGCGGAAGAAAAACGCGTCTTTCGCGCTGGCAAACAGGGCGGCCGAGCCGATGCCCGTGCCTGCCGCTTCCAGGCCATGCTTGCCCAGGGTCACCGTCAACGTGAAATCCTTGTCCAATGGATACTCGCCCACGTATTCGGCCAGCGCGGCGCGCGGCAGTTCGATGGCGGTTTTCGGCTTTTTCAGCGGCGGCAAGGGCGTGCCGGGCAGCAAGGCGGACAGGCCCAGCGCGTCGATATCGCGCGCCGTGTTCGTCAACACCACCACGCCCCGCTTGCCATCCGTCGTGAACGCCGCGTAGCTGGTGTAGCCGCCCGTCTGGCCGCTGTGCCAGGCGTAGCTTTGACTCTGCCGCTGCTCCAGCAGCCAGGCCAGGCCGATTTTCGTCTCGCTGCCGGGCGCCAGCGCCCGCTGCGGTTTGATTGTCAGCGCATACGGGCGCAGCGGCTTGAACATGTACGCTTGCAGGTAGGCAACCATGTCGCGCGCGCTCGAATACACGCCGCCGGCCGGCGCCACCACGTTCAAATCCCAGGCGGGTGTCGGCTCGCCCGACAGCAAATGGCCGGGCGCCAGGCGCGCCAGCATGCCGTGCGTGGGCGTGTTCGACGTCGAGCGCATGCCCAGCGGCACGGCGATGCGCTTTTGCAGCAGCGCTTCATAGCTGCTGCCGGCCTGTGCGGCCAGGGCCGTGCCCAGCACGGCATAGCCGATGTTCGAGTAGTCAAATTTGGTGCCAGGCGCGCGGGGCAGATGGTAGGCGGCGAGAAATTGCCGCTGCTTCGCTTCCGTGTAGTCCGCATACGGATTGGCCGGGTCCTTGGGCGTGAAATTGTCGGGCAGGCGCGGCAGCGAGGAATAATGCGTGGCCAGGTCGAGCAGGCTGATCGTTTTGCCGTCAAAGGCAGGCACCGTATAGCCGGGCAAGAATGCTGCCACGGGCGCGTCCAGCGTCACCTTGCCCTCGACGACGGCGTCGGCCAGCAGCAAGGCCGTCATGGTCTTGGTGACGGAACCGATCTGGTAGACGGTGTCGGCGCCCGGTTTGATGTTCTTGCCTGCATGCGCGCTGCCAAAACCGTAGACGGCGCTGTCCTTGCCGTCGATCACGGCGATGACGATGCTCGGGTGCATGCCCGTGCGCGTGAGTTCCTCGGCGCGCTGGCGCACGGCGTCATCGAGGACGGGCGCGGCCAGCGCGGCGCCGCCGAGCAGGCAAAGGGGGAGAAGGGCGAAAGTGGGTGTCATGGGTAACCTTGTCCAGGGTGGGCTGTATGCACGCCGGCACCTGGATAAGATGGCTGGCATGCCCTGGAAAGCATACGGCCCCAACATGAAGCTTGCCTGAGTTTTATGCCATTATTAATGAAAAATCAAGGCTTGCGCCTGGCCGGCATGGCCTGGCCATTCTGGTGCAGGACGAGTCCGGTGATGGCGCCCTGGGCATCGCGCTCAAACACCAGTTGCGCCTCGACCACCTTGTAAAAGAAGGTGTCCTTCGCGCTGGCGTACACGGGCGCTTCAGGCTGGCCCGTGGCACCCACCAGCAAGCCGTCCGGACCCTGGCGCACGCTGAGGACAAAGGTAGGCAGCAGCACATACTGGCCCGCATATTGCGCCAGTTCCGCAGGGGCGATGGCGATTTCCTTGGTCGCCGGTCCATTTGTCGGCGGCAGGCTGCCGGGCCGCAAGGTGCCCATGCCCAGGGCGTCCACTTCGCGCCCCGTGTTGCTCAGTACCACCACGCCCCGCTTGCCGTCCAGGGTGTAGCCGGCAAAGCTGGCATAGCCGCCCGTCTGCCCGTTATGCCAGGCGAGAGGCTGGCCCTTGACCCGGTCGAGCATCCACGCCAGGCCGATCTTTTTCACGCCGTCGCCATCGCCTTCGCCGGCCAGCGCCAGGCGCGGCTGCACGGCCAGCTGCTGCGCCGGGCTGGCGCCCTGCATGTACGATTGCACGTAGGCAATCATGTCGCGCGCGCTGGAGCGCACGGCGCCAGCCCCCGCGATGGCCTGGAAATCCCAGTTCGCGGCCGGCTTGCCATCGGCCAGGTGGCCCGGCGCCAGGCGCGCGCGCAGAGCGGGCGTGGTCAGCGTGGTGCTGGAAGCCATGCCCAGCGGACGGAACAGGCGGGCTTGCAGCAGTTCCTCATACGACATGTTTGCCTGCGTGGCCAGGGCCGTGCCCAGCAAGCCATAGGCCAGGTTCGAGTATTCGTACACGGCGCCGGGCGCGCGCGCCAGGGTATGGCCGGCCAGGAAGGTGCGCAGCTGCGCCTCGCCATAGTCGGCGTAGGGATTGCGCTTGTCCGCCGGCGCCAGGTTGGCGGGCAGGCGCGGCAGGCCGGAAAAGTGCGTGGCCAGCTGGCCCAGCGTGATTTTCTGATCGGCAAAGGCCGGGATGGCGTAGGCGGGCAGCAGCTCGGCCACCGGCTGCTCCAGCCTGGCCTTGCCCGCCACGACGGCGTCCGCCAGCAGCAGGCCCGTCATGGTTTTCGTGATGGAGCCGATTTCATACACGGTGTCGGCATCGGGCACGCCCGCGTCACCGGGCCGGGCGCGGCCGAAGCCGTAGACGGCACTGTCCTTGCCGTCGATCACGGCGATGACCAGGCTCGCATGTTTGCCGTCGCGCACCAATGCTTCCGCCCGCTCCCGCACGGCGGTATCGAGGGCGGGCGCGGCCAGGGCGGCGCCAGACAGGGACAGGATGGGCAACAGCAGGGGGCGCAAGCGTGGGGGCATCGTCGGTTCCGTCAGGAAAGTGATTGATGGGAATACAGCATAGCAGCTTCGTCGGCAAGATGGCTGTTTTGGCAAGATGGTGCGGCGATCATGGACGCCAGTTGCGCGCGCATGTCGGCGGCCATGCCGAGCAGCAATTCGCCGCGCCGGCGCGCATCGGCCCGTTTCTTCGACGGCACATCGGCCAGATCCGGCACCCGGTAGGGGGCGCAGGGCAAGTGATAATTGCCGTCACGCATGCGCAAGGCATGCAATTCCTGCCACGCCAGGTCGTAATCGGCGGCGATATGGCGCCGGCGGCGCGCATTCAGGGCGATGCGGTTGTCGTTGCTGATCAAAAACAAGTTGGTGCAGGCGAAAAAATCGCCAAAATCGCGCAAAGCCGTCACCATCAGGTTTTTCGGACGGCAACCGTGCAGCGCCCGAGTGGCGTCCTTGATGGCCAGCTTGCCCGCCTCCGAGCGCAAGCCTTGCAGCGCGCCCAGCTGCAAGGAGACGCCATCGGCGCGCGGCAGGAACAGAAAGCTGGCCAGGTACAGGGGCAGGCCGTCGCGCGTCAAGCGCAGGCACAGTTCGCCTTCGCGGTAGCTGTCGTGGATGGCCGTCAGCTGCAGACGGTATTGCGCCCCATCCTTGCCGTCGAACGCGGCCAGCACCACGGCTTCGCGCGCGGCACGCTCGACCAGCGCACGCGCGCCCGCTTGCCACAGGAAGCGGTAATGTCCCTCCAGCAAGGCCAGGCGATCCGCGCAACCGAGCCGGCGCGAGGCGTACGGACGGTAGATCTTGAAGCGCAGGCAGGGATGCAGCTGCGCCAGCGAGCTCAAGCCCGGCATGCTGCCCAGGAAGGCGTGCCAGCGCGTGCGCTGGCGGGGAAAGAAGAGGGCACCCAGGGCCGCTTTCAGGCGGTGGCTGCTGGCGGAGGGTGGTGGTACGGCGGGTGGCACGGCGGCACCGTGGCGCAGGGTCAAAGCGATGTCATTCATGATTCTGCCGGAAAATGGCAGGCGCTGCACAATGAGAGCCTTGCCAATATGAATGCTACGCGGGGCAGGTGAATTTCATATTAAGAAGCTGTTTCCATGCAAATTTAGAGGATGGCAACTAAACGTTTGCCCTCCGGCAATATGGGCGGTTATGCTCGCCGCACCTGAACTCGATGAACGACGCCTTTCATGAAGCACAGCCATTTGCTTGCGATCGAACGCAGCGCCGAAGGCCAGTTTGCCGCCGATCGCGAGACCATCGTGGCGCAGATGCGGGACATGGCAACCAAGGGCAAGCCGCCGCATCAGTTGCCGCTGGTAACGGACGCGCACGATGGCGTGGAAGTGCTAGGATTGAATAACGCCGGTATCGCGCAAACGTCGGGCATGCTGCACGCCGCCAGCGGAACGGTCGCCACCGCCTACATACTGAGCCAGCCTGCCGATCCGCGCGACTTTGCGACGGATGCGCAATACCAGGCGCTGCGCAACCAATTGATTGCCTCGCTTGCCCGCTGCATGGCCGACCCTGCGCGGTAAGGCAAGCGCACAGGAAGGAGACGTGAGCCATGAAAAAAGCAGCAGCAAGCACGCCGCCCGCCGAGGAAGCGGCAAGCACCGAATCGGCCGCCCGCCAGATCGACGCGAAAATCGCCTCCCTGGCGGACTGGCGCGGCAAAACCCTGGCCACGGTGCGCGCACTGATCCGCCAGGCGGACCCGGATGTGGTGGAAGAAGTCAAATGGCGCGGCGTGCCCGTCTGGTCGCATGCGGGTATGATTTGCACGGGTGAAACCTATCAACTGGCCGTCAAGCTCACCTTTGCCAAGGGCGCCGCCTTGCCCGATCCGGCGCACCTGTTCAATGCCAGCCTGGACGGCAACACGCGCCGGGCCATCGATCTCCACGAAGGCGAGCATCTCGATGCCGCGGCGTTCAAGGCGTTGATACGCGCCGCCGTGGCCGCGAATACGGCGCCAAAACCAAAACGGACGACGACTTGAGACATTATCTGTACATCTGGCACGACCCGGCCGAGCGCATGCTGGTCGCTTCCGGCATCGAATTCAAGGATGTGATTCCCGCGCTCCTGGACGCGGACGGCATCGTGCTGCGCACGGGCGGCGCCGGGACGCCCAGGAAAGGTGCCGGCTACCAAACTTTGGCGCGGCAGCAATTGCCAGCGCTGGCGCATGAGGACAGCCATGCCTGGGGCAGCCACGCCTGGGCCGATTGGCAGGGCGCGCCGCCGGCTTCCGTGGATGCAGACGTGGCCACGATGCTTGACCACCGGGGCGCGCTCAGGCCGCCTGCCGCCTTGCGCGGCCGCTTTCTCGCCTTTGCCCACGACGACGGCTGGTATCTGAAGCTGTTGTATGCGGCGTGGGGCGATGTGGCGGCTCTGCTCGCGGGCGCCATCCCGCCAGCGCTGGGCGCGCTCGACCTGGATGCCCTGCGCCAGGGGAACGATGGCTACTGGCTGCAAAACGGCGTACTCGACCTTGAACTGAGCACCCACGACATCGACAGCGTGTTGAATCGCCGCCTGTAGCCCATGAAAACACCGCAAGAAAAGAAACACCTCAGTTACGCCAAAGACCGCCGCAATACTTATGGGGAAAACAGTAAATCCTCGCGCAAGGCTATCCACGGCGCCAAGGCACGGGCGAATCGCAAGGAAAGACATACGCAAGAGCAACTATTGGCAGCCACGCTGAAAGCGGACGACGCCGAACAGTTGGCAGCGGTCGAGCACCGCGTGCGTGCTACGCCGCCCAGGCGATGGCGAAAATTTCCCGATACGGCGCTCGGCCTGGTGCTGGCGCGCCGCAGACCTGCTTGACACGGCCGGCACGGTTGGGCTTCGGCGGCGTCCAGACGTAGAGAAATGGCGGACAGCGCGGCTTTGGCTCAACGGCAGCCCGGGTGATCGAACAGTTCCCAAGTCAACAAAGACTTGTCGATAGCCTGGACACGGGCGAACGGCCGTGAGACTGGGCGCACCACATCGCGCCCTGCGAGGGGCTTTGCCAGATAGTCATGCGGACGGGCAAGCGCATGCAGTTACTACTTACCGGCTATCGCTTGCTGACGCCATGTTGGCAGCTTCAGACATCGCGCTTCGCCTTGCCATCCATGAGCAGGGCCAGCCTGGCCGCCATGCCCGCATTGTCGCGCAGCAAGCCATCGCGTTCCTGCGCCAATGATGCCATTTTTTGCTGCGACGCCTGGGTATGCTCCGCCAGCATGTCGAGCTGCCTGTCCTGCGCGGCCAGCGCCACCTTGGCGTCGTTCAGCGCCAGCAGGGCCGTGTCCAGCTTGGCCAGCAGGGCGTCGGCCGAGGCGGCCGCCTGCAAGTATTGAAATTCAAACTGGTCGCGCTCGGGACGCACGGTGGCCAGGGCGGCGCGGTCGGCGGCCGCTTCATCGGCCAGGCGCGCATGTTCGGCCTGCAGCTGCGCCAAACGCATGTCTTGCTGCACCAAGGTCGCCTGCTGGCCTTGCACGCGCTGCTGCAGCTGCGCGTTGTCCTGCTCCAGACGGCTGATCCGTTGCTGCGCCTGCGCCCGTTCCTCGCTGCGCTGGATCGCGGCCGCTTCCTGGTAATGGTCGAACTGCGAGCGCACCTGCGCCAGCTGGCGGTTCAGGGCCGCGATTTCCTCGCCGCGGTCGGCCAGGCGCTGCGTCAGGCCCGCGTTATCGCTGTGCAAGGTAGCCAGGGTGACGGCGCGAAAATGGTGTTCTTCCTTCAGTTGCGCCAGCGCATGCTGGGTGGCGCGCAATTCCTGGGTGAGGGCGGCGCGCGCCTCCGTCAGTTTCAACCGTTCGTTTTCCGTCTTCTTCAGTTTTTCCAGCGCCGCATCGAGCTCGGCGCGGTTCTGCCGCATGCCCGTTTCCAGCTGCTGCGCGACATCGCGCTGCTGTTTGTCATAGACGCCGCGCATCGCTTCCATCAGTTCGGCCGGCAAGCCCGCCTCCGTTTTGACGGCGCCCGCGCCTTGGAACTCTTCTTTCCATCGCTTGAGCAGGGGCGCGATGGTGCTCTTGCTGCCCGTGCTGCCCAGCGCTTCGCGCACGCTGTCAACCGTGGGATTGCGCCCATCGGCCGCGACGATTTGGGCTGCTTTCATAACATCAGAGTACAGAATACCGGTGCGGGCCATAAAACCACCTATGAACGAAATTTAGTAACGTATTACATGATACGTAATATCGCATAATATTACGATATAAATTTTCATTGTTTTTAAAAAATATAAGTCACGATAAGATTGCTTATCGCGTGTTATAGGGGTGTTTGGCATGCTATTCTGTGTGTCTCCCAGTACAAAACCGTGATTTCGCCGCCGCCATGCCCGATTTGCCCCTCCCGAAACGCCGTGTTGGCGCGCCCAAAAGCGCCTCCATCGCTGCTGTGCCGTTACGCGGCGCCCTGGTCGATGCCGAGCTGGCCACGCGCCACCAAGCGTTTCTCGCCGCCGCCACGTCCGACAACACGCGCCGCGCCTACCGTTCCGCCATTCGCCACTTCCAGGCCTGGGGCGGGGCGCTGCCTGCCGACGAGTCCACCGTCATCCGCTACCTGATGGCGTATGCGGACAGCCTGAACGCGCGCACCCTGGCCCTGCGGCTGACGGCCCTGTCGCAATGGCATGTGTATCAGGGCTTTGCCGACCCTGCGTCCACGCCCACCGTGCGCAAGACCCTGGCCGGCATCGCCCGCCTGCACGGCAAGCCGAAAAAGAAGGCGAGGGCGCTGCCCCTGGAAGACATGGAACTGATCGTCGCCAGGCTGGCTGCCCTGGGCACAACGAAAGCCTTGCGCGACAGCGCCTTGCTGCAACTGGGCTTTTTTGGCGGATTCCGCCGCAGCGAACTGGTGGGTTTAAAGCTGGAAGACGTGCGCTGGGAGCCGCAAGGCCTGGTGATCACCTTGCCCCGCTCGAAAACGGATCAACTGGGGGAGGGCATCGTCAAGGCGATCCCGTTCGGCGACGGCGTCTGCTGCCCGGCCACGGCCCTGCGCGCCTGGCTGGGCGTGGCGGGCATCGCCAGCGGTCCGCTCTTGCGCACCGTCAACCAGTGGGGCCATGTGGGAGGAAAGGGATTGCACGCGAGCAGCATCAACACGATATTGGAAGGCTGCGCCCGGCTGGCCGGGCTCGATTACGTGCCGGAACTATCGAGCCACAGCCTGCGCCGCGGCATGGCCACCAGCGCCCACCGGGCCGGCGCCGATTTCCAGGCCATCAAGCGCCAGGGCGGCTGGCGCCACGACGGCACCGTGCATGGGTATATAGAGGAGGCGGGGCGCTTCGAGGAAAATGCGGCCGGGAGTTTGTTGAAGGGGAAGAGGAAGCCGGTGGGGTGAGGGTGCCCGGCAAGACCTTGCGGCGCGCCTTCAGCAGGCAATGGAAGGCCTGATGATAATCATGGGTGCTGCTGCTTGTAGAGAAGCCAGGTGAATACTGCCATGATCAGCAGAGAGAATAGGGCGCTGATGAACAGTATGCGTTGTGCGCGGGGCTGTCCAATCACGATCCCCAAGAGTCCAGCCCATGCGATTGGCAAGATCGCATAGATGACGACTGACACGATTTTTAGCAGTTTGGAGCATGATTCGCGACACACGTTGGTCTTTGCAACGACCTCAACCGCATGAGGCACCATATCGAAGGCGATGCCAACCAGGAACCCGAGGACAATAAAGACGATCTTTTTGGCCAGCATTTGACCTCAAAGAAAAGGATTCATTTCGAACTCCGAAGGCGAGACCTGGGCGACAGAAGCCATTTCAAACTCCATACTTGTTGTGAACAGTGGATTTAAGCTCAGCCTGCGGCAAGCCTCCTCGCCGCCAAAATTCAAAAAAATACTCCAGTGTTTCGGCAGGGGCGCCAATATCCATGGGATGCAAGACGCAGATAGCAGTTCTTATTTTTAAAACATCTGGCTCGTCCGATTGATCGCGTCCTTCGATTGCCCGCCAGAGGCGTACACGCTCAGCAATGACTTCCTCAGCCGTCACCGCACCGGTGATGTACCGATTCGCCACAGCGGCGACTGACTTAGCAGCCTCAGGCAATTGTGAGGTCACCCTTTCTATCGCCTCAATCATGAATCGCTGCGCTAACAATTGCTCTGCAGGGTCATTCAAGTCCACCGCAGATGCAATAGCATCAAATAGTCTCTTATTCAACATTTGCATTAAGTTTCAGTGATGGTTCGATGCCCACATCGGGGCCTCTTCGATAGTGGCGAGGTTTGAAAAGTGGCGCGTCAGATCATTATTTGAACCCCGAACGCTATTCTCGTCACGGCATTTCCCGAGCGCCACCCGGCGGCCTGCCGATGACGCGCTTAAAGGCACGACTGAACGCGGCTTGAGATGTATAGCCAAGGCGTCGGGCAACGACGTCGATGGACACTTTTTCGTGCGTAAGCAATTGTCTGGCAAGACGCATCCGCAGTTCCGTGGCATACCGCAGGGGCGGCATTCCGATGGTGGTTTGAAAGCGTCGTGCGAAGACAGAGCGAGAGACATGGGACTCCGCAGCCAACTGTGCAACTGTCCATTCCCGTCCAGGCTGGCGGTGCAGCGCCAATATGGCAAGGGCGAGGCGCGGATCACGCAATGCGGCAAGGAGGCCGGAGGCGTTTTCACAACCGCATTCAATCCAGCCGCGCACGATCATTGCTGCCGCAACCTCTGCCAGTCGAGCCAGAATGCCTGCAAAGCCAATACGACCGGCGCAGATTTCACGCTTCATTGAATCAAGCACAGGCAGTAAGCCAGGATAGCCTTGCGCTTGCGTGTCGGCCACCATGACGGTTGGCATCAACTTACCGACCCCCTGCATCCCGCCGAGATCGAATTCCATGCAGCCGTAAAAAATAACGGCACTGGGCACGGAGGCCGTACTGGGACATGTGTCTACTCCGCTAACGGCTTCACCCAGGGGCGCGGCATCGAATTTTTCAATGTCCTGAAATGCAATGCCCGCATCCGACAGCAGCTGGTGCCTCCTGCCGTGCGGCATGAACGCGGCGCTACCGGCGGACAGCTTATGCAACTCGCCATCATCCGTGCATATGTAGGCTGTGCCAACAGCCACAAAGTGGAAGTAGGCGTGGCCTGGCTTGTCTTCAAAGCCCATGCCGAAAGTGGGACCGGTCTGAATGCGCCGGTACTGGACGCCACGCAGGCGCATACCCATCAACAGTTCACTGACGAGACTAGAGGACAGGAAAACTGGATTCTTCTTGGTCATTTCAGGAGTTTCGATCAAAACATCAAGACTTGTCATCATAGATCATCCTGGACTTTAGCTCTAGACTTTCGACTCTGATCGTTTTAGGAATTTTAGAGATGAACAATGATGTTTTGAGTAACGGGCAAACGCCCGACGCGAGCGATGCCTCTGTTGTAGAGCCAGCGGCGGCGGCATGGATGGCAGTGTTTTCACTGGCCATGGGAGTTTTCGGCCTCCTGACGGCGGAGTATCTGCCAGCCAGCCTATTGACCCCGATGGCCTTCGATCTTGGTGTATCGGAGGCGCTAGCTGGTCAGGCAGTGACGGTGACGGCCGTCGTGGCCATGTTCGCCGGACTTTCGGTGCCGCGCCTGACGCGTAATTTTGACCGACGTGTCGTCCTGTTGGCTTTCACAGTGCTGATGATCGCGTCGAACTTGCTGGTGGCGTTATCGTCAAGCCTGACAGTTCTGTTGGTGATGCGCATACTGCTGGGCGTCGCGTTGGGAGGCTTTTGGAGCATGGCGGCAGCCGTGGCTATGCGACTGGTGCCAGCAAGGTCAGTGCCGCGAGCGCTATCCATCATATTCAGCGGTATCGCCATCGGGACGGTTGTTTCCGTACCGCTGGGCAGCTACTTAGGGGGGATATATGGCTGGCGCAGTGCATTTATAGCCGCCGCAGCTGTCGGAGGGCTAACACTTTTGTTTCAATTGTTCACACTGCCCCGTATGGCGCCGCGCACGATGACGCGCACCACGTCGGTACTGGGATTGCTGCGTCGCCCGGGGATTGGGATCGGGATGTTGGGCTGTGTCCTTGCCCATACGGGGCAATACGCATTGTTCACCTATATTCGCCCCGCTCTTGAAAGTGTTGCCCATATTGATGTAAACAGTCTGTCTCTGATGCTCCTGGGTTTTGGTGTCGCCAACTTCATTGGCACGCTGCTGGCCGGCTGGCTCATGGAGCGTAGCCTGCGTGCCACTTTAGTGCTCATGCCTGCGCTGGTGGGCCTCGCGGCATTCGGCATGATCTTGCTGCCAGTCCAGGGAACCAGCCTGATGTTTTTGGTGGCTCTGTGGGGGCTGGCGTTCGGCGGCGTACCTGTCGCCTGGTCCAACTGGGTGGCTCGTGCTGTCCCGGATCAGGCGGAGACGGCTGGCGGCATGGTTGTCGCTGCGGTGCAATCTTCCATCGCTGCCGGCGCTGCATTGGGTGGCATGATGTTCGGGTTTGGTGGCGTCACAGGCGTTTTCATTATTGCTGGCGTTGTGATGCTGTTTGCTGCTCTCCTCATCGCTTTGAAAGTTCAAGTCGAATCGCCGCAGGACGGCGCGACGGGAGCCCCAGTGCTGCACATTTGACTTTTTGGCTCACTTCAGGATGCTTGTATGACGAAGAAGATGGAAAGCCTTTAAACGATAGCTGACTTTCCATTATTGGGTAAGCTGACATCTCGAACCGAGTTGTCTCAACGCGTCAGCAAATGAGGAACATATGCCTGGCCAATCCCTGATTGAACTGCGCCGCTGGTCGAATTCGGGTATCGAGCACTTGCCAGGCTTCTTCGATGTTGCCAATATGGATCATGCGGCGGCTTGCTCCCGGGGACGGATGATCATGCAGGTGGCCGTCGCGTGCGCATACACCTTGCCGGCTTCGTCACGGATCGTGCCTTCGGAAATGACCAGGTTGCGTCCCGCATTGATGACTTTGCCTTCGGCGTAGACCGTCACGTTGAAGGGCAGGGGGCGGCACATCTTGATGTTCAGGTCCGTCGTGCCGTAGCTTTCGCCAGCCGGCAAGACCGTGTGCGTGGCGCAGCCCGTGACCGTGTCGAGCACGGTGGCCGCGAAACCGCCGTGCACGCCGCCCATGGGATTCGTGTGGTTTTCATTCGCCGTGGCCGTGAAGACGACCCTGCCATGCTCGATCGTGTGGGCATCCATTGGCATGGTTTTGGAAATGCCGGGGCGGGGAAACAGGCCTTGCGCGAACGCTTGCATCAGTTGCAAGCCGGTCATGTCGTTGGGGTGCATGGTAACTCCTGTGAGGGGTGATGGATGGGTTAAATGTCTTGCTGGAAACGCAGACGCGAGGCGTGCAGCAGGAAGCGGGCGACAACGGCCAGCTCTTCCTCGCTGAAACCGGCTTTCAGTTGTTCATTCAGGCTATCGAGCAGGGGCAGGGCGGCGGCCAGCACCTCGCCACCTTTGGGCGACATGTGCAGGGTGCCGGCGCGCGCGTCGAGCGCCGACTGGCCGCGCACGATCAGGCCATTTTCTTCCATGCGCGCCACCAGGCCCGTGACGGCCGAGTTTTTCAGCTGCAGCGCCCGTCCCAGATCCTTCAATTGGCAGCCTTCCTCGCCCTTCAGGGCAAACAGGGCGACCACTTGCGTGCCGGAAAATCCCAGTTCGCTGGTGAACACGGCATCGGCCGAGCGAAACAGGTTCTGTCGCGCCAGATTGAGCAGATTGAACAGGCGCGGCGAACGCTCGCCCAGCGGGCAGGCTGCGGCATCGGGTACGTCTGGGGTGGGGGCGGCATTGGTACGCATACGGAGCATACTACTACGTATGCGTAATAAATCAAGCGTCCATTTTCAGTCGCATTGGTGGCGCCCGATGTAGCGGGCGCGTGGGCGGATCAGCACCGCGCTGCCGGCCTGCTCGGCGGCATGCGCGATCCAGCCGGCCGAGCGGGCCAGGGCAAACACGCGCATGCCCGCGCCCTCGGGCCAGCCGAACGCCAGTTCCATGGCCGCCAGCGCCAGATCGGCATTCGGTTTTACTTCGAGCAAGTCGCCCGCCGTGGCGCACGCGGCCAAAATGGCGCCCAGCTGCGGGTAGCCGTGCGACAGCGTAGCCAAACGGCCAAGCAGATACGCGGCGCGCGGGTCGCCATGCGGATACAGCGGGTGGCCGAAACCGGCGAATGCCGGCGCGATGGCCGCGTAGTACTTGCCGATGGCTGCCCTGGCATCCCTGGCATCCGGCGCGGCCAGCGCCTGCGTCAGCATGCGTCTGGCCGCCGCGCTGCCGCCGCCGTGCTTGTCTCCGGACAAGGCCGCCAATCCCGCACCCAGCGCGGCGGGCAGGCTGGCGCCCGTCGAAGCGATGCAGCGCACGGCAAAGGTCGACGCATTCAATTCATGGTCGGCCAAGAGCACCAGCGCCGCGCGCAGCAGTTCGGTTTGCTCCGCATCGGCATGCCACGCCCGGGCCAGCTGCCGGTGCAGCGGCAAGGCGGATGGCGCCGTTTGCAGCAGGGCGGCGGCGAGGATGCGCATCAGCGCGGGGCCGGATTGCAGCGCGTGCGCAGTGTCCGCTGTCGCCAGCATGGCCATGGCCAGCATGGCGCGCACCAGCGGCGCCGCATCGGGCGCGCCGGCCAGTCCTGGCGGCAGGATGGGCGCGTCTTGCCGGAAATAGTCACTCGCACCATCGTCCCACAGCAGGCCGGCGGCAGCTTCCAGCGTGGCGTGTTGGGCCAGCGCCGTCGCATCATGGCCCCGGTACAGCAGCCGGCCGTCGAGAATGTGGGAAATGCGCGTCTCCAGCACGGGCACGCCCCAGTGCATGGCGGCCACGGCCGTCTGGCCACCGCGCTTGGCGTCGTTCCTGCGCGCCGCCAGGCGCAGCACGTCTTCCTGCGGATAGCGCTTGCGGCGCGATTCTCCATTGCTGACGGAAGCGAGCAAGCCCCGGCTCACATAGGAATACAGGGTGGGCAGGCTGACGCCCAAGAGGCGCGCCGCGTCAGGAGCGGACAGATCGTTGTTCATGGCGACCATTGTAGCGTTTGTCACTTTATATTGATTGATGGAATCAAGATTGACGGCCCGGGTGGCGCGTCACTAGACTGATGCCTTTCCCGGAGTATCCATGAGCACATTTACCATTCGCACCCTGCGTCCGGACGACGCCGCCCCGTTACTGGCATTCGAGCAAGCCAACCGGGCCTGGTTCGAGCGCCATATCGACCGGCGCCCGGACACTTTTTACAGCGTTGACGGCATCCACGCGCACGTCGCGCAATTCCTGGAAGAACACGCACAGGGCCGCATGCACCCCTGCGTCATCCTCGATAAAGACGGGGAATTGATCGGGCGCGCCAACCTCAAGGATATCGACGGGCAAGCGCAAACGGCCGAAGTCGGCTACCGCATCGGCGAGGGGCACGCGGGCAAGGGCCTGGCCACGGCCGCACTGCACCACCTGATCGCCCTGGCGCAAGACGAGTGGCGGCTGGCCAGCTTGTCTGCCTACGCCATCGACGGCAATGCAGCATCGATCCGCGTGCTGGAACGCTGCGGTTTCGTGCAGGGAATGGCCGTATCCGATATTGCCATCGTGGCGGGCAACGTTGTCGATGGCCATGCCTATGCGCTGGATTTGCGCTCGGCTGGGGTAGACTCTGTCCTATGATTAATATGCAAAGTTGCCAGATATGAATCAGGAAGCATCAAAACGCATCGTCGTCATCGGCGCCGGCATCGTCGGCGCGTCGCTCGCCTACCACCTGGCCAGCAAGGGTGCGCAAGTCACCGTGGTCGAGGCGGGCGGCATCGCTTCCGGCGTGACGGGCACCTCGTTTGCCTGGATCAACGCGTCGTGCGCGGGGATGGACCCCATCGCAGCCCTGCGCGGCGGCGCCATCGGCGCCTGGCGCCGGCTGGAAACGCAGGTGCGGGGCTTACAAGTGCGCTGGGACGGCGCCTTGTCGTATGGCACGCAGGATGGGCGCTTGTCGCCAGAGTCCGTAGTCATAGACCGCTCGCGCATCGCCCAGCTTGAACCAGGTTTGCGGCGGCCGCCGGAACAAGCACTGCACGAGCCGGAGCAGGGCGCCCTTGACGCCGTTGCCGCGACGCACGCCTTGCTGGCAGCGGCCCAGGCGCTGGATGCGACAGTCCGCACGCAGACGCCCGTGCAGGGTTTTGCCGTCCGGGACGGGAAGGTGACAGGCGTGGAAACGGCCACGGGCCTCATCGAGGCTGATTTGGTCGTGCTGGCGGCAGGCACGGGCACGGCCAAACTGGCCGCGCAGCTGGGAGTTGACTTGCCGATTCACGCCTCGCCCGCCATCTTCCTGCGCTACCAGGCGCCGCCCGGCCTCGTGCGCGGCATCATTTCCAGCCATGCCATGGAAGTGCGCCAAGCCGAGGACGGCACCATGCTGGCGGCGGAAGATTACCTGGACGACACGCCGGAAAACCAGCCCGCCGCGATGGCGCAGCGCACGGCCAGCGCGATCCGCAATGAACTGGAAGGCGCCGAGGCCATCGTGCCAGAGTTCGCCTGCATCGGCCTGCGCCCCATGCCCTTTGACGGCGTGCCCGTCATCGGCTATTTGCCAAATATCGAAGGCGTGTACGTCTGCGCCATGCATCCGGGCGTGGTGCTGGCGGCCATCGTTGGGCAGCAGGCCAGCGGGGAAATCGTCGATGGCCAGCCGGCGGCAGCCCTGGAAGCTTGCCGGCCGGCGCGTTTTCTGGTGCGCTGATTCCTAGGGCACAGGCGTCACGAACACGGGCAGGTAGGACGGCGCCGGCTCCTGCTCATCGCCTTCCTCCGACGGGGCCTGCATAACATCCTCGTTGCGCCAGTCCCCGTTCACCACCCGGTCGGCGATCAAGGTCAGATCCTGCGTTTCGCGCAGCTCGCAGCGAAACGGCAGCCGCCCATGCGAGCGCGACACCAGGCTAAAGCGCAACTGGCGGCACTGCGCATCGTGCCAGCAATACAACAGCATGTCTTCGCCTGTGAGTGCGCCGCGGCGCGCCGCGATCACCTCACCGATGAACTCGACGATATCGGCCGCATGAATCTGCGGCGTTTCCTCGTCCGTGGGCGAAAAGCTCCACATATTGGTCATCGCTTCGTGATTGATGTCGTCGGGATCAATCTCGACGGTATCGTCTCTGGCCATGGCGAGCCAGTTGCTGAGCACCGTTGATAGTGTCATGTCAATCTTTCTATTTTCGTGCGTGCAAGCGGCTAACCGGCCACGCGGTGACGGCGTAGCCATTCATCGGCAACATCGCCCATGGTTTTCACGGCGCCGTCGCGTATCCAGGCCATGAAATCGCGCTGGAACGTAAATTGCGGTCCGCATTGGGCGAGCAGGAAGCGCCTGACGTTCTGCGTATTCCTGTAGTGCGCATCAACGACAGTGTGGCGGGAAATAATGCCGCCGTGCCAATCGAATTCCATGCTGTATTCCCTTTGCTGTATTCCCTTTGCTGTATTCCCTTTGCTGTATTCCCTTGGATGGCCGGAGCGTGCCATTCTAGATCATGTGCAACAGTTCGACTGTCCAGTTGCTCACCCCCTCGGCCCATCCGCCAGCAACTCCGCCAGCCTCGTCGTCAGCCACAAACTCGTCTCGCTCAGTTTCTTGCCATGAATCGACAGCCGCCGCACCGGCAGCCTGGATAAAGCCAGGGCAGGGCAGGGCACTTCCTGCAGATAGCCCTTGTAATTGTCGTAATTGGCGATATTCAGCGGCAGAATCGCCCAGCCCAGCTCGTCCGCGACCATTTCCGAGATGCTGTAGAAACTGTCGGAAAACCAGACGGCGGGGCTGAAGGCGTGTTCGCGGTTCAGTTCTGAATCCATGATCAGCTGGCGGTAGCGGGTCAGCTCGTTGCGGCTCACTTCCTGGCCGTGCGCCATGGCATGGCCTTTGGCCACGAACACGCCTTGCGCCACGCTGCCGATGTGCTGCTGCTCCAGCACGGGAGAAATCGGGCCGCGGTCGAAGTGGAAGGCCACGTCGGCTTGCTGCTGCTCCACGTATTGCGCCACCTCGGACGCCGTGGCGTTGAGCATCACCAGTTCCAGCGCCGGGTAGCGCGCCGCCAATTCCTTGACCAGGGTGCCGATGGCCAGGTAGGGCAGGGCTTCGTCCAGCGCCAGGGTCAGCTGGGCTTCGGGCGCGGCGCTCAAGAGCTGGGCGCGCAGCTGCAGGCGCTCGGCCTGGCGCAGCAGTTCGCACGCTTCCAGGTGCATCACCTTGCCCGCTTCCGTCAGCACGGCGCTGCGGCGCGAACGGTCGAACAGTTCCACGCCGAATTCCGCCTCCAGCAAGCCGATCGAGGTGCTGACCACCGATTGCGCGCGGCCCAGCCGGCGCGCCGCGCCCGAGAAAGAGCCGGCCGCAACGGCCGCTTCAAAGTAACGCATTTGTTCCAAAGTCCAGTGCATGGCATCAACCTATCTGTTTTACAGATGGATTTTAACTTGAATGCCATTCCAGGGCGACATAAAATGCGTTTACATGTTCAATAACACGAGATCCGCCATGAAAAACGCCCAAACCAATTCCCCCGCCATCAGCTTTGCCTGGTGTCACGACGCCACCGTCGAAGATACCTTGTGCAAGTTATATCTTGACAACGTCAGCGCCGACTATATCTCCCATTCGGAGCTGCAGGGCGAGCGTGCCGATGCGCCCGGCAACTGGCGCGCGGACTTGCCTGAGGTGATACGCGGCGAGATCCGCGCCGCCCTGTCGCATGACTGGGCACATGGCGATTCGACCCTGCTGGCCGTGGCTACCCTGGGCGAGGCCATCGTCGGCATGGCTTTAGTCTCCATCGACACGCGCCAGCGCGCCTCGAAATCGTTCGCCGCGCTGGACGACCTGGTCTTGCTGCCGTCCGTGCGCGGCAGCGGCATCGGCAGCCAGCTGGTGGAGTGGGTCGCAAGCGAATTGCGCGATCACGGCATCGCCCGTTTGTTCCTCGAATGCGGCGCGCACAACCTGACGGCGCAGACCTTCTTCCAGGGCCGCGGCTTCAAGCAAGTCTCCGTCGTCATGCTGCGCGAACTCGACGCGCCGGCAGTCACCGCTGTGGTGGATGACAAGGATGGCGACCGTGGCTGACGCCCGCCGCCTCCGACCAGCCCAGGCCCGTGGCAGCCTGGAACGTAAATATTTGCGCAGCACCAAATTCATCCACACCGATAGTTGTTAAAAGTTACACTAAAATCACACGAGTTGTTTATGCATCCAATGAAAAAATGGCTGACGCTGGCCATCGTCTCCAGCGCCCTGTTCCTGATCGTGGTCGACATGACCGTGCTCTACACCGCCTTGCCCGCGCTGACGCGCGACTTGCAGGCCACTTCCTCGCAAAAACTGTGGATCATCAACGTGTACGCGCTGGTCGTCTCCGGTCTGTTGCCCGGCCTCGGCACCCTCGGTGACCGCTTGAGCCACAAACCCGTTTTCCTCGCCGGCCTGGCCGTGTTCGGCATCGCCTCGCTGTGCGCCGCGTTTTCGCCTGCGCCGGAATGGCTGATCTTTGCCCGCGTGCTGCTGGCCATCGGCGCCGCCTTGATGATGCCGGCCACCTTGTCCATCATCCGTCTGACCTTTACGGACAACCGCGAGCGCTCGTTCGCCATCGGCGTGTGGGCGGCCATCGCCTCCGGCGGCGCCGCCTTCGGCCCCGTGCTTGGTGGTTTCCTGATGGAACATTACTGGTGGGGTTCCGTCTTCCTGATTAACGTGCCCATCGTCCTGCTGACCCTGGTGCTGGCCACCATCGTGCTGCCGAAGCGGGCCGGTAACCGCGACAAGCCGTGGGACTTGAAGGGCTCCCTGCAAATCATGATGGGTCTGCTTGGTGGCGTGTATGCGATCAAGGAGCTGGGCAAGTCGCAGCCGTCGTATGCGATTGCCGCACTGGCCTTCGCCGTGGGCGCCTTCTTCATGCTGAAATTCGTGCGCCGCCAGAAGCGGCAAGCCCGGCCGCTGATCGACTTCGCCCTGTTCCGCGAATTGCCGTTTTCCAGCGCCGTGGCCGCCGCCATGGTGGCCTCGGCCGCCCTGATCGGCATGGAATTGGCGCTGAGCCAGCACATGCAGCTGGTGCGTGAGTTATCTCCGCTGGAAGCGGGTCTGCTGCTGCTGCCGTTGCCGCTGGCGTCCGTCTTTGCCGGCCCGCTGACAGGTTTCATGCTGCCGCGCGCCGACAAGGCCAAGGTCTTGTGGGGTTCGCTGCTGCTGTCCGGCATCGGCATGGCATCGTATCTGCTGCTGCATGACGCCGCCGTCTCGGCCCAAGTGGCCAGCCTGGTGATCCTGGGTCTGGGCCTGGGCGCCGTGATGACGGCCGCGTCCAGCGCCGTGATGCTCAACGTGGCGCCGCAACAGGCCGGCATGGCCGCCTCGATCGAGGAAGTGTCGTACGAACTGGGCGCCGTGATCGGCGTGACGGTGCTGGGCACCATCATGTCGGCCGTCTACAGCGCCACCCTGGTCATTCCGGAAAGCGCGGGCTTGTTGCCGAACGCCCATGACACCCTCGACGCGGCGCTGCTGGCCGCCGAGCAATTGCCGGCCGAACTGGGCCTGCAAGTGTCGGAACTGGCCCGCTCGGCCTTCGATAAGGCATTTATTGTCGTGTTGGCAACGGCTTCCGCCATCCTGATGGTGGCTGCCGCCGCCATCCGCTACCTGCATTTGCGCGCGCGCCGCGCCGCGTGATGCACGGGCTTCGCGCCCCGCCATACCGCACGACGACCGGCCCGCCGCACACACGGCGGGCCGGTCGCGTTTACAGCCCGGCCCCACATCAGGCATGGCTGGCCCGGAAATCATTCTCCCAAAGCAACTTTCTCGGCCGCCGGCGGCAGTACCTGCCGGATCGCGGCCACGACGACGTCCGGCGACGTCAGGGCCATCTGGTGGCTGGAATCGGCCGCCATGTTGACGGCCTGCGGATACAGCGCCTTGACGGCGTCGCGGCTGGCCTGGTCCATCCTGAACGCGCCGAAGTCCACGGCGATCGCCGTGCTGGAAACGGGCCGGTTTTCCAGGCGCACGACGGGCGTGCCGGCGTCCGGCAAGTCCAGCACCATCTCGCCCGTCGCGTCGATGTGCTCGATTTCGCGCCATACGGTGCGGGAAAAGGCCAGCCGGCCCGCGATGCGCGTGAGCCACGGAAACTCCTGCACGGGCCTGACCATGCGCGGATACAGGGCGTCGACCAGCACCAGTGCCTTGACTTCCCGCGGATAGGCGCGCGCATACAGCTGCAGGTACAGGCCGCCCAGCGAATGGCCGACCAGCACGTAGGGCGGCGCCAGGCCCTTGAAGCGCAGCGCGGCGCGCAACTCCTCGACGATGGTGCGCCCGTCGCGCGGCGTGGCTGCCGCCTCGCTGTGGCCATAGCCGGGCCGGTTGTAGGCGAACACGCTCGCCTGCTGCGCCAGCCGCGCCGGCACCGTGCCCCATTTCTCGATGGTGGCGCGCGAGCCGTTCTCGAACACCACCACGTCGCGCGAGGTGGCGTGGCGCAGGGTCAGCGACTCCAGCTGGCGCCCGCCGATGCTGTCGATGGCGGGGACGGGCAGGGCCGGCGCGGCGGTGGCCGCGCAAAAGGAAAGCAGGAAGGGGATGAGCATGGATGTCTCCGGCAGGGAAAACCCCAGCATCGCCGACGGCCAGGCCCGCCGCACGGGACTTGCGACGTATCGACAGCCGGCACGACGGATGGCAAGCCGGGCGCTACATGGCCCTGAACAGGTGCACGAAGGCGCGGCTCACGGGTAGCTCGCCCGCGTGGCCGTGCATGCGCAGAAACAAGCGGCTCGCTTCGTCGCGGCGCGTGCCGTCCAGCCAGGCCAGGTTGACCACGGTGGAGCGGTGCACCTGCCAGAATTGTTCCGGATCAAGCTGGGCGGCCAGCTCGATGATGGGCGTGCGGATCAGGAATTCGCCCTCCACGCTGGCTACCACCGTGTACTTGTCGTCCGCATGGAAAAAGCGCACCTGGGCCACGTCGAGGTGGTGCGCGCGCTCGCCCCGGGAGGCAAGGATGTAGCGCAGCCGGGGGCGGGCAGGGCCGGGCGCGGGCGCCAGCTGCTGCAAGGTCTGCGCCATGGCCGCGCTGGCGGGCGGCTGGGGTGGAACGGAGCGCAGGCGCGTCACGGTGCGGGCCAGCCGCTCGGCCGTGACGGGCTTGAGCAGGTAGTCGAGGGCCGCGTGCTCGAACGCCTGCAGGGCAAATGCATCGTAGGCCGTGACGAAGACCACGCGCGTCGCGCCTTCGATGCCTTGCGCCACCTCCAGCCCCGTCAGGCCGGGCATCTGGATGTCGAGGAAGGCGATATCGGGCTCCAGCTCGACGATCCGGGCGGCGGCGTCGATGCCGTTGCGCGCCACGTGGACGACCTGCAAGTCCGGCCACAGGGCCAGCAGCTGGTCGCGCAGGTACAGCGCCAGGTGCGGCTCGTCGTCCGCGATCAGGGCGCGCATCATGCCGCCGCCGGCATGGCGGTGGCGCCGGCGCCAGGCTGGCAGGGCAGCTCCAGCACGGCTTCGGTGCCAGGCCCGCCATCGCGCTTGCGCAGGCTCAGGCTGGCGTCGGCGCCGAACTGGGCCTGCAGGCGCGAGCGCAGGTTGGCCAGCGCCATGCCGCTGCCCGGGCGCGCCGGCTTGCCGGATGCGGCCAGGCCCGCGCCGTCGTCCAGCACGCGCACTTCCAGGCGGCCGGCGCGCACCACGGCCTGCACGACGATGCTGCCGCCGTCCAGGGTGGGCGCCAGTCCGTGCTCGATGGCGTTTTCCACCAGCGGCTGCAACATCAGCGCGGGCATGCGGGCCAGGCGCGCCTGCGCGCAGGCGTCGATGCGGAAGCGCAGCCGCTCCTCCATGCGTATTTGCAGCAAGGAAAGATACTGCTGCGCCATGTCGAGTTCCGCGTCCACGTTGCTGTCGCCCTGGCGCAGCTGCGCCAGGCTGGCGCGCAGGTAGCCAGAAAACGTTTCCAGCATGCGCTTGGCGCGGGGCGGGTCGTAGTCCATCAGGCTCTGGATGTTGGCCAGGGTGTTGAACAGCAGGTGCGGCTCGATCTGCCCCTGCAGCAGGCGCAGGCGGGCATCCGTCACTTCGGTCTGCAGCTGCTGCTGACGCAGGCGCGCACGCCACCAGGCCCAGTTGGCGGCCATGATGAAGAGGATGAAGACGGCAAACTTGGTCAGCGCGGCGGGCAGGGAGACGAACATGCCCCACAGCTTGAAGCCGACGAGGATGGGCACGATGGTAAAGCCGATCGTCATGCCCGCGATGATGGCGGCCAGGGCCAGCGCGCCCAGCGCCATGCCGGCGCGCACGTCGCGCACGTCCGACATGCGCTCGGCAAGCGGCGCCGGCAGCCAGCGCCCGGCCAGGCGCAGGGCGCCGAACAGGGTATGCACGATGCACAGGCAGATGCCGATGTTCGGCAGCAGCGAAGCCCACCACCAGCGCGGCCGGTCGACCCGCCCGAAGATGGCGACGATGGCCATCAGGCCCAGTGCCAGGGCGACGCCGATCAGCGAAATGAGCAGCAGGCGGGTCGGGAGGGGGACGGCATGCCGGGGCGCGCAGCTCCCATAGCGAGCGCCGGCCCTGCGACAAGGTTGTTTTTTGCATCATGGGCGTAGTGTAGCGGCCCCTTGCTTGATTGACCAGAACTTGGCTTGCCATTCGTCGGCCGTACTGTCGATTCGTCGCATGGGCAGGGCACGGGGCGGGACAGGCTGGCAATCTGGACCTCCACCCACCATGACCAGGAAGCCCATGAACCACCTGAAACACGGCCTGCTTTGCCTCGCCTGCGCGCTCCCATGCAGCGTCCAGGCCGCACCGGCGGCCCCGCAGCCGCCCATCCTCCCGCCCATGGCCAGCATTCCCGCCGGCACGTTCATCATGGGCAGCACGGAGCCGCCCATCGGCGACGGCAGCCACAATCCGGCCGAGGGACCGCCCCGCGCCGTGCGCGTGGCAGCCTTCCGCCTGGCGAAATACGAGACGACGGTGGCGCAGTTCCGGCAATTCGTCGCCGCCACCGGCTACCGGGCGGCTAGTGAATGCTGGGAATTCGAGCGCGGCGACGGCATGGCGCTCAAGCAAGCGGGCTGGGATGCGCCCGCGCACGCGCCGACGGACTACCACCCCGTCATGTGCGTCAGCTGGACCGATGCCCATGCCTACGTGCAATGGCTGGCGCAGCAGACGGGACGCGCCTTCCGCCTGCCCAGCGAGGCGGAGTGGGAATACGCGGCGCGCGCGGGCACGACGACGAAATACCCGTCCGGCGATGCGCCAGATCAATTATGTACCTACGCCAACATGAAGGACCGGCGCTTCCAGGCTGCCGCCCGGCGCGACTTCGGCCTCGACATGCTCGTCACGGATTGCGACGATGGCGCCGAGTACACGGCCGTCGTCGGCCTGTATGCGCCCAACGGCCGTGGCTTGCACGACATGATGGGCAACGTGGCCGAGTGGGTGGCGGATTGCCAGCACCCCGATTACCGGGGCGCACCCGCCGATGGCGCGGCCTGGAGCGAGGGTTGCGAGGCGGAAGGCGATTACTTCATCACGCGGGGCGGCAGCTATTCTGCCTCGCGCCAGGTGCTGCGCAGCGCCGCGCGCGGGCATGGCGGACGCGGCAACGCCAGCAGCCTGGGCGAAGGCTTCCGCATCGCCGAGGACGTGGGCAGCTGCACGGCCAGCGCCTGCGCCGACGGCGACGCCGCCTTCGTCGCGGCGCTGGCAGCGGCCCGGCAGGCGGCGCGCCCGCCGCGGGACTGACGGGCGGGCGGCGCGCGCGCCGGCCTAGTCCGTGACGATGATCTTGCCGCTCATCTCTTCGTGGCCGCTGCCGCAGAAATTGTCGCACAGGAAAGGGTATTCACCGGCCTGCGCGGGCGTCAGGCGCACTTGCGTGACCTGGCCCGGCTGCAGGTCCGCGCGAATTTTCATGTCCGGGATGAAAAAACCATGCATGAAATCGATGGCCGTGAAGGCCAGCACCACCGGCTCGCCTGTCTTCAGGGTGATTTCGTTGGGCGTGTAGACGAATTTCTTCGCCTCGATGGTGATGACTCTTTCCTTTCTAGCAACATTCTTGAGGTCCCGGGCTTCGATGGCGGCCACCGCCAGCAGCGCGCCGAAGCCGCACGCGCTGCGGATGCAGAACTGTCGTCTTGCGCGGTCCATGGTTCAGCTCCCGGCCACGGGAAATTCCGCGAGCTTGTAATCATTAGCCGCTTGCGCCTCCACCTCGCGCCAACCGAGTCCCTTGTTCGGCGCGGCCGGGTCCCATGGCAGGGGCGTGCGCTTTTCCTGCGAGCCGGGCGCGGGCAGGGGGAAAATCAGCGACTTGGCGGCGTGGTGGGCGATGTTCCCCGTCATGTGGTGGTGTTCCTGGTGGATATGGCCATAGAACACCGTCACATTGCGGTACGGCGCCAGCAGCGCCAGGGCCTGGTCGCCGTCGCGCGTGGCCCAGTCCCACTTGGGCACGAGGTCGAACAGGGGCCGGTGGGTGAAGACGACGATGCGCGCATCGCTTGCCTGCCGGTCCAGGTCGTTCTTGAGCCATGCCAGCTGGGCCTCGCCGATGCTGGCGCCGGGGTCGGACACGTTGTCGAGGGCGATGAAGTGCACGCCCTTGTGCTCGAAGGTGTAATTCGACGGGCCGAAGTTTTCCTGGAAGGCGGCGCCGTTGTCGAGCGAGGCATCATGTTCGCCGGGTATGAAATGCACGGTCTTCACCGTCAGGCCGGCCGCGATGTCCTTGAATTCGGCCATGCGCTGGCGCCGTTCCTTCGGGTCGTCCGTCGTGTGCGTCAAGTCGCCCGTGAAAATGATGAAGTCGGGCTGCACGGCCAGCGCGTTGACGGTGGCGACGGCCTTCCTGAAGGTGTTGCGGGCATCGGGGTTGGCGGCGCCCGTGAAACCCCAGTGCACGTCGGACAGCTGGACGAAATAGAAATCCTCGTAGGGGGCGGCCGCCCCGCCGGCTGCCGCCGCCGGCGCATGTCCGTGCAGCCCGGACAGGAATACGGCGCCGCCGCCGATGGCGGTCAGTTTCATGAAACTTCTACGGTCCATCATAATGACTCTCCTTTAAGTGCCTGGCATGGCTGGCAGGCGGTGGTACAACGGTCTCTATTTGGCGGCCTGCGCCGAGCTGGCCCGCGCGGATTCCTGCTGCAGGTAGGCGATCAGGTCGGCGCGGTCCTGCGCGGACGGCACCAGATAGCCCATTTTTTGGCCCGGAATCAGTTTTTCCGGCCCCGCCAGCCACTGGTCCAGCGTCTTTTCGTTCCACACGATGGCGGACGCCTTCACGGCGGGCGAGTAGGCATAGCCGGCGGCGCTGCCCGCCTTGCGGCCGAACACGCCCTTGTGCGCGGGACCGACGCCGTTGTAGTCGATCGAGTGGCAGGACATGCACATGGTTTTGTAGAGCACCTGGCCATGAGCGGCATCGCCGGCGCTGGCGCCGCCGGCGGCCAGCAGCATGGCGGCGGCCAGGCCGGGGAGGAAACAGGGGTGTTTCATGTCGGCATCCTTTCGTTTTGCAGTTGCCTGGCACCGGCGCGATGCAGCCGGGGCCTGCAAGTGCTATAACTCCAAAGGCGCGGAAAATATTCCCGTTTGCGCCAGTTTTCCTGCCGGCGAGGGCGGCCGGCCGTGAAATGCCGGCACGGCGCAAAAAAAGTCGCGGCGGCGGGAATAAACGGCAGGCAAGGCGAGTCTTAGCAAGAGAGACCGAGACGATAGACAGGCTGACGGGTGTTCATTTGAGTGACATCGATAAAACCAGGTACTTTGAAAAAATGGCCTTGCCTCACCTGGATGCCGCCTACAACCTGGCACGGTGGCTCACGCGCAATGACCAGGATGCCCAGGATCTGGTGCAGACGGCGTTCCTGCGGGCCTACCGCTTCATGGATGGCTACCATGGCGATGGCGCGCGCGCCTGGCTGCTGACGATCGTGCGCAACACGTATTACACCTCCCTGCGCGACAACCGCGCGGAACAGGGCGACATCGGCTTTGACGAGGAGCTCCATGGCCAGGACGACGGGGCATGCGGCATGGCGCCGGCGGCGGGCGGCAACCCGGAAAACATCCTCGCCCGGGCCGACGTGAAGGACGCCGTCGATCACGCCCTGGAAGCGCTGCCGCGGCATTTCAGGGAAGTGCTGGTCCTGAAGGAGATGGACGACTGTTCGTACAAGGAGATTGCGGACATCGTCGGAATTCCGCTGGGCACCGTGATGTCGCGCCTGGCGCGCGGCCGCAAGCTGCTGCTTGACTACCTGAAACAACATACCGATGAGAAATGAAATGGAGTGCAAGGAATCCCGCCGCAAGCTGTCCGCCCTGGCCGATGGCGAACTCGATGCCCAGGCGGCGGCGCAACTGCGCCAGCACCTGGACCGGTGTCCGGACTGCGCCAGGGCCAGCGCGCAAATACAGGCCTTGCGCGCGGCCGTCGGCACGCATGGCACGCGGCATACGGCGCCGGCCGCCCTGCGCCAGCGCCTGCAGGGGGCGCTGCGGGACGAGGTGAAAGGGAAGAAACAGGAGGTGCAAGAGGAGAAAGAGGTGCACCGTGGCCGGCATTGGGCGCGGCTGCCGTGGGCGTGGATCAACTTCGGCGTGGCCAGCGCCAGCACGGCCGCCCTGGCCGTCACCTTGGCCCTATACCTGTCCGCGCCTTCCGACACGGAGCGGCTGGACCAGGAGATCGTCGCCAGCCATTTCCGTTCGCTGCTGCCCAACCACCTGGCCGACGTGGCATCTTCCGACCAGCACACCGTCAAGCCGTGGTTCAGCGGCAAGCTCGACTTTTCACCGCCCGTGGTGGACCTGGCGCAGGAAGGCTATCCCTTGGTAGGCGGGCGCCTCGACTATATCGGGCAGCGTCCCGTCGCCGCCCTCGCGTACCGCCGGCACCAGCACGTGCTGAACCTGTACGTCTGGCCCGACGCGGCAGAGGCGCCGCCCCGCGCCAGCACGCGGCAGGGCTATCACCTGATACGCTGGAGCCGCGCCGGCATGCATTATCAGCTGATATCGGACCTCAACGGGGCGGAACTGCAGGATTTCGAGCGCCGGCTGACGGCGCGGATCGACAGGGATGCCATGCCCTAAGGCGGGCGGCACCGGGCGCGCTACCGGAGCAGGGGCGCCACCTGCTCGCGCAGGACCTTCCACTGCGCGTCGAGCATGGCCTGGTTCGGGTCGTGCCCGGCCCGTTGCACCACGGTAAAACCCTTCGCCGGTGCCGTGATGCTGTCGAAATACGTGCGCGCGATGGCGGGCGAGGTCAGCAGGTCGGCTTCGCCCATGACGAGAAACACGGGCAAGTCGAAGCGCGTGCCCAGCGCGGGCAGGTCGATGCTGGCGAACATGCCGTCGCCGTGCAGGCCGATGAATTGCAGGTAGGAATAATCGTCGGCCGCCTCGGCGGCGGCCAGGGCTGCCGGCGTGGCGTAGAACGGTGCCGGCTGCCACCAGTGTTTCGGCGGCGCATCCGTAGCCAGCGCTTCATATTTGCGGTCGAAGCGGCGCAGGATGCCGAAGTTGCGCGGGTCGCGCCATGGCGGCGCACCCAGCGCCGCCAGCCTGTCCACCGTGGCCGTATCGCCGGCCGCCTGCGCCAGCGCCAGAACCTCCCGGTACATGCCCGCCTCGTTCTGCCGCGCATTGACCACCTGTGCCGCGCCCACATAGGCGTGGAACAGGTCGGGGCGGGCCTTGGCCATGTGCACGCCCAGGATCGAGCCCCAGGAACTGCCCATCAGGATGACCTTGTCCAGCCCCAGGTGCTGCCGCAGGTAGGCGGCCACGGCGATGCCGTCGTCGCGCATCTGCGCCACCGTCAGGGGCACGTCGTCGGACGGGCGCTGCTGCGCGTACGTCATGCCCGCGCCCCGCTGGTCCCACTGCACCAGGGTGTAATCCTGCTGCCAGCCCGCATAGATGGCATCCGCATACGGACTCAAGGCATTGCCGGGACCGCCATGGATGAAGAGGATGACGGGATTGCGGCAGGCCGCGCCCGTGATCGTGATCCATTGCCCGATGCCGTTGATGGGCACGTAGCCCTGTTCGCGCAGGGGCTGGGCGGGCGAGACGCAGGCGGTGGCAGCGGGGGGAGGCGGCCCTGCGGCGTGCAGGCAGGTCAGCGGCAGCAGCAGGGCGGCCAGCACGGTGAGGCGGAGCGAAGGAGGCATCGGCTACCCTGGGACGGTTGTGGACAGCCCCAAGCTAGCGTTGTTTACATGAATTGTCCAGATGGAACTATTTATGCCTGGGACGAGGCCTGCTTGCTGCCGCGCAGCAGGCGCAGCCCGTTGGCCACCACCAGCAGGCTGGCGCCCACGTCGGCGAACACGGCCATCCACAGGGTCGCCATGCCGGCCAGGGCCAGGCCGAAGAACACGGCCTTGATGCCGATGGCAAAGCTGATGTTTTGCACGAGGATGCTGCGCGTGCGTTGGCTCAGGCTGATGAATTCGGGCAATTTCCCCAGTTCATCGTCCATCAGGGCCACGTCCGCCGTTTCGATGGCCGTGTCGCTGCCGGCCGCGCCCATGGCAAAGCCGATGTCCGCTTGCGCCAGGGCCGGGGCGTCGTTGACGCCGTCACCGAGCATGGCGACCACGCCGAACTGTTGCTGCAAGGCCTTGATCTCATCGAGTTTATTTTCCGGCAGCAATTCCGCCTTGACCAGGCTGACACCGACCTCGTCCGCGATGCGCTGCGCCGTCAGCAAGTTGTCGCCCGTCAGCATCACGGTGGTGACGCCCAGCGCATTCAGGCGGGCGATGGCGGACGCCGCCGTCGGGCGCAGCACGTCGGCCACGGCGATCACGCCCAGCGCGCCGGCGTTGGTCGCCAGCACCATGGCCGTATAGGCTTGCTGTTCCAGCCGCGCCAGGATAGCTTGCAGTGCCGGCGTCAGGACGTTCAATTCCGTCATCAGGCGGGCATTGCCCAGGTAGTATGTCTGGCCGGCGATATCGCCCCGCACGCCGCGCCCATGCAGGGCGGCAAACTGGCTGACGGGCACATGGCTGCTGGCGGGCGGACCGGCCTTGACGATGGCGGCGGCCAGTGGGTGGGCGGAATTGGCGTCCAGGCTGGCGGCCAGCTGCAGGATGGCGTCGCGGCTGCTGCCTGCCAATGCCACCACGTCCGTGACGGCCGGCTTGCCCATCGTCAGGGTGCCCGTCTTGTCGACGGCGATGGCCTTGATCCGATAACCCGTTTCCAGGAATTGCCCGCCTTTCACCAGAATGCCGCGCCGCGCGGCCGCCGTCAGGCCGCTGACGACCGTGACGGGCGTGGAAATGACGAGCGCGCACGGGCAGGCGATCACCAGCATCACCAGCGCCTTATACACCCAGGCCATGAAGGGCTGGCCCAGCAGCAAGGGCGGCAGCACGGCCACCAGAATGGCAAACACGACGACGGCGGGCGTGTAGTAGCGGGCGAAGTTGTCGACAAAGCGCTGCGTGGGCGCCTGCTTGCCCTGGGTTTCCTCGATCACCTTGACGATCTTCGCCAGGGTGCTGTTGCCGCTGTTGGCCGTGACTGTGACGTCGAGCAAGCCACGTTCATTGATGGTGCCCGCATACACGACGTCGCCCACGGCCTTGTCCACCGGCATGCTTTCACCGGTGATCGGCGCCTGGTTGACGGACGACTCGCCGCTGGCCACCACGCCGTCGAGCGCGATGCGCTCGCCCGGTTTCACGCGCATGGTCGCGCCGATGGCCACCGTGGCGACGGCTACTTGCTGCCAGACGCCGCTGGCGTCGGCAACCGTGGCCGTGTCGGGCGCCAGCTGCATCAGGCTGTGCACGGCGTTGCGCGCGCGGTTCAGCGACAAGCCTTCGATCAGCTCGGCAATCGCGAACAGGAAGATGACCATGGCCGCTTCCGGCCACTGACCGATGGCGATGGCGCCAAACACCGCCAGGCTCATCAGGAAATTGATATTCAGGGTGAACGTTTTCAGGGCGATCCAGCCCTTTTTCAGGGTCGGCCAGCCGCCCGTGGCGATCGACAGCAGGGCCAGGGCGATGACGAGGGGTGAACTGTCTTCATGCGTGGTCCACGCCAGCGCTTCGGCGCCGGCCGCGGCCAGGCCGGAGACCACCAGCAAGCCTTTTTGCAGGTTGCTCAGGCTGCCTTCGTCCGGGTCGCGCGTGACGGCCGCGTCCGCTTTCATGGGAATCGCCTGCATGCCGATGCCGTGCAGGGCCGCTTCCACGGTGGCCAGCGAGGGCAGGGTGTGGTGCACGTCGAGCACGCGGTTCATCAGGTTGAAATCGAGGCCCACGACGCCCGCCATGGTGGCCAGCTTGTTACGGATCAGCCGTTCTTCCGTGGGGCAATCCATGTTGGCGATGCGGTACTTGGCCGTGCTCGCGCCGTCGATGGGGGCGCTGGGCAGGGCGGGCGCGGAGTCGCCTCCCGGAGCAGCGTGGCTGTGCGAACAGCAGCTGCCGTGGCTGGGCTTGGCGTCTTGCGCATGGTCGTGCTTGTGCTCGTGGATATGATCGTGGCTATCGTGCGGCATCGCATTCGTCCTTCCGGTTTCGTGTATGCTTCCATTAGAAACCCTGTAGCGGCTACAGGGTCAAGCGAAATTTGCAGACTGGAATGAAAAGGGGATGCCATGCGTATCGGAGAACTGGCCAAACGGACAGATTGTGACGTGGAAACCGTGCGTTACTATGAAAAGGCGGGCTTGCTGCAGGAACCGGGCCGCAACAGCGCCGGCTACCGCGAATACCGCGAAGAACACCAGGAACGGCTGCAATTCATCCGCCATTGCCGCTCGCTGCAGATCGGCTTGACCGATATCCGCGCCTTGCTGGAATTTAAGAACAACCCGGCCGAAGGGTGCCAGAGCGTCAATGAATTACTCGACCACCACATCCTGCGCATCGCCGAACAGATGGCGAATTTGCAAACCCTGCAGCAGCAACTGGTGACCCTGCGCCACCAGTGCGACCAGCCGCAGCCGTCGCAAGACTGCGCGATTTTGCAAAACCTGTCCGAGGCGGCCAGCGGCCACGACTGCGCCTGCCATACCGAACTTCATTGATGAATGCTTCATGCTGAAACTGTTATCCAAAAAAACTTTACTCACCTTATCCCTGCTGTCCCCACTCTGCCATGCCGCCGATGCGCCTGCGGCAGCCGGCCACTACCTGACCCTGTACGCCGTGCCCGGCGTGCCGCAAGACGATGACCCGTACACCTGGAGCACGGTGGGTGGCAAGCAGCTGACGAAAGGCGTGACCAAGGCGGACGGCCGCGCCTATGTCAAAGGGGAGCAGGGCGAAGAAAACTATATCCTGAAAACCGTCAGCATGCGCTGGCAACTGAAGGTGCCGGCCCAGTGCTGGCTGGGCGCGCCGGAGGATTTCCTCGGCTGCGTGAAGCTGGCCAAGACCACGAGCAGCTATGACGAGGAGCAAGAGGCGCTCAAGCTGGCGGCGCAGCAGAAAGCAGTGAAAATGCAGGCCAAAATCGCCGCCTATGCCGTGGCGGCAAGGGACAACGACGATGCGCTGGCCTGGCTGGGGCGCCTGCCGTCGAGCTGGACCCTGGAAGGCTATGGCAAGCGCCTGCTGGGCATCGGCGACAAGGTCGCGCGGCACATCGCCGACGAGGTCAAGGAAGGTGGCCCCGACGCACGCCAGTTCGTCTGCCGCGCGCCCGATTACTACGGCTCCGTGCCCGACCAGGGCGCCGTCGAGGCATGGATGGGTTCGCCGGCCGACGTGCGCAAGGTGCGCGCCGGCCCCGCCTGGAATGCGCTGGCGGCAGCAGGCGAGAAGGGTAACTGGATGGCCCGGCTGGAACTGTACTACGCCTTGTCCAGCGCCAATGTCAGCGAACTGAGCCTGTTGGAACAGTACCGCATCGTGCAATTGCTGGAATGGCTGCACAAGAAAAAGGTTGGCGGCCTGTACAGTTATTTCAGCGCCGCCATCCCCGTCGCGCCCGGCAGTAACCGCAGTGCCGCCTGGCGCAGGCAGGATCAGGTTTTTCTGTATTCCGCCATGCTCGGTGATTACGATCAGCAATTTCGCATGGGCAATGTCTTGCTGCGTGAAACAGACCCCGCGCTGGTCGAAGCAGGCAAGGCCATGCGAGCCTGTTCCCAGGCGGCCATGCCGCACCGGCGCTAACGCGGCAGCAGCGGCGGGCCGCCGTCGCCCAGGCGGAAAGCATCGACCACGCGCAATAAATCATGCGCCTGGTCCTGCATGCTTTGCGCGGCGGCGGCCGATTGCTCGACCAGGGCGGCATTGCGCTGGGTCAATTCGTCCATTTCCGTGATGGCATTGTTGACTTCCTCGATGCCCTTGCTCTGGCGCTGGCTGGCCGCCGTGATGTCGTTCATGATCTCCGTCACCTGCTGAACGGAGGCGACGATATCGCCCATGGTGCGCCCGGCGCTGTCGGCCAGCTCGCTGCCCGTTTCTATCCTGGCAACGGAATCCTCGATCAGCTGCTTGATTTCGCGCGCCGCCGTGGCCGAGCGCTGCGCCAGGCCCCGCACTTCCGTGGCGACGACGGCAAAGCCGCGCCCCTGTTCGCCCGCGCGCGCCGCTTCCACGGCCGCGTTCAAGGCGAGGATATTGGTCTGGAAGGCAATGCCGTCGATGACGGCGATGATGTCGACGATGCGCCCGGAACTGGCCTTGATCGAACCCATCGTCTCGACCACCTGGCCCACGACGCGGCCGCCTTCCAGCGCCACGTTCGAGGTCGACAGCACCATCTGGTTGGCCTGATGCGCATGACTGGCGTTTTCGCGCACGGTATCGGTCAAGGCGTGCATGGACGTTGCCGTTTCCTGCAAGGAATGGGCTTGCGACTCCGTGCGGGCCGACAGGTCCGCATTGCCGAGCGCGATTTCGCTCGCTTCCACCGTGATGGTGGAACCCGCCTGACGTATCTCGCCCAATAATGTGTTCCAGTTTTTCAAGACGGTAGCCAGCGCCCGCGACAGCTTGCCCACCTCATCGTCGCTCCGGGCGTCGATGCGCGTGGTCAGGTCGCCGGCCGCCAGGCTTTCAGCGGCGCGGCACGCCTCGTCGATAGGCCGCACGACGGAGCGCGCCACCCAGGTGGCGATCAGGGCCAGCAGGGCAAAACCGACCGCCATGGTGCCCAGCGACAGCCAGCCGGCGCGCTGGCCCGCATTTTTTGTCTCCTGCAGCGCCTCGACCGTGCGGAGGTCGAGGTTGAGCAGCACCTGGCGCAGCTGTCCGCGCACTTGCTGGTAGTGCCCCGCGGCATTTTGCCTCGCCGCCACGCCCGTATTCGGGTCCATCGAGGCCAGGTCCAGCGCCTGCGCCACGCTGGCACGGTAGCGTTCGACACCCGGCAGCGCCTGGCCCGCTTCCGTGGCGGCGCCCGAGAATTGCTTGAGTTCCTTCAAGCCTTGCGCGATGGCATTGAGCTGGCGATCCGTCTGCGCGCCGAACTGCTTGAACTGTTCGTCCGACAGGCTGGCGGCGATGGCGATCTTCGCATACACGTCGGCGTGCACCTGGCCCAGGGCAATGGCTTGCTGGTTGGCAAGCCGCTCGGCCGTCAAGGTCACGTCTTTCAGGTCGCGCATGCGGCTTTCGTTTTGCTGCATGGCGAAATAGGACAAGGCTCCCATGGCCAGCAGGCAAGCCAGCGCGACCACCGGGACGATCAACATCTTCTGTGCGATTTTCACATGCGGCCCATATCGTTGAGAAATTCGTTGAGAGGTCGGTGTACCATCCCGGCGCTGGCGGCGCGGTCGCAGGTTACAGGTAGATGCCGCCGCAGACGACGGTCTCGGCCAGCTTTTCGCAGTACATCACCTTCGGCTCGATCTTCTTGGTTTCCGGATTCGTGAATTTGTATTCCTGCCAGAAGGTGCCCTTGCTCTTGGCCAGGTCGACTCGTTCCTTCACGAAAGCCTTGCCATCGATATCCTTCAGCTCGATCAAATTCTTGCCGACCATTTTCGGATTGGCGCCATGCGCGACCACCGTGCCGTCGAGCTTGTACACGACCAGGTACAGATCGTGCAGGATGAATTGCGGCGACTTGGCCGTGATCTCGCCATACGCCTTGGCATCACCGGCGCTCTTGATGTAGGACACGCCTTTCTTGACCATCGCTTCCGCGTCGGCGCGCGTGGCGCCGCCTTCGGCAGCGCTGGCAATACAGGCCAGCATACCGGCGGCAAGCATGACCGACAGGCAAATGGCAGGGGCGAACTTGGGCATAAGAATCTCCTTCACATTGCGGCAGGGGAAAGCCGGCGGGGAACCGGTGCGGTGAGGCGGCGCCTATCGAAGTGCCGACGTTTCATAGTAGCGCGATGGCGGCAGGCATGCGCTGGTGCAACAGATTTTTTTTGAATGGGGCGTTTTTGCAACGTGGCGTGCAAATGGCCGCAATCGCGTTCACAGAGGGAAAGTGAGAGCGCAGGCTAGCGTATCGATAGTGTGGCGCGGGCGCCGCGTTACCAGCTGGCCGGGTCTTCCGCCGCCGCGCGCGCCAGGTCGTCGTGCCAATCTTGCAGCACCAGGCGGTAGATATCGGCAAAGAAGGCGCGCGGGTCGTCCATGTCATCCCACAGAGCGGGCAGGGCGTGCGTGCTGTCGGGGTCATGCTCGAGGATGGCCTGGAAGTCATAGCCGGGATCCTGCAGCGCCTGCGCCAGCACGGCCACCAGCGCATGGCGGTGGCGATAGCTGAGTTCCTTGTATTGCGAGGTGATGTCGCGCCGTATCAGCGCCGCGCGCTGGACCGGGTCGTTCATGTCCCAGCGGTCCAGTTCCACGCCCAGGGTTTCTTCGCGGTCATACACGTCGAAGGGACCGAGGAAATGGTGAAGCGTGGGAAGATAGGGAGCGTCGCTCCAGGGGCCGCGCAGCATGGCAGTCTTTCGTTTGATTGCTAAATGATCACGCGCATTCGGGCAAGGTCCAGCCTTCATATCCCAGGTCCGTCGGGTAGATGGCGCGGTTCTGGCCCCAGCGGGCGTGGTCGAGGATGCCGTCTTCATGCATGTCCAGCACCCATTCCGTGCTTTCCAGCAAGGTGCCATCCTTGTGGTAGACGCGGAAAAAGGTGGACGTGCTCAGCGCGCGCACGATGTTCTGCGGCACGCCGTTGCCGTAGTGGGGCACATAGGTCTTGATCACGCATGTGCCCTGGTCGTTCCACTGCTGTGCATACACGGTGGCATTGCGCGCCGCGCTGACTTTGATGAAGAGCCAGCCTGCCAGCAGGAGGATGAGCAGGAAGGCGGCGGCGATCAGGCCGGTTTTCTTGAGTAGCTGCATGAGGTCATGGCATGGCCAAAAACGAAGTTGCCGCATTGTATGTCAAGAGCAGATATGCTTGCCGTACGGCACGTACAGCAAGCATATCCCCGCTAATTGCCGGTAACTTGGCTATTCGCTTGGCTATTTCCCCACCGCCGTGTGCAGGGTCGTGGCCATTTCCAGGTGATGTTGCAACCCTGGCAAGGTCTTCGCGGCAAAGGCCTTGATGTCAGGATCGCTCGCCTTCTGGCTGGCATCCGTAAACAGTTTCACCGCCTCCTTGTGCGCCGCCACGCCGATGGTGGCCGCATATTCCTTGTCGAACTGCGCGCCTTCCAGCCGGCTCAGCTTGTCGATCTGCGCCTGATGCTTCTTGCCGGGCTGGTCGCTGACCTCGATCTGCTTGCTGCTGGCCAACTGTTTCAGCTCGTCCGCCACTTTCGTGTGATCGGTGACCATGGCATCAGCGAATTTCTTCACTTCCGCATTGCTGCTCTTGCTTTGTGCCACTTTGCTGGCGGCAATTTCCGTGCTGCCCGCGTCGGCGGCCTTGCTGAGGAACTGCTTGTCATACGCGCCCGGCGCGGCAGCGGCGATACTGTTGATGGCGATGCCGCTCAATAAGGCAACGGCGGCGCCGATGGCCACGCTTTTAAAAGACGGGGTACGGGAAGTGCTGGTCGGAATAGGCATGGGAAATCCTTTCGAGTGTGGTTTTTTCTGCAAACTGATGACAATGTTAAGCCGTCAACCCGCGCACACCCATAGGACATTTTCGAAGCTGTTAGTAGGACTAGTCCTGTTCGCTAGCGCACAGTTCGACTTGTTTCAAGGCGAACAAAGCGGCGATGCCGGCATCGCGGCGCCAGGCGGGCATGCCGATATCGAGCCATTCCGCCATCGCTTCCAGGTGCGACGGTTGCGACATGCTGTGTTCGAGTTCGTCAAGCACCGTGTCGCGGTCGATATACAGCCTGTCCAGCCAAGCGTCGAACGAAGGCGCCAGTTCCATCAGGCCATGGGCGTGCTTGCCCGTCCAGTCCGGCAACTCCTGTACATAGGCCAGCACGCGGCCGCCGCCTTCCTCCGTCAGATCCAGATACACCATGGAATTGCCGCCATCGCGGGCGAAGGGCAGGATGCGCACCGGCATGTCCGTGTGCTGGCGCGCGGCGCGAATTTCGCCGACCAAGGTTTCATCACAGAAATCGCCTTCGTCGGCGCTGAAAAAGGTATTGAAGCCCATTTTTTCCACGCCGCCATTGCCGTCAGGCACATCCGTGGTGTAGTCGAAATACGCGCCGTTGGCCGCTTGCAGGAATGCCAGGAAGGCGGGCGGCAACGGCGCTTCCAGCAAGGCTTCGATGGCGGCGATCTGCTGCGCCGTGGGTGCGGGCTTGGCGCCCTCGAGCGCCAGGTGGCGGTATCGTGTGTAATAAGTCATTGTTTATCCTTGTAAATTTCTTTCGGCCACGAGCCATCCTCGCAGCCCGTCTCCACCTTGGCCAGCGCATCGACAAGTCCCGCGCGCAGCACGGCCATCGAGCGGGCCTTGTCGTCGATCTGGGCGATTTTCGTTTCCAGCATGACCCGCTTGGTGGCCGCATCGAGCGCGTTTTCCTGCCAGACGGCAATGACTTCGGCGATTTCCTTCAAGGTAAAGCCCAGCGCCTTGGCGTGGCCGATCAGCTCGATCCGGCGCAAGGCCTGCGCCGAATATTGCTTATAGTTATTCGTCAGGCCCGGCTGCGGCGCTTCGTCCAGCAGCCCCTGGCGCTCGTAAAAGCGCACCGTATCCTTGCTGACGCCCGTCAGGCGGGTGATTTCTCCGATACGCATCGATTCCCCTTGACCGTGGACTAAAGTCTACAGTTTACAGTGAATTTCTCTTCACTACGATTCAATTGCCATGACCGCCTTCAACTACACCAACCAGACCGTGCTGATCACGGGCGCTTCGTCCGGCATCGGCCGCGTCTTTGCGGAAACTTTGGCCGCGCGCGGCGCCCATTTGCTGCTGCTGGCCCGTTCCGGCGCCGTGCTCGACAGCTTGGCCAAGGAACTTTCCCAGCGTCACGGCATCCGCGCGCACGCGCTGGCGGTCGACCTGGGCCTGCCAGGAGCGGCGGCCGCCGCCCATGCACAGGCCTGCGCGCTGGGCATGCCGCCCGACGTGCTGATCAATAACGCGGGGTTCGCCACGCACGGCCGCTTCGAAAGCATCGATCTGGCGCGGCAAATGCTTGAGGTTACCGTCAATTGCACGGCCCTCATGGAACTGACGCACTGCGTCTTGCCGCACATGCTGGCCCAGGGGCGGGGCGCCGTCATCAACGTGGCGTCCACGGCGGCCCTGCAGCCCGATCCCTACATGGCCGTGTACGGCGCCAGCAAGGCGTTCGTGCTGTCGTTCTCGGAAGCGCTGTGGGCGGAAAACCGCAGCCGCGGCGTGCGCGTGCTGGGCTTGTGCCCGGGCGCCACGGACACGGCCTTCTTCGACGTGGTGGCCGCCCCCGAGGCGGCCGTGGGCCAGCGCATGGCGCCGCAAGCCGTCGTCGATGAAGGCTTGCGCGCGCTGGACCAGGGCCGCAGCAGCCACGTGGCGGGCAGGCCCAACCGGCTGCTGGCCTGGCTGCCGCGTTTGCTGCCGCGCCAGACCGTGCTGGGCATCGTGGAAGGCATGCTCAAGCCGAAGGCAGTCTAGGCATCAGAACGCCATGGTGGCGAACATGGCCAGCACGGCCGTCGCCATGACGAGAGTCGACAGCCAGCCCAGCGCCCGCAGGCGTCTTGAAATGGTGAGCGTGCCCATGATGGCGGGGCGCGACGCCATCACCATCATCAGGGCCATGATGGGCACGGAAATGACGCCATTGATGACGGCGCTCCAGTACAGGGCCTTGATGGGGTCGAGCGGCGTGAAGCACAGGGCCGCGCCGATCACGGTGGCCGTGACGATGATGGCGTAGAACTTCTTGGCCGCCCTGGGCGCCAGTTCCAGGCTGTTTTTCCAGTGAAAGGCGCCGGCCATGGCGTAGGCGGCCGAGCCGGCCAGCACGGGAATGGCCAGCAAGCCCGTGCCGATGATGCCCAGGCTGAACAGGGCGAAGGCGAATTCACCGGCGATCGGGCGCAGGGCGGACGCGGCTTGCGCCGACGTGTCGATATGCGTGATGCCTTGCGCGCCCAGGGTCACGGCCGTGGTCAGCATGATGAAAAACGCCACCAGGTTGGAAAAGCCCATGCCGATGGCCGTGTCCATCTTGATGCGCTGGAACTGGCGTGGCGCCTGCTCCGGCGCGCGGCGCAAGGCTTGCGCGCCAGCGTCCGCCTGCAAGTCCTCCACTTCCTGCGAGGCTTGCCAGAAAAACAGGTAGGGGCTGATCGTCGTGCCGAACACCGCCACGATCATGGTCACCGAGGCGGCCGACCAGGCAAACCGCGGCCAGACGGTGCGCAGCGCCACTTCGCCCCAGGGAATATGCACGGTCAGCACGGTGGCCACATAGGCCAGCAAGCCCAGGGTCAGCCATTTCAGGAAGCGTACATATTGTTGGTAGGGAATAAACACTTGCAGCAGCAGGGACAGCAGGCCGAAGGCCACAGCGTACAGGTGCGTGGGACCGCCAATGATCAGGGTCAGGGCGTCGCCCATGGCGGCCACGTCGGCGGCGATATTGATGACATTGGCCAACAGCAGCAAGCCGACAATGGCGTACAGCAGCGCGCGGGGATAGTGGCGGCGGATATTCGTCGCCAGCCCATGGCCGCTGACCCGGCCAATCTTCGCGCTGATGACCTGGATACCTAGCATCAGGGGAAACGTCAGGCACACGGTCCACAGCATGCCGAAACCGAACTGGGCGCCGGCCTGCGAATACGTGGCGATGCCGCTGGGGTCGTCATCGGCCGCGCCCGTGATCAGGCCGGGCCCCAGCTTGCCCAGCCAGGTGTCGGACGGGTCCGCGTGGCCGCTGTCGGTCTGCATGCATCGCTCCTGTGTGGTGGAGCGAGCAGCGTATCACAGGCGGGCGTCGCCAAGAAGGGCCGTCCCCTGGAAACGCGCGCCTCAGTAGCGCGCATCCTTGGGCTTGCCGCCCTTCGGCCAATCCTTGACCTTGTCGGGGAAGTCCGGGCGCGGCATGTGGGTGAAATACTCGGCGACGTCGACGGCGTCCTGGTCGGACAGGTTGCCCTGGCCCAGCGGGAATTTCTGGCCGTGGCCCATCACCATATTGGCCTTGACGAAGCCAGCCGCCGTATAGGTGCGGGCCATGCCGGCGCCGATATTGAAGGAACGCTCGCCCCACAGCGGCGGGAAGGCCACCACGCCGTTGGCGCCCTTGATGCCTTCGCCATTCGCGCCATGGCAAACGGCACATTGCTCGGCATACACCTTTTTGCCATGCACGGGATCGGGCAGCAGCTTGCGGTCGATCTTCGCCACGCCGCGTCCCGCCACCTTGTCGCCCGCCTGCGTGGCGCCCTTCATCCAGTCTATATAGGCAACCATCGCCTGCAGGTCGGGGCCGTCCACGGGCAGCGGCTTGCCGTGCATGGAGCGGCGGAAGCAGCCGTTGATGCGCTCGCCCAGGCTGATCACCTTGCCGGCGCGCGGCGCTTCCGACGGGAAGAAGGCGGAAATGCCGAGGAAGGGCGAACCGTTGGCCACCGTGCCGCCATTCAGGTGGCAGCTGCTGCAATTGAGGTCGTTGCCCACGTTTTGCGGCAGGCGCGCGCGCGTTTCCGTCATCAGCTGCATGCCGTGGATCAATTGATTGGCATTCGGATCGGCCGTCAGGGCGGCGAAGCGGGGCGTGACGAAGCCGCCCGCGTCCGGCGCCTTGAGCTTGAGCTCCTTGCGCACCCTGGCGATCTGCGCAGGCGTGACGGGGGCGCCTTGATTGCCCCACTTGCCGCGCACAAAGGTGAGGATTTCCGCCAGTTCCGTGTCCGACAGGCGGTCATACGCGGGCATGCCGAAGGAACGGGGCGAGTGCTGCGTGACGGCCGACTGCCAGCCCGTCAGCGCGATATGGATGACAGAGGTGGCGTCTTTCGACTGCACCGAGTCGTTTTGCGCCAGCGGCGGGAAGATGTTGTCCACGCCACGGCCGTCGCGGCGGTGGCAGGTGGCGCAAAACTGCAGGTAGCCGAGGCCGCCGCGCGTGTTGTACAGCGCATCGTTGCTGGCTGCCACCTGGGGCACCGCTTTCTTCGGCGGTGCGGCCGCCCTGTCCTTGGCGGGCAAGCCGTGCAGGTAGTGCGCCAACGCGTCGAGGTCGGCATCCGTGAAGTACTGCGTGCTGTGCGTGATGACTTCCGTCATGCTGCCGGCCGCCGTGCCGAAGCTGTTGCGGCCCGTTTTCAGCAATTGCACGATATCGGCCGGCGTCCACAGATTGCGCAGGTTCACCGCGTGCCAGCCGTCGAAGGTGAAGCCGGACAGGTAATGCTTGCCGCCGCTGCCGTCCTGGCCCATGGTTTTTTCCTGGAAAGCCACGCCGCGCGGCGTATGGCAGGAGCCGCAATGGCCGAGTCCCTGGGCCAGATAGCTGCCCCGGTTCCACATGGCCGACTTGGCGCTGTCGGGCTTGAATGGCGCATCGTCGAGGAAGGCGGCGTTCCACAAGGACAAGCCCCAGCGCATGCTGAACGGCCACTTCATGTCCGTTTCGCGGTTTTGCTGCGCCACGGGCGCCACGCCGCGCTGCAGATAGGCGTACAGGGCCTGCATGTCGCCGGGCGTGATCTTCGCGTAGGAAGGGTAGGGCATGGCCGGATACAGGTTGTGACCGTCCGCCGCCACGCCCTTGCGCATGGCGCGGTCGAATTGCGCGAAGGTGTACGTGCCCAGGCCCGTCCTGACGTCCGGCGTGATATTCGTGCTGTAAATGGTGCCGAACGGCGTTTTGAGTTCCAGGCCGCCGGCCATGGCGGCGCCGTTCGGGCTGGTGTGGCAGGCCACGCAGTCGCCCAGGCGGGCGACATACTCGCCGCGCTTGATCAGCTCGACCGAGGCCGTGGGCGCAGGCGCGGCCCAGGCGCTGGCGCAGCAGGCCAGCATGCCCAGGAGCATGACGGCAAGCCGGCCAAACATCGAAGGGGAGGAAGCGGGAGGGCGGCGCGAGCCGCGATGCAGGATGGAAATGGCGTTCATGGTGATCCTTTATTATTACGCGCAAGCTTACGCATTCGTCACCACGGCGAAAATTGGGAATTTCTATCGATCGACTAGGTAATCTTCCCTAGTGTCTTGCACTGGGAAATCCTGTAGGGGCGCCTGCAAGCTGGCCATGATGCGTTCGCGCAGCCAGCGGTGCGCCGGGTCCAAATGCATGCGCTCGTGCCACACCATGGCCATCTCGTAATCGGGCAGGGTGACGGGCGGCTCCCACGTGCGCACGGCGCCCAGCGCATTCTTCAGCAGGCGCGACGGCAGCAGGGCCACCATGTCGGACGCCGCCAGCAGGGGCGGGACGATGAGGAAATGCGGCACGGACAGCACCACCTTGCGCGTCCGGCCCAGCAGCTCCAGCGCCGTATCGACGTTGCTGCGGAAGCCGCCGCCGTTGGGCGAGACGACGATGAATTCCAGCGCGCAGAATTGATCGAGGCCGGGCGGCGATTGCAGCAGCGGGTGGCCGCGCCGGCTCGCCAGCACATAGTGTTCCGTGAACAAGGTGCGGTGGCGCAAGCCGGGCGGCGCTTCTTCCTGTGCCAAAAAGCCCAGGTCGACCTGGCCGCTTTCCAGGTCGTGTGCCATGCGCGCCGGCACCGCTTCGAACACGGCCATGCGCGACAGCGGCGCTTGCGCGCGCAAGGATGGCAGCATGGGCAGCAGGATCGCATACTCGGTGGCGTCGGCCGCCGCCAGATTCCAGCGCACTTCGGCCCTGGCCGGGTCGAACGCCTGTTCCGGCTGCAAGACTTGCTCGAGCTGGGCCAGCACGGCTTGCAGCGGTGCGAACAGGGCCAGCGCGCGCGCCGTGGGCAGCATGCCGCGCGGACCGGGCAAGAGCAGCGGATCGTCGAAGGCGGCGCGCAGCTTGCCCAGCTGCACGCTGACGGAAGGCTGGCTCAGGTGCAGCCGCGCCGCCGCCCGCGTGACGTTGCGCTCGATCAACAGGGCGTTCAGGGTCAGCAGCAGGTTCAAGTCGAGCTTACGTAAATTGTCCATGACTATACCTAGTATTTACTTTATTCATTTCCACTATGATAGCGCAAGCCCTACAGTAGTTCCTGTGATTTCCACTCTTCATTTATTACAGGAGCTAACTGATGCAACTCCATGAATATACAAGCTTTGATGGCCTGGGACTGGCCCAACTGCTGCGGGAAGGCAGCGTCTCGGCCGCCGAATTGCACGACGCGGGCAGGCGCGCCTGCGCCGCCGTCAACCCGCAGATCAATGCCGTGGTCGAGCTGTGGCCGGCGGATTTGACTGCCATCGACAGCGTTGCGCCGTTCGCCGGCGTGCCATTCCTGATCAAGGACGTGGCCGTGACGATGGCGGGACGGCGCAGCGAAGCGGGCAGCCGCCTGGGCGCCGGCCATGTCGCGTCCTTTGATTCCCACCTGATGACGCAATTCCGCGCCGCCGGCCTGGCGACGTTCGGCCGCACGAGCACGCCGGAAATGGCGTTTGCCACCACCACGGAACCGGTGCTCTATGGCGCCACGCGCAACCCGTGGAACCTGACTTTGAGCGCGGGCGGTTCCAGCGGCGGCGCGGCCGCGGCCGTGGCGGCCGGCATCGTGCCGCTGGCCCATGCGACGGACGCGGCCGGTTCCATCCGCGTGCCGGCCGCCTCGACGGGCCTGTTCGGCCTGAAACCTAGCCGGGGACGGGTATCGAACGGCCCCGCCATGGACGAGATCTTCAGCGGCCTGGGCGTGCAGCTGGGCGTGAGCCGCAGCGTGCGCGACAGCGCCGCCTTGCTCGACGCCGTGCAGGGAATACTGCCGGGCGAGCCGTACGTGACCAGTGCACCAGGCCACAGCTGGCTGTCGCAGGTGAGCCAGGAACCGGGCAAGCTGCGCATCGGCGTGCAGCGCGCCGCCTGTAATGGCGCCCGGCCCGCGCCCGCCATCGCGGCCGCGCTGGACGCCAGCGTGCGCCTGCTGGAAAGTCTGGGCCACCACGTGGAAGAAGTGTCACCCGCGCTGGGCGTGTCGTGGGAAGCGTTCGTGCACGCCAATGCCGGTATCTGGTGCGCCAACCTGGTGCCGTGGATCGACGCCCTGGCGCAGGAAAGCGGGCGCGCCGTGTCGTTGGACACTCTGGAAGCGGCGACCCTGGCCTGCTACCGGTACGGGCGGACGGTATCGGCCGTCGATTTCGTCGCCGCCCTCGACGTGCGCAACACGGTTACGCGCCGCGCGGGCGCCGTGTTCGGCCAGCATGACGTCGTGCTCACGTCCACCATGCGGGATGTGCCGTGGCCGCTGGGGCGCTACGGCGAAAAGGAAGAACAGCTCGATGGGCTGGGTTGGACGGCGCGCCTGTTCGAACACTCGCCCTACACGCCGCTGGCCAACGTGGCGGGCTTGCCGGCCATGTCCGTGCCCTTGGGCATGTCGAATGACGGCTTGCCGATCGGCATGCAATTCATGGCCGGCTATGCCAAGGATGGCGTCCTGCTGCGCCTGGCGGGCCAGCTGGAGCGGGCGGCGCCGTGGGGGCAGCGTCGCCCATCCGTGTGGGCAGGGAATTAAGCAGGGCGATTACAGGGCGGCGAGGCGCGCTGCGCCCCGGTTTTCCATACCTAAACGAAATCGCTCCCACAGCCGGTCGTGGAAGGGCAGCACGATCACGTTGCAGATCGGCTCGACCACGGCCAGCAAGCCGCCGAAGGCCATGGATCCCGTGGCCCAGTACATGACGCCGAAGGCCACGCCCATGTGCAGGGTCGTCTGGCTGAGTTTTTCGCCGGCCAGGGCGGCAAAGCCCAGGCGGCTGGCGGCGTGGCGCCGGCGGATCGCGTGCCAGGCTTTCTCGTGCCACGGCAGCAGGGCCACGTTGATGACCGGTTCGATGATCGCGGCCAAGCCGCCGAGCGCCAGGGACCCCGTCAGCAAATAGGCGAGGCCGAAGGCGATCGACATGTGCGTGCACACCTGGCTGACTGTTTTGATGGCGGTGAACAAGGGAGCCTCCTTTTCTGTTGAATTCGCTTATCCTTGATTTAGATAGTAACGATTCTCATTTACAAAAGGAAGCAAAATATTTCAACCGGCACTATAGTTTAAAACTATCGAAAAAAGACATTCATTTGCAATGATGCTAGCGCCGGTTCAGGCAACCGCCGTCGCCTGCGACCAGACGGCTTGCCAGCGCCCGTCGCGCCATTCGTAGCTATCCGTATGCCAGTAGCGTGCGCGCGGCACGGCGTGGCCGCCGAAGACGATTTCCAGTTGCGCCTGGTAACGCAGGACGGCGGCCATGCCGTACAGGCGCACGCTGATCGCTTGCGGCTCCCAGCTCACATAGCGTATGTGGCCGGCGGCGATGGCGCCCAGGTATTGTTCCCGCGACAGCATGCTGCCGATCGGCGTAATCAGCTGGAAGTCGTCGGCGTGCAGGGCGCGCGCCGCTTCGGTATCGGCCGCCACCAGGGCACGCAAGCGCTCGCGTTCGGTATGGCGCAGCAATTCCATCTGCTGTTCAGTATTCATCGCTGTATTGAAATCGGTCATGGCAGTCCTGTCCGGGTAGGTGATTGACACTTTGACGGTTTTTGTCCAAAGTTATCTTGACACTATATGACCATAGTGTCAAGATTCCCGCATGACGACCGCCCCCCTGAAACGCCAGCACATCCTCGACGCGGCCCTGCCCGTGTTTTGCCGTTACGGCTACCGCAAGACGTCCATGCTCGACATCGCGCAGGCGGCCGCTATGTCGCGCGCCGCGCTGTATTTGCACTTCAAGAACAAGGAAGACGTGTTTCGGGCCGGTTCCGAACGGGCCCATGCGGCCGTGATGGCCCAGGTGGCGGCAGCGCTGGCCCAGTCCGGTCCCGTGATTGCGCGCATCGAAACGGCGCTGCTGGCATTCCAGCAAGGCTTGATGGCGGACATTGCGGCCAGCGCCCATGGGCAGGAATTGTTCGACGCCAACATGGCCCTGGCCGCCGACATCACCTTGAACGCGCGGGCAACGCTGGTGGCGTCGCTGGCGGGCGCGCTGGAACAGGCCGAAGCGGCGGGCGATATCGCGCTGCGCCGGGTGGACGCCGATGCCGCGCAAGTGGCCGCCTTGCTGGTGGCCAGCATGGACGGCATCAAGCACATGCAAGGGGGAGGGGAGGCGTTGCGTCAGGGCATCGCGCTGCACATGCGCGTGCTGGGCGCGGCGCTGCTGCGCATGTGAGCGGCGAAGCTCGCATGCGCAGTGGGGCAAAGGCTGTTACGGCAAGGTTTTCAGCACGTTCTTCGTCGGCACGGAGAAATTATAGTTGTCGTGGCGGTCCCAGTTGATCGACCACGTCATCACGCCGCGGAAGTCCGGATACGCCTGCAGCGGCTTGATGGTGCCGCAATTGAGCAGGCGCGTCAGGCAATTCAGTGCATTGCTGACGTCGGCATTCGTCGTGAAACCCGAGCCGGCCGAACTGCGCCCCGACGGCACGCCAAAGCCCACCTGGTCCGGACGCAGGCCGGCGAAGGTATTGCCGCCATAGTTAAAACCTTCGATCAGCATGCGCGCCGTGGCCACCAGCTGGTCGGCCGAACCCGCCTTGATGGCGCCCGTGGCGTACGGCGTGTAGATGTCGCCATTGTTGTAGTACTGCGGGTGCAGCACCGTCAGCTCGCTGCGCAAGGCATTGATGATGGGAATGTAGGCGCCCCAGATGCTGCCATAGCTCGTGTATCCCCCTTCCACATACACCCATTCCGGCGCCATCGACAGGTAAAAGCCGTTGCCGACCTTGGCTTTCAGGTTTTTCACGGCGATCGGCAGATAAGTCTGGATGGCCGCGCCTTGCGCCACGCCGTTTTCCAGGTCCAGGTCGATGCCGTCGAAGCCATATTTGGTGATGATGGCGTACAGGCTGTTGGTAAAATTGGTCGCTTCGGCCGTGTTGCCGACGGAAACGGAGCCGTTTTGCCCGCCCAGCGACAGGATGACCTTCTTGCCCTTGGCCCGCTTGGCGGCCACGTCGGCGATGAATTGCGCTTCCGTGCCCGCGCCCGGATCGATGGTCAGGCTGACATTGCCGCCGCCCGCATTGTCGCCGAACGAGACGACGATCACATCCCAGTCATCGCTGACCTGGCTGATCGGATACGTGGCGCCGCTGGGGTTGGTGAAATTGTGCCAGTAGCCGATCAGCGCGTGCTTGGCCAGGCCGGTGGGCGTCGGTGTTGGAGTCGGGGTTGGCGTAGGTGTCGGAGTGGGAGTCGGAGTGGGAGTCGGCGTAGGTGTTGGGGTAGGCGTGGGTGTCGGAGTGGGAGTCGGCGTAGGTGTTGGGGTAGGCGTGGGCGTTGGAGTTGGTGTCGGCGTGCCGCACTCTCCCACCGCCGTCCACGGCTGGCCGCTGCCGGCGCCGCCGCTGCTGGTCGACGGGTTATTTCCTTGCGTCCACCAGTTGGCCGTGTAATTGACGTTGTTGTAGCTGGCCTTGCCGCCGCCGTTGTAGGCGGTGCCGCTGCTCCACGGTGTAAAACAGGCGACCGCTTCCGTCGAGGCGGCCAGCAGCTGGCTCGCGCCGCCGTTCGATCCGCCGCTGCCGCCACCGCAGGCGGCCAGGGTGCCGCCGAAGAGGGTAAGGATGAGGGTATTCATGACTGTCCGGTTCATTGCATCTCCTTGTATATTTTTAGACCGACCGGCTGGACACCGTCCGATTTTTTCAGAGTGCAAGCATTGCAGGTGGTAGTCAACTGGTTTTATTCTTTGCGCTAGATCACAATACCAGTTGCCACCTTATGCCGGAAGAAGGGCGATGCGAGCCATACCAGTGGCTGTTTTCTGGCGCGCTGGTATGGTGTGCGGAATGAGGCCGGGAGCAGGGCGGGGAAGGGAGGTGGACGCCAGGCAGGGTCCGGCGGCAGTTACGGTGCGGTTTCCTTGCGCAAATCGGCAGACGGCACGCGCGACAGATCCAGCAGCATCTGCGTCAAGGCCAGTATCTGGCGCTGCATCAGCCGGTAGTCGAGCTGGGTCGTGGTGTCGATGCCATGGTCGAGCAAATAATATGGTTGCGCCATGTAATGAAGCGTGGGAATGGGCTGGGAAGCGCGCATATACGTGGCTTCGCCAAACCAGGCGGCATGCTGCTGGCCGGGTTTGGTCGACGGCAGCACGAACGCGGGTGCCGCGTTGACCTGGCTCAGCATGGCGTAGGACGCCTCCAGCAGTGCGGGCGTGCGCGGCGAGAACAAGGCGGCCGGCTCGAACTTGCCCGTGGGATGCAAATATCCATTACTGTCGGGCAGCACCTCCATCGCGCCCAGGTGCTCGATGGCCAGCATGACGGCCATGCGCTGCGTCAATCCATCGTCCTGGTGGCGCTTGAAAAACTGCTCGATACCCACGCCAGGCCTGTCGCCGGACACCACTTCCAGGCCCCAGCCTTCCGGCTGCACCGACCATTGCCGGAAGCCGACAGGGTCGAAGCGCAGCTGTTTGACACCGGCGCGCGCCAGGCGTTCATGCAGGGCGTCGATATAGGCTTCATGCTTGGGCGATCCCGTGGCGCGCAGGCGGCGCTCAGCTTGTCGCGGGCCGCAATTTACCACGGGACTAGGCAATCGGCCGACACGCATCAGGAGGCGATATCCTGTTTTCCAGCGCGCCCAGTTCCATTCGTTAAAGAAAGCCTGTAACTTCCTGGAAAACACCGTGCCATGATGAAAGCGAAAATGATGAGAAAGATATTGATACTGGGCGCAGGCGGACAGGTGGCGCAATGGGTCATCCGCGCCTTGGCGGGCCGTGACGACATCGCCTTGACGCTGCTGCTGCGCAATCCCGCCAAGCTGCCCACGCCAGTCCGGGCAAACGCCAGCGTGCTGGCCGGCGACGTGCTGGACCAGGCATTGCTGCGGCAAACGATGCCCGGACACGAGCTGGTCTACGCCAATCTGGTGGGCGACGATATGGAAGACCAGGCCAACAGCATCATTGCCGCCATGCGGGCCTCAGGTGTCGAACGCCTGGTTTTCGTGCTGTCGATGGGCATCTACGATGAAGTTCCCGGCAAATTCGGCGCCTGGAACAACGCCATGCTGGCCGAAGACCTGAAACCATTCCGCCGCGCCGCCGACGCCATCGAAGCATCGGGCCTGGCATACACGATCGTGCGTCCAGCCTGGATGACGGACGAAGACGAAGTCGACTACGAACTGACGACGCGCCACGCGCCATTCAAAGGCACCGTGGTATCACGCAAGAGCGTGGCAGACCTGATCGCCAGCATCATCGAAGCGCCAGACTTGCACCGGCACGCCAACCTGGGCGTGAACAAACCGAACACGGACGGGGACAAGCCGTATTTCATGTAGCGTGCTCAAGCGCCGCTGGCTAGCGGCGGCGACAGCGGCGCGCAGATGGGAGAAATCGCATTTGCGATCGGGCGGTTGGCAAAATGGGGGGGTTCTCAAATTCTTCGATAACTTCGCATAATTTATAGAGTGTAGTGCCAGCGCGAAAACTGTTATCAGCGCGTCAAGAACGAGGCTTGGCGCGGGCTGGCGCCCAATAACAGTAAATTAAAAGACGCTGAAAACTTTTCCACCACAGACAGCCATGCGGCGCGCACCTCTGGCGAGCGCGACCGCTCAATGTGCATATCTAGCAACACTGTGCCAGCTGGAATGCCAAGAATTTCTGACACCCGAAGCGCAACATCGTCGCTCAAAAAGTCCTTGCCCGTGCGGTAGCGGCTCAACTGGGATTTAGACAGATTAAGGGGCGTTTGAAGGGCGTAGTCGGACGGCAAATCAAGCCGCAGCCGAACCCGATCAAGGTATTCGCAGGTGTTCATCGTATTTCTCCCAAGGTCGAAAGCCCCCATGCCTGGGCGCTGATTGTCAAAGCATAGTCCATAGTCCCGACACTAGCAACGTGCCTAATCGCTTGACTAGTACCGCGAAGCGGGACTATATTGCGTCCTGTTGGGCGGTTTTATCAATCGCTCCCAAGGCAAAGCCCGCAGGCATGCGGGGCCGCTCACATTCCTTTGCCGGGGAGAATGCCTTGGGAGGCGATCATGTCAGTTACACAAAATTACAAAACGGCATTGCCAGCATGAGGCACGCCGGCGACGCCGCGACCGGCGAACTCCCATTGCACAATGTGGCCGCCCTGTTCGTGCGCGCCAATTCCATTTACAAGACCATGCCGGCCGTTGACGCCTGGGACGCAAAGCGCGATGCCCGCAACTGGCGGGGGGGCATGCCGGTGGTAGCGCATCCACCGTGCCGCCTGTGGGCTGGTCTGCGCCATATGGCGACAAAGGGCCGTCCAGACGAAAAGGAGCTGGCGGTGTGGTCTGTGGCTATGGTGCGCCAGAACGGCGGCGTGCTGGAGCATCCGCGACGGTCCACGCTGTGGGCGCACTGTGGTTTGCCGATGCCAGGCAAGCGCGACGAGTTCGGCGGCTGGACGCTGCCGATTCTACAAAGCGATTTTGGCCATAAGGCGGAAAAGGCCACGTTCCTGTACGTGGTGGGCTGCATGCCGGCCGAAATCCCCGATTTGCCCGCTCTGGACCTTGGCTATGCCACGCATGTAGTCGGCACCAGCCGTTCAACGCGTCCGGGCATGCTTGGCCACCGGCCGGAAATCAGTAAGGCTGAGCGCGAACATACGCCGGCCGAACTGGCGCATTGGCTCGTCGCCCTGGCTCAACGCTGCATGGTGCCAGCATGAGACACCTGGCGCATGAGCTGGTGGCCGTCGCCGCCGTCGCTGGCCCCCAGCTGACAAAGCAGGAATTGGAAACGAAGGCATTCCTGGCCGAAATGGACGCCGTGTGCGCGCAGATTAATGCGACGCCGCGCGAGGTGCGCATGGAACGCGCCGCTGCCGTGCTGGCGACGATCGCCACGCCGGCAGACGTCGAGGCCGTGCGCGCCGCGTACTGGATGCGCTTGCCGATGGCCGCCCGCATGGTGGCCGTAATGTCGGCGCGCATGCCGAAGGAGCGCGCAAGCGATGCGCTGTGCAAGTTCGATGCGCTGGAACGTGGCCGCATCTGGTGCGAAGTCGCAAAACTGCGCGCCAATCTGGAAGTGGTGCAAAAGTGCATGAACGGCGGGCGCATGCCTGGAACTACCGGGAAGGCGCACTGATGGTTACCTATTGGTTAATGAAGGGGGTGGCCGCTCTGCTGATGGGAACGTTGGCGGCTTGTTTGGCGGTCCTCATATGCATCATGTTACGTATGGCTTATCTGGTGTTTATGGGCAGGTACGACTGATGCATCTGCACATGGGCATACCGTCGCGCATGGCCAGCGCCGTGAAGAGCATGTTTGGCGGCCTGAACGTGTCGCGCCAGCGCGTGGTTGACGCCGTGCTAGCCGACGACCAGCGCCTGCCGCTGGCCGACAGCAATGGCGCAATGACTGGCCAGGGCGCTATCTCGGTGGCCGCCTTGCAGGCCGCGCGCGAGTGCTACGAGGTTTGTTCGAGCCTGCACGACGAGCACGCCATCAAGGCGCGGATTGACGCGATATGCGGCCGGCGCGGCGTCAAGCCGCCAGTGGCGGCAACGATAGGCGGCTACATCGCACGCGCAGCAGATCATGCGTGGTGGCGCCGCGCACTACGCAAGGAACTGATGCGCCGATTCGAACATACGTCGATTCAGCTGGGCTTGACCTACGTGCGCGCTGATCCGTATGTCAGCCGTGAAACGTGCCTGGCACAAGCGGCGCAAAACGAGGCGAACAAGAAGGCGCTGGCGGCCGTCACGGCCACCAATGAAAACGGCGACGTCTACAGTCTGGCCGAACTGGCCGAGCTGGGCATGGGTAATAAAACCCTGCGCCGTGGCGAATTGATGCTGCGCATACGCGGCTTTGAAGAGGTGGCCGACAAGATGCGCCACGTAGGCATGTTCTGGACCATCACTTGCCCCAGCAAATACCACTCGGTGGGGGGCACGAACGCGAAGTACGCGGAATTCGGCAGTCCAACGCCGCGCGCGGCGCAGGCGTATCTGGTCAAGGTGTGGTCTGCCATCCGTTCCGCGCTGCACCGTCGGGGTATCCAGCCCTACGGCTTCCGCATCGCTGAGCCGCACACGGACGGGTGCCCGCACTGGCACATGCTGCTGTTCGTCGCGCCTGAGCATCAGGCGACCATGGAAACGGTCATTCATGCCTACGCCATGCGCGAGGATGGCGACGAGCCAGGCGCCATCAAAAACCGCGTCAAGCTGGTGCGGATCGAGGCGGGGAAGGGCACGGCGGCGGGCTACATCATCAAATACGTCTGCAAGAGCATTGACGGCGCAGGCGTAGGCGACCACAAGGCATTTGAGGATGGCCGCACTTACGTCATCGTGCCCGATATGTTCGACAAGAAGGAATTCACGGCATCCCAGCGCGTCACCTATTGGGCGCAGGTACACGGAATTCGCCAGTTCCAGCAGATCGGCGGCGTGCCGGTGGGCGTGTGGCGCGAGTTCCGCCGCCTGTCGGAGGAGTCGGTGCGCAATGCGCCTGAGCCTATCCGTGAAGCCTACCAGGCCGCGCAAAAAGTCGAGTCCGAAAACCCAGCCATCGCCCAGCGCGCCGACTTCGCCCGCTTCATATGGGCCATGGGCGGGCCTACGGTGGGGCGCGGTGCCACGATCAGGCTTGCGACAAGGGAAGAGGGCGTAGTAGGCCGCTATGAACAGGTGGAAGCGCACAGGCCAGTAGGCGTATATCTGGCGGCGCAGCCGCATGCGGTCTATGAGTCCACCCGCTACCGCTGGACGATAGACCGGGCCGGGGTGGCCCTTGCCGTTCCTCGGACTGGTGTAAATAACTGTTCGCGCCCAGCCAAAGAACCGGCGCCGTACCAGGCTGAAAATAAAAAATTCGTTCCGGCCTTCGATGTTGGCCGGACGTTTGACCGGGACGGCAAGCCCTGCGCGCCGCCAGAGGCGATCCAAACCTACCTGCGGCACAAGAAACGCCCAGCGGGCGCGCCGTCGGCCCATCTGCTGCACTTGCAGCGCAAATACAAGGACGATCATGCATGAAAAATTGAAGGCCGCGTTCTCAAAACTGAGTGCGATAGCGGCGGCGTACCTGCCGTCCGGCTACAAAGAAACATTGCTGCAAATGGCAATGGAAATAGACCGCCTGCGGGCGGAAGTTGATGAACTGAAAGGGAAATAACCATGTATCAGGTATATACGGCAGTAAAGGTAGTTGACGAAGAGCTCGAGCGCCACGGCCAGGTGGGCGTTGTTGTCAGCGCCAGTCAGGACGGCACGCCCGTGACGGTCAAGTTTGAAGAAGCGGATTCCGACGGCGCGTTATCGTCGGAATTCACCCTCGATCAAATCCGGGGCTTGTAAGACCATGGCCGCCGTGAAAACGAAGTTGGGGCGTATTCCGTGTGATTGCTGCGGCCATCCTGTCTTGTTGAAGGAAAACGAAGCGGGCACGCTGACCATGGCATGCGACGAGTGCGACGTGTCGGCGTTTGCAAAGCGCGGCACGGCAGCGGCCAGCCGCTGGCGCAGCAGGTTGCCTAAGGCAGACGTCCAGGAGTCCGCGCCCGCGCCAGTAAAACCGCCAGTTGCGCACGCTCCTGAGAGCGTGCCTAAGGTGGTGCCGCCGCCAGTAAAAAAGGCTGGCCCGTTCGATTATCTCGTGAAGGGTGCATGATGGAAGAGTTAGACAGCCTGGCCATGCAGGCCGCAAACCTTGACGGTGAGGTGGCCAGCACGACGCCAGGCGCGATGCTGGAACAGCAGGAACAGGCCGCCGTCATGGGCCTGGCCGAACAGAACAGCCGGGGCGTGTCGATGATCATGGCCCTGGCCGTGCCGATCCTGGGCAAGTTGTATCCCTCGCTGGAAGGCGTCTATACGCCTGAGGCGTGCGGCCAGGTGGCCGCCTCGCTGGGGCCGGTGCTGGCAAAGTACGGCATCAATCTGGAAGAGTGGGGCGGGAAGTATCAGGAAGAAATCGCGGCGCTGTTCGTGTGCGGCCCGATTGCCTGGGCGACGGTGCAGGGCGTCAAGGCGGATATCGCATCGCGCGCGCCGGCCAAAGCGGTGCAGATGGACAAGGCGCCGCAACAGCGGGTGCCTGTCACGCCCGCGCCGGTGATGGATCATGCGGTGCTCGGGACGGCGATAGCATGAAAACAGATCAATCCAACAGCGCCGAGGTGATCGCCGTCATCGGCGCCACCGGCAGCGGCAAGGGCGTCTTCATCAAGCAATATGCCCTGAAAAAGTCCGATAAGCGCCTGCTGATATGGGACTACATGCGCGAATACGGCGCGTTCGTGGACGTGATTACGGACAAGTTGGGCGTGGCCATTCAGGCACTCAAAGCGGGCCAGTTCCGCATCGCATTTCAGCCATCGTTCGATGACAAAATCCGCGCCCAGCAATTCGACCTGTTCTGTCGCGCTGCCGTGCATGCGGGCAATCTGCGGCTGGTGATCGAAGAGCTTGCTTTCGTCACGGCGGCCACGCATGCGCCGGCAGGCTGGAAAATGGCGACATCGGTAGGGCGTCACAAGGGCTTGCGCATCATCGGCGCCAGCCAGCGGCCCGCCCAGGTCGATAAGGCGTTCTGGTCGAACTGCACGGAAATTCATTGCGGGTTCCTCAATTTTGAAGCTGACCAAAAAGTCATGGCATCGTCGCTATGCGTCACTGTTGACGATATAAAAGGCCTGGAACCGTTGCAATACATACACAGAAACGTGCGAACGAAAGAAAATGTGAAGGGCCGGGTCAAGTTCTCTTAGGGAGCGTGCCTAAGGCAACAATTTTGCGTCTGTAGGGGCAAAAAAATACAGTGAATTCTGATTTTCCGAATTCACTTTTTTTATCCATACACCAGGGGAAACCTGAAATGACGCAAGCTGAACTGACTAAATTGGGCATCGCCCTGGGGGTGTGCTACGCCGCATACAAATTCGTGGGCAATCCGATGGTCAAGGGCGCGGCCGTTGCCGTCGGCGCCGTGATTGTCGCCAAAAAAGTGCCGTACCTGTCCGCCGCATTGGCATAAGGGGGCGACATGGGCCAACGTCTGAAACTCCTTCCTTTCAACAACGTCGTGAACAACGGCGTTGCCACGCTCGACCTGAACAACCTGCTGGGCTACACAATCGAGCGCATGACGTTCGTCTTGGGCGGTACTGCGCTGACGAAAGCCATGCTCGCCAGTATCCAGTTGAAGGCAAACGGCAAAATCATTTGGGACAGCACCGGCGCCCGCCAGGACGCCCGCATGCAGTATCGCGGCATCGCCGCCGCCGCTGGCTTCCTGACAATCGACTTTTCCGAAGTGCGCAGCAAAACCGAGCTCGGCCAGAGCCTGGGCGCCATCGACACGACCGTCGGCATGCAAAACCTGAAACTGGAGCTGACGATTGCCGGCGCCACAGCGCCGACGATCCAGGGCTATGCCGAAGTGAGTCGTCCACAGGTGGACGGTGCCGAACTGGCAACGCGCAACCTGATTGCACGCATCCACAGCACGACCGTGACCATTGGCGCCGGCGGCACGTTCTCGTTGCCAATCCCGCACGTCGAAGTGTCGAGCGGCGGCAGCTTGTTCAAGCGCTGGGCGATCTTCTCGGCCAACATGACGGGCTTGCTCATCAAGAAAAACGGTATCGTCATCGAAGAAAACACGAAGGCGCTGAACGACTTCTCGCAACTGGAATATCGCAAGGTGCCGCAAGCGGGCTTGTTCATGCAGGACTTCATCGTTGACGACAACCAGTCGCAGATTTTGAATACCCGCAACGCACAGACCATGGAAATCCTGGGCACCTTCTCGGCCGGCGAAACCATTACCATCGAATCAGAAGTGCTGGAACCGCTGGACGCGTTCTAAGGGGGCGCCATGGACGAAAATTCCGACCTGGGCGCCTGGACGCTCTCCAAGCTGGGCAACGTCATTGACGCCTATGTTGATCGTACGATCAACCGGCCCCAGGTGGTACACGATTCCAGCGCCGCGTACGGCGTGGACAGCAACGGAAACCTGTACAACCTGGGCCAGACCAACAACGGCCGTAGCACCGTCAGCGTTGGCATGAACCCGCTGACGCTGGCCTTGATTGCCGTCGTCATCGTCCTGATGGTGAAGAAGTAATGGCGGGCGTTCCTGTGGATCCGTGGAGCGCCGGCCTGATGGCGGCAGGCGGCATTGCCAAATCGGCAATGCAGCCTGGCGGGCCGTCGAGCGCCGGGGGCAACCAGCAAAACAACGATTACGACGGCTCCGCATGGTCCGTAAGCGTGGGGACGGGTTCCGGCTCTACTTCGGCGTCGGCGACGAATGCGAAAACCGATTCGCCCGTGTCGTCGGCGGCGGCTGGCCTGTTCAAAAATCCGTTGCTGCTGATCGGTCTGGCTGCTGCGCTGTACTTCGTCCTGCGCAAATGAAGTTCGTCGCGCTCCCTCACGATGACGCCTGCCGCTTGATGGCGGGCCTGGCGCTCAATCCGAAAACGGATACGTCGGGCGGCATTGCCGGCATCGCCGATTTTATCGGGGATGGCCTGTCTTTCCTGCTGACCGGCAGCGACGGCCAGGCGCTGGCGGCGTTTGCGGTGCAAGTGGTCCAGCGTGAGCGGGGCAGGGCGCTGGAAGTGTGCGCGGCGCAGCACCTGGGCGCACGCGGCGACCTGACGAGAACCATCCTGCCGGAAATCGAGCGCGTGTTTGGCGTGGGCTGCGACGTGATGAACATCTATACACGCCGCACGGGGCTGGTGCGCAAGCTGGAACAAGCCGGGTATGCCGAAGTGGCAAAAATCATGCAAAAGAAACTGAGGGCATAACATGGGCGGCAGTTCATCATCGAAGACGTCGCAAGCGTCAACCACGCAAGACAATCGCCAGGTCATCACGAACACCAGTTCGTCATATGACCTGAGCAATCGCAGTACCAATGCTTACGACTTGAGCGATAAGAGCCAGTCGAACAGCAACAACAATCTGTACGACGCCAGCAGCACGAACACGACGACCAACACCTATAACAGCACGCTGGACGGTGGCGCCATCGCGGGCGGCCTGGCCGTGGCGAGTGACGCGCTGAGCAAAATGTTCGGACTTGCGGAGGCGACAACCGGAGCGGCGACGGCGGCCACAAAAAGTGGCTACAGCTATGCGGACGGCCTTTTCAATTCCGCGCTTGACTTCGCTGGCGCGAATGATGCGCGCCTGGCAAGTGCGTATGACCGGGCGTCGGCGGTGCAGTCGGGTGCGATCAACCAGTTGCAGGGCGCTTACGCGGATGCCAAGGGCACGAGCGCGGCGCAGGAAAAGATAATTCTGGCGGTGCTGGTCGTCGCTGGCATTTTTGCCATGTCGGCGTTTAAAAAGGCGTAACCATGCAATACGACTTCAATTTGCCGCCAAACGGTGGCCAGGTCATTGACGTAAAGGGCCGCTTCGTCAAATACCGTTCGGGAAATTCCAGCATTCGCGTGCGCATGTCTAATGGCGGCTACGTCGATCTGCTGCCAGGTCAAGGCGTCTGGGGTGTCGATTACGCTGGCTTGACGGTTCAAGACCGTAGCGGCGCAAATAATGCCGGCTCCATCATTGCGGGAGACTTCGATTTTCGAGACGACCGCATTACCGGAACGGTCGATGTGGTGGACGGCGGCAAGGCCCGCGTGATAACTGGACGCGCATTTTCCGGTGCGGTGGCCATTACGCCAAACGCCGGCCAGTTCGGCACGCTGAGCCTGTTCAATCCGGCCGCATCGCCATCGCGGGTGATGATCGAGCAGCTTGTTATTTCCTCGAACACAAGCGGGGAAATTGGCGGCTACATCGGCTTGAGCCAGGTTCCAAACAATCAATCCGTGGTGTCCTCGCCGTCATCGAAATTGTCGGGCGGCGCAGACTCGGCATGCATTTTCACGCGCAATACGTCGGTGGCGGCGAACCCCTACACGGGCAAGGCGGTATTCGATAACTTCTTGGTCGCCGGCCAGCCATACACATACCGCCTGACGGAACCGATTGTGCTGCTGCCAGGGCACTGCCTGACCATCGCGCACACAGTGGCAAATGGCGCGCTGATCCTGACGGCTGAGCATTTCGAAGAGTTGATAACGTGAATCTGAGCGAGTCCGCAATTGCAGCCCTGATAGTGGTAGCAGTGGTGGCCTATGCGGCTTACGAAATGGGGCCCAATGAAGATAGCGGCGAGACTGACCAGGCGCCAGGCCTTGAAGACTACGCCTATCAGGCAATCAGCATTTTTGAAAGTGAAGAAATGAACAACAACGTGAATGCCTTCCTGTCCGCCTTGCGGGTGGGGGAGGGAACAGCAGGGCGGGACGGCTGGCGCACGCTCATGGGTGGCGCGCTGTTTGACAGCTTCGCAGATCATCCGGCCCGCCTGGGCTGGCGTGGCACGCCCTTGTCGGCGTCGATGTGCGCAGGCGCAGGCTTCGGGCCTGGCTGCGTATCCACGGCGGCGGGCGCCTTCCAGATCAACAAGCCGACGTGGAACCGCGTGGCGGACAAGCTGGGCCTGACGGACTTCACGCAGGCAAGCCAGGAAGCGGCCGCAATCGAACTGATCCGGGAAAAGGGCGCCTTGAGCGATGTAGCGGCGGGCCGCGTGGCCGCCGCCGTCAGCAAGGTGCGCAAGGTGTGGGCCAGCCTGCCAGGCGCTGGCTACGGCCAGGGCGAAGTTGCGCTTGCCTCTTTCGTCAACCATTACGCAAATGCAGGGGGTAGCGTCGCATGAGTTCCAAGGATATTTTAGTACTGGCCGCGCTGGGCGTCGGCGCCGTCATCTACATGCAAAGCCGCAAGAAAACGGCGGTTGCCGGCGGCACGAACCCGAACAACAGTGACACGCTAAACGTTAGCGACCAGCTCTGGACGTCGCTCCTGGGCGGCGCCTGGACGATGATCCGTGACGCGAAGAATCCGGACGGCACGTTGGCATTCTTGAAGAAAAATTGGATGGGGCAGACCGTCACCAGCGACGGAAAGCCAGTGGGTTCGCAGTTGGCTGAAATGTTCCCGTATGCCTACGGCGACGGGGTGCAGGACAGCGTTGATTACGGATCAACCACAAACTTTATTGGCGGCCTGTTCCCGAGCCTGGCTGGCACGGAGTGGCAATAAATGGGCACTGCTGACCAGCTGAAAATTGGCGCCGTGGTGCTGGGCCTGCTGGCAATCGTCTACCTGCTCAAAAAAAAAGGGGCGGCGGGCGATCTGGGTGCGGCTGTGGGGGGTGCAGTAGTTGAGGCGGCCGGCGGCGTGGTTGCGGGAGGCGCGTTGACCATTGGCGACTGGCTGAACCTGCCACGCACAGAAATGAGTGCTTGCGAGGCGGCAAAGGCAGCGGGCGATACCTGGGAGGCATCGTTTGTCTGCCCAGCGGGTGATTTCCTGTCCTACGTCTGGCGGTAACAATGAACCTGTCCAAAATCGTTCCGACGGTGCCCGAAGTGGCCCGCGAAGGCTTGATCGTGCTGGGCGGCATCCTGATTGCTGCCTACGTGCTGAGCCATTTCCCGAAAATCCGCGATTGGGTGGCCGCACAGTCGATAACGGTAAAAGACACGAGCGGCCGCACACTTTATTAAAACAAGGGGAAATGCATGAATCGACTGAAAGAGCCGTCCACCTGGGCGGGCTTCGCGGCGCTGTTCCAACTGGCGAAGATGGTGGTGCCGCCTCAATACCATATCGTGGTCGACGGCGCCACGGCAATGGCGGGCGCGCTGGCTGGCGTGATCGCTGAGAAAGGCCCGGTGGCGAAATGAGCGCCGTAGACCTGTTCCTGTGCATTACGTCGTCCGGCGTCCTGCTGCAAGGCCTGGGCGCCATGCGCTGGGCCGCGAAGATCGAAGCCCGCGTTGAAGCGCTGGAGGCCGCATAATGGGCCGCCGCACGCCGCCGCGCAAGGCAAACGGACAATTCCGCAAGCGCAAGAAGAAGTGAAAAAGGCCCGCAGATCGCGGGCCTTTTGTTAATATTGAATCTCTTTTCCGGGGAGAAACAATGAGCGGTACAACAGAAACCACATACTACACAAATGGCAAGGTTACGGTTACAAATGCCCGTCTTATAGTTGGTGACGAAACACATGCAATAAGTGGAATTACATCGGTAAAGCTTGGGGTGAAGCGGCCAAATAGACTCTTGCCTATAGCGCTTATTCTTCTTGAATTTTTTGCGATTTCAAGGGGTGAAAGCTATGCGTCACTTTCTATAGTGCACTGGGCCGTTATCCTGCTGCCGGGAATAATCTGGCTGTCACTGCAGCGCACACACTATACGGTCACGCTTGCAAGTGCGTCCGGCGAAAGTCGGGCTTTGAAAAGCAAGGTAAAACCGTTTGTAAGCGAAGTCGTAGAAGCCATAAACCAGGCGATTGTACGTAGAGCCTAGAAAGGTGATCAAAGCGCGATGCGCGCCTGGTCGAAGTCATCGAGCCGCAAATCAGTGATTTGCGGCTCTTTTTTTGGCCGGCGCACGGCCAGTTCGATGACGTCACCGCGGACAATGCCAAGGCGCGGGCCAAGGGCGGCCATGTTCATTTGGCGCCGGATATCGGCTTGCTCCATCTGGCGCAGGCGCATGTATTCAGGAACCCACCACGGCACGCGCTGTTTGCCGCTGAGCCAGTCGCGCACGGTGCGTTCGTCGCGGCGCAGGGTGCGCGCCAAGTCGGCCACGGGCATGCCCATGGCGTAGTGGGCAAACTCGGTAGGGTTGCCGTATCGGAGGTTTGGGAATCTCATTTGTTATTTTTGATTATGGAAGATCGCATACCATAAATCGGTATTGCGATTTCCATAACGATGAAAAGGAGGATTTTTTCTCACTGGCACTACACTTCGCATAATTTATATTATGTAAAATAGCAAAAAGAGTGCAGAATCAAAGCAGTACATGTAGTTCCTCGAAAAAGTCTAGCATTTTACGAAATTATGTAAAACGCCAAATCCCCCTCTATTCCCCGTTTTGCCGCCCCAGTTCGCCGGGCATTATATCCGAATGAAAAAGACAACAACCCGCCGCAAGCCGAAGCCGCCAGCAGCCTATTTTTCCTACCAGCTACGCCAGCCAGCAATCGACCTCTTTGGAGAGATTGCCGTCATTGAGGACGATCTATACGATTGGGTGGCCTCTGTCGCGCCGCTACACCTCAGCCCCCGGGCCTTCGCCAACTACGTGCGCGGCTACGACGTCTCCGCCAAGTTGCGCCACGCAAAGCTGCACGACCTGTTCGACGCCATCAAGGATCGCCCGTCGCGCCCATGGCATGCCCGCCTGGCAATGCACGCCATCATGTAAAAAGGCCCGCGATCTGCGGGCCTCTGCTATTTCTTCTTGCGCTTGCGGAATTGCTCACGTGCAGATCGCGCTATAGATGTCGCTTGCAGCACTCGCAGCGCTCACGCTTATTTTTCTTCGCTTCCAGGCAGAAGCACCATGCAGATATGGGTATGCAGACGATTATCAGAGCGATTCCTATTGCGAGGTCGATATGGTATGGGCTCATTTAATTCTCAACAATGTCAGAAAGAAAATTTATTCTATCAAGTAAACGGTTTATCACGTTACATTTTGTAACAAGGCACGCAATTTTCGGGCCTTGTCTATTTCTTCTTGCGCTTGCGGAATTGTCCGTTTGCCTTGCGCGGCGGCGGCGTTCGTTTGCTTATGGTGTAGCCCTCGTCAGTTCAGGTTTCATTACGCGCCGGTCGGCACAGGCAGAAAGCCGCCCGCCCGATGTTGCTTGAATTTTTATACAACATATTGTGCAATATATTGTATTCTTGAGTCTCATCGAGGAGAAACCGTAGAATGCGCCACCACTTATGCCTGCTTCAAGCGCTGTCGGCGCTGTCCATCATTTGCGCATCGGGCGCGTTTGCCGAGGCGCCGGGCATCTCGCGAGGCGAAAAGGGCGCGATCATCGCCTCTCTCGACAGCACCTTGAATACGAACTACGCGTTTCCGGACATCGCACGCAAAATTGCGCCCGTGCTTCAGGAACGGCTGAAAAAGGGAGATTATGATTCGGCGATCACGAAGGCGGAGTTTGCGAGCAAGCTGACCGACGATCTCATCAAAGTCAGCGGCGACCTGCATTTCCTGGTGGGAGCCGACGCCCAATGGATCGCGGAGTTCAAGGCGAAGACCAACCCGGCGCTCAAGGCCAAAATACGAAAAGAAGAATTGAGCAGGCTGGAAGAGACCAATTTCGGCTTCGACGAGGTCGCTCGCCTGCAGGGCAATATCGGTTATTTACGGTTCAGCTATTTTGCCGATCCCGAGCTGGCCTATGATACGGCCGCGTCCGTTATGCGCTTCGTCGGCAATACGGATGCCCTCATCATCGATTTGCGCTATAACAATGGCGGGCATCTGGAAATGGCGCAATTCCTGGCGAGCTATTTCTTCTCCAGCGAGAAAGACCAGTTGCTATTCGACTACTATTACAATGAGGATGGCAAGCGCATCCAGCGCGGACAATGGGTGCTGCCGGGCCTGCCAGGCAAACGCATGGTGGACAAGCCGGTCTATATACTGACCGGCTCCACATCGTTTTCCTCCGCAGAATGGTTTTCCTATGCGATGAAGAAGCTCGGGCGAGCAACGCTGATCGGGGAGCGGACCGCTGGCGGTGCGCATCCGGTTGCGCGCAAGCCGCTCAACGATGATTTTTTCGTGCAAGTGCCGATCGGACAGATCCGGGATCCCGTGGACCATGGCGATTTCGAAGGTGTCGGCGTGCAACCTGATATCCCTAGCCCCTCTATTCGCGCGCTCCCTCTGGCGCACAAGCTCGCGCTTGAAACTCTGGCGAAGACCGATGACGCCAGGCGAACCGAACTTGCCTGGCTGCTCCCGAGCCTGACGGCAGCTATCGAGCGCCCGCACGCCGATGCCGCGGTGTTGACAACAGCCGCCGGAAAATACGAAGGCCGCCAGATTATCCTGGACAATGGCACGCTCTACTATCTCTGGCGCGACCGGTTTCGGGTCGCGCTTGAGCCGATCGGTCCCAACCTCTTCGCGGTGGAAGGCGTGTCAGATTTTCGATACCGCCTGAATACCTTACGCGGCAAAGTGACGGCGCTGGAACGCGTGAACAAGGATGGCAGCATCCAGAGGTACAAGCGCCTTGACTAAAGAGACCCATCACCCGGCCGCGATCGATGACGCCGTGTTTCTCGGCCGCGCTGTCGAACGGCTGAGCGTCCTGATCGCTGAGCAATCCAAGACTGTCTTCGATACGATGGGGATCGTCATCCCGGTTCGTTCGTGTTCGCTGATGACTGTTCTGGCAACGCGCGGCACGGCCTCCGCCGCGGATCTGGCGCGCGAGCTCGGACATTCGCATCAGCTGGTCATGCAGAAGATACCAAAGCTGCTCCGTCTGGGCCTCATACGGTATCGGAACGATGACAATGATGCCCGCCGCCGACTATTGGTGCCCACGGAGGAAGGCTTGTCGCAGCTCGCGAAATTCGAGCAGTGCACGGTGCTGATCCGGGCAGCCTATGCCGGCCTGTTTGCCGAGGTGGGGGATGTCAGGCAATTCGTGGACCGGGCCGCCGATGCGCTCAACGAGAAGCCGCTGGACAAGCGCATCCATTCCCCGGTGCGTTTGACCTGATGCACAAGCAGTTTTGTATTCAGTTTTTACCGGCTATCCCCATGCTTTCCATGATCCTGGCTGTATTATCCTTGCAGTCCAGCTCATCGGGTTTTGCCTCGATCATCTGAATCAGCGACAGCAGATGCGCCTTGTTCTGCGCCAGCCGCACTTCCAGGGATTCGATATCGGCGATCTTCTTCTTGAGCGCCACCATCAGCTCATCATGTTTCCATGATGAAATATCCTCCGGCAAGACTTGCCTGATTTCGTCCAGGGAAAAGCCCGCCTGCTGGGCGTCGGTGATGATGGACAGTACCGCCACCGCTTCCAGCGGATAGTCGCGGTAGCCGTTCGATTGCCGGTCCACGGCTTTCAGCAAGCCCTTGGCTTCGTAGAAACGTATCGTTGACGCCGCCAGGCCGCTGCGCTTGGCCAGTTCGCCGATTTTCATCTTTTTTCCTGCTCCCTTATTGTGGTGTGTTATTCCGCAGGGCCGCGAGCAGCGCTTGCGCCACTTCCTTGCTCGATCCGGGGTTCTGGCCCGTGACGAGCCGGCCATCGGTCATGACGAAGCTGCCGAACGGGATGAAGCCTTTATCATATAGCGCTCCCCTGCCCTCGAGCTCGCTTTGCAGCAGATAGGGTACCTGATCCTTGATGCCGGCCAGCGATTCCTCCGTATTCGAAAAACCCGTCACACGGCGCCCTTGTATCAGCGGCTTGCCGTTTTCGTCCTGCAGGTCGAGCAGGCCGGCGGCGCCATGGCAGACGGAAGAAACGATGCCGCCGTTGCGGTAGATCGCCTCGGCAATGCGCTTGAGGTCCTGGTTGCCCTTGAAATCCCACATCGTGCCATGGCCGCCCGTGTAGAAAATAGCCCGGTAGCCAGCAGGATCGATGTCGGCCGCCGCTCGTGTCGATTCCAGCGCCGCCATGAAAGCGGGATCTTTCAAGTGGCTTTTTGCGGCGGCATCCATATACAGCCATCCCAGGCTGCGCTCATCGAGCGGCACGACGCCACCGTTCGGGCTGACGAAGTCGACGCCAAAGCCGGCGTCCTTCAGCGCGTCATACACATGCGTCAGCTCCGTGAGCCAGAGCCCGGTATGGTCGTTTCTGCTCGGATACTGGGAATGATTGGTCATGACCACGAGTACCGTACCTGGTACCCGTTTTGGCGCCGCTGGTTCGGCAGCGACGATCTGCATGAACAGCATGGGCATGAGAGCGAGGAAAAGCTGCTTGAAAACTGACATGGGGTCGTCCTCCTGATGGTTGAGTGGCCTGCGCCATGTGATCCACTATAAGCTTAAAGCCAACTTGAATGTCAAGCGGCAGATGGGCGGTGAAAGGAATTTTGTTGTCTCAGGCTGCTGCGTTTCTTCCAGCCTGTGTTGCGAACGGGACACATGCAAAAAAAGTGCGTTTTAGAGCTTGACCTTCAAGTTAGCTTAAAGCTTATCGTAAGGCCATCGCAACCCTGGAGATAAGCATGAAACCTTTTACTGCACTGACGCTGCCCAATGGAAGCGTCATTCCGAACCGCCTCGCCAAAGCCGCCATGGAAGAGAACATGGCTGACGGCGATCACGCGCCCTCACAGGAACTGATCCGCTTGTACCAGTCATGGGCCGACGGTGGCGTTGGCCTGATGATCACTGGAAATGTGATGATTGACCGGCGCGCCATGACGGGACCGGGCGGCGTGGTGCTCGATTCTGCGCAATTTGGCGCCCGCTTCGAGCAATGGTCGCGCACCGCCCGTTCACGCGGGGCGCAGATCTGGATGCAGATTAACCATCCCGGACGCCAGATGCCGGCCGCCATGGGACAGGAAACCATCGCGCCCTCGGCCGTGCCCATGGATATGGGCAACTTTTCCAAGCAGTTTTCCGCGCCGCGTGCAATGACGGAAGCCGACATTGCCGACGTGAAGCAGCGTTTTGTCAACAGCGCCAAGCTGGCGGAACAGTTCGGCTTTACGGGTGTGCAAATCCATGCGGCGCACGGCTACCTGCTCAGCCAGTTCCTCTCCCCTATTACAAATAAACGCACGGACCGCTGGGGCGGCTCGCTCGAGAACCGGGCGCGGCTGCTGGTGGACGTCGTCAACGAGGTGCGGCAAGCCGTGGGCAAAGGCTTTGCCGTCGCCGTGAAGCTCAACTCGGCGGATTTCCAGAAAGGCGGCTTCAGCTCGGAGGACGCCAGGCAGGTGGTTTCCATGCTCAACAGCCTGGGCGTGGACCTGATCGAATTGTCCGGCGGCAGTTATGAAGCCCCTGCCATGCATGGCCAGACCCGCGACGGCCGCACCTTGGCCCGCGAAGCGTATTTCCTGGAGTTTGCCAAGGACATCGCCACCGTGGCCACGATGCCCATCATGGTGACGGGCGGCATACGCCGCTACCCGGTGGTCGAGCAAGTGCTGGGCAGCGGCATCGCCATGGCAGGCATGGGAACGGCGCTGGCCATCGACCCGCACTTGCCGAAAGCATGGCGTGCCGATCAATCGGCCAGCCCCTTGCTCAGGGCCATTACGTGGAAAAACAAGGTGCTGTCGTCGATCGGCTACATGGCGATGGTGAAGTATCAGCTGCGGCGCCTGAGCCAGGGCAAGCCAACGAAGCCCAATGTGGCGCCCGCCCTGGCGCTGGCGATGCAGCAATGGGAAACCGCCATCAGGAACCGGCAGTATCGCCGCCGCATGAATAGCGGCGTGTGAATTGAATTTTTTAAATCCAACATAAAAGGTGGAAGCAATGAACATGAAAATTGCCGCGGCGGTATCCGCAGTGATATTGAACGCCGCTGTCCCGTCGTGGGCCGAGAATGCCCCCGAAAACAAGCCAGTCATCATCAATATCGCCGGCCATGACGTGCCAGTGGCGGCCGGCGGCCTGTATGACCGCTATCGCTCGAATCCGCCCTTATCGGTGATCGCGGCGGAAGCGCCGGAGCTCGACCTGAGCTGGTTCAAGGGAATCAAAAAGGAAAAAGTCGCCATCGGCTTTGACTCGTATTCGCCGAATTTCTATTATAAAAACAGCAAAATCACGGCCGTCTTTACGGCCGACCTGGCGAGGCTGAAGGAACTGATGCCGGAAGACATACTGAAGCAGGTGCAGCCATTGCAAGTGTGGCCGGGCCGGGGCGCGGTGGCATTGACGGCCTACGCCTATGAATACTGCGACAACGACAGCTACAATGAAATTTCCCTGGCGATCGTGACGAACAAGCCCGGCACGTCCAGTTTCGGCCCTTTCACCTTGCTGGGGCAATCGCTGTCGAAGGATTTCTGGGGTTATGTGCTCAAGCTGCCCGTGAACACGGAACTGGCCAGGGTGCGCGGTGTCGTAGGCTACAACCTGCCCAAGTGGCTGACCGGCATCGAGCGCAAGGAAACGGACGCCGCCGTCTCGTTTGAAGTCATGGATAGCGCAACAGGCAAGCTCGATTTTGTCTTCGCGGGGAAAAAGCTGGACGGCCTGTCGCACCAGGCCGAGCTGGTGACGAACAGCTTCACCAACAAGAATCGCGCTGGCCAGCTCACTTATGGCTATGCCGTTTCGCGCCAGCTCAGCCATGCAACGAGCACGAGCGCGGAAGCGGTCGACCTGGCACTGGGCGACGGCAGCTTCTCCAGCTATCTCAAGTCATTGAAGCTGGGGAAGATGATGAAATATGAATATGTGCCGGAATTCCAAAATGCGCTGTATGCGCCGAAACCATTGTCAATAGACCATTGACAGGCTACTTGCCCGGCGTCTCGTGCGCCATGGCCGCCGCGGCAAGGGCGCGCGTATCGAGCGGCATGGATTCCTTGCGCTCGCTGTAGCGACTGGTCAGGTAATCCGAGCGGTCGCGCACGACCAGGGTGAATTTGTACAATTCTTCCATGACGTCGACCAGGCGGTCGTAGTACGGCGAAGGCTTCATGCGGTCGTTGTCGTCGAACTCCTGGTAAGCCTTGGCGACGGACGACTGGTTCGGGATCGTCACCATGCGCATCCAGCGGCCCAGCACGCGCAAGCCGTTGACGGCGTTGAACGATTGCGAGCCGCCCGACACTTGCATCACCGCCAGGGTGCGCCCTTGCGTGGGACGCACGCTGCCCATTTCCAGCGGCAGCCAGTCGATCTGCGACTTGAACACGCCCGTCACGGCGCCATGGCGTTCCGGGCTGCACCAGACCTGGCCTTCCGACCACAGCGACAAGGCGCGCAATTCCTGCACCTTGGGATGGTCGGGGCCGACGCTGTCGACCATGGGCAAGCCATGCGGGTCGAAGACGCGTGTCTCGGCGCCGAAATGCTGCAGCAGCCGCTGCGCCTCCAGGGTCAGCAAGCGGCTGAATGAACGTTCACGCAAGGAGCCGTACAGCAGGAGGATGCGTGGCGGATGCGTGGCCACCGTCGGCGGCGCCAGTTTATCGAGGGTCGGGGTATCGAGGTGGGCCGCGCTGATGTTGGGCAAGTCAAGCATGATCGTTTCCTTATTCAATCATTCCATAATAATCGAATTATAGAATTAATGTAAGCGTGTTTTGTGCCTGAGCACGCGCCATCCCTTCCGGCATACGTTGATGTAGATCAATCAATTTTTGTAGCGTGTGCAGCAGAATATGATCATGCGCAAGTCGCTATCCAGTAGACGATGGCCTGCGCCCTGCACTACTCCGTACCCACTTCATAAGGAATACCATGATCCCCACTACCATGAAAGCCGCCGTTGTCGAGCAACTGGGCCAGCCGCTGGTGCTGCGCGACATACCCGTGCCCGTGCCCGGCCCCGGCCAGATCCTCGTCAAGACGGAAGCGTGCGGCGTCTGCCACACGGACCTGCATGCGGCGCGCGGCGACTGGCCCGTCAAGCCGACGCCGCCATTCATTCCCGGCCACGAAGGCATCGGCGTGGTGGTGGAGTTGGGCGCGGGTGTGACCGAGGTGCGGCTGGGCGACCGGGTCGGCGTGCCTTGGCTGTACTCGGCTTGCGGCCATTGCGAACATTGCCTGGCGGCCTGGGAAACCGTGTGCGCCGAGGCGCAGTTCGGCGGCTACACCAAGAATGGCGGCTTCGCCGAGTACATCCTGGCCGACCCGCGCTATGTCGCGCACATTCCGGCAGGTCTTTCCGCCGTGCAAGCGGCGCCCATCATCTGCGCCGGCGTAACGAGCTACAAGGGCATAAAGGAAACGGGCGCGCGGCCGGGCCAGTGGCTGGCCGTGTCCGGCATCGGGGGACTGGGTCACCTGGCCATCGAATACGCGGTGGCCATGGGCCTGCGCGTGGCGGCCGTCGACATCGACGAAGGCAAGCTCGAGCATGCGCGCGCCCTGGGCGCCGAAGTGACCATCAATGCGCGCCAGGGCGACCCCGTCGCGGCCTTGCGCGAAGCGACCGGGGGCGGCGCCCACGGCGTGCTGATCACGGCGCCGTCGATCGACGCCTTCCAGCAAGGCGTGGCGATGACGCGCAAGCGCGGTACCTGCGTATTGGTCGGCTTGCCGCCGGGCGACTTCCCGACGCCGCTGTTCGACGTCGTCGCCAATTGCGTGACGATACGCGGTTCCTTCGTGGGCACGCGCCAGGACATGGCCGAGGCGCTGGCCTTCGCCGCCACCGGCAAGGTCAAGGCCGGCATCGAATTGCAGCCGCTGTCGGCCATCAACGAGATCTTCAGCCGCCTGGAACATGGCAAGGTTGCCTCGCGCGTGGTGATCGATTTCAGCGACAAGTAAACGCCTCGCCTGCTGTGTGATGTGTCGTGCGACGGCAAGCAATTGCCGTTGCTATGATGGCATTTCATAAAAGACACAACAAGGACACAGCGATGACAAAATCCCTTTCCAGCCTGCTGGCCTGCGCCGCCCTCGCCTTTGCCATCCCGGCCGGCGCGGCCGAGCCGGCCGCGTCTTCCTTGCCCGGACACTATTACCTGCAAGGCGTCATGGAAACAGGTTCCGAACTGCTGCTGAAAAAGGACGGCACCTTCGAATGGGTGCTCAGCTACGGCAATACCGACCAGCAAGCCAGCGGCGCGTGGCGCGTGACCGGCGACACGGTGACCCTGGTGGCGGGCAACGGCGGCAAGGAGCCGCAGTTCCGCGTGTTCGAGGAAGCGGAAATGCGCATCCAGAAACCCGCCGAAGCGGGCCTGTGGGTGGCCATCGTCGGCTTCCCCCAAGTCGGGCCGATGGCTGGCGTGGAAGTGAAGTTCGAGGCGCACAGCGGCAAGACGGCCACGGCGGTGAGCGTGGCGAACGGCGACGCCATCGTCCGCATGCCGGCATCGGAACGCTGGGTGCGCGCCGGCTTGCGCCGCCAGGGTGCAACAACCGACTATCAATGGCTGGCCGTGCCGGCGGCGCGCGCGCAGGAACGCATCGCCGCGTTCGCCGTCACCGACCCGCAGTGGCTCAGAGGCCAGGCATTCCAGAAGCTGGCCTTGCGTATCGTCGACGGCGGCCTGAAAGTCGACGATGCGGACAATGGCCTCTCCAGGGGACTGTACGCCAAACCGGCATCGAATCAGTAAGCATCCTTCTCCCTCGTTCCCATCTCCAGACACGCCGCCCCGGTCAAGCATATTGACCAGGACAGCGCTGTTTGCACCCGCGCACGCCCGTGCGCCGTTGACACCTCGCACTGTCTGTCCTATAGTCGCCGGGTTAACGACAAATGAGAATGAGAATCATGTTCAGTTCTATCAAGAAATGGCTCGTGTGCTATCCGCTCGTGGCCGCCAGCCTCAGCCTGTTACTGGCCGGCGGCGCGCAGGCGCAAGCGTCCGATCCTGGCGCCGGCGCCAAGCAATTGTGGCAATTGATTGACTACGTTGCCGTCGATTACAGCGGCGCCGTCGAGCACGGCAAGGTGGTCAGCGAGGCGGAATACGCGGAAATGCTCGACTTCACGGACAACGCGACGACGCAGATCGCCGCCCTGCCCGCCCACGCCTCGCAGCCGGCCATCGCCGCCGCCATCGCCGAGCTGCGCAAAGCCGTCGTCGCCAAGGCGGACGGCGCGGAGGTCAAGCGCCTGGCGCACCATGCAAATGGCTTGCTGATCGCCGCCTACCCGATCCCCGTGGCGCCGAAAACGCTGCCCAACCTGGCGCGCGGCGCGGCCCTGTATGCGGCCCAGTGCGCTTCTTGCCACGGCGTGGCCGGCGGCGGCGATGGTCCGCTGGCGGCCAGCCTGGAACCGAAACCGATCGCCTTCACGGATGGCGAACGGGCGCAGTCGCGCAGCGTGATGGCGCTGTACCAGGTCATCTCGCAAGGCGTGGCCGGCACCTCGATGGCCAGTTTCGGCCAGCTGTCCGACAACGAGCGCTGGGATCTGGCGTTCTATATCGGCGGCATGTCGCACGACGCGGCGGCAAGCGCGCGCGGCGAAAAGCTGTGGCAGGACGATCCGCGCAGCAAAAAACTGTACGCGGACCTGGCCGCCGTAACGACCGTGACGCAGGAAGCGGCGGCCGCCAAGCTGGGCGCGGACGAGGCGCGAGCCTTGACGGCGTACCTGCGCAGCCATCCTGACAAGGCCGAGGCGCACAAGCCGGCCGGCCTGGCCCTGTCGCGCTTGCGCCTGGCCGAAAGCCTCGCCGCCATGCAGGCGGGCGACCGCGCGGGCGCCACGCGCCTGGGTCTGTCCGCCTATCTGGACGGCTTCGAGCCGATCGAGCCGATGGTCGGGGCGCGCAACAAATCCCTGCTGCTGGCCGTGGAAAACGCCATGCTGGCCTACCGTTCCGCCGTGGCCAAGGGCACGCTGGCCGACGCCGAAGCGGCGGGCGACAAGCTGCAGCAATTGTTTACCCACGTGGAAGCGGAACTGGGCGACGCCCAGGCCGACCCGATGACGACCTTTGTCGGCGCGCTGACGATCCTGCTGCGCGAAGGCGTGGAAGCGCTGCTGATCGTCATCGGCATCATCGCCTTCCTGCGCAAGGCCAAGCGCAACGACGTGCTGCCCTACGTGCATGCGGGCTGGGCCAGCGCGCTGGTGGCGGGCGGCCTGACGTGGGTGGCGGCGACGTACCTGGTGACCATCAGCGGCGCCAGCCGGGAAGTGAGCGAAGGTCTCGGTTCCGTGTTCGCGGCCCTGGTCCTGCTCAGCGTGGGCCTGTGGATGCACCAGAAGAGCAGCGCCGGGCGCTGGCAGGAATATTTGCACGAGAAACTCACGGCAGCCATGTCCCGGCGTTCCGCCTGGGGCCTGTTCGCCCTGGCCTTCATCGCCGTCTACCGCGAAGTCTTTGAAACCGTGCTGTTCTATTCCGCCCTGGCGGCGGACGGCAATGGCGGCGCCCTGCTGGGCGGCTTCCTCGTGGCCATCGTGCTGCTGGTCGTCATCGCCTGGGCCTTGCTGCGCACCAGCGCCCGCATGCCGATCGGCAAGTTCTTCTCGTGGACGTCCGCCTTCGTGGCCGTGCTAGCCGTGATTTTGATGGGCAAAGGCGTGGCCGCGCTGCAGGAAGCGGGCTGGGTCGGCGTCACCCCCGTCGATTTCATGCGCATTGACCTGCTGGGCATCCTGCCGACGGCGGAAACCCTGCTGGCGCAGGCGGCCATCGTGGCCATCATCGTCGCCGGCTATGGCTGGAACCGCGTTTCGGCAGGCAAGCGCAAGCCGGCCTGACCTTGCAATAGCCGGCATGGGCAAGCTGCCCGTGCCGGCACTTCCGCACTTTTCCCCCATTCACCTGTTGCCATGCCGCTCAAGGAGCGGCATCGCGCGCATCCACGTAGGCCCAGGCTTGCAGGCCCGACGCCAGGGTGACGCGCTCGCGCCGGTAGGCGGCCACCTCGTAGCCGTCCGCCTGCCGTAATTCCTCGGCGAGACGGCCAGCACGGCGCCCGGCACGCCATCTGTCGCTGCGCCGCGCGAGGCGATCGGATGATGCGTCTTGCCGCTGGTCGCCACCACCTGCGCATCGTCGATGGCCAGCAACGCCAGACGATAGCCGGGCAAGCGGTCGGGCCGGCTGTCGAGCAGGCGCCCGAAGGTGACCAGTTGCACCTCGGGCTACTGCAAGGTGCCGTAGGAAAACAGCTGTTCTGTCGTTGCCGCTGGAATAGTTGCCATTTGTCTCTCCTGGTCGCATGTCGATAGCGTGCATCGTAACGCCTTTTGCCGGCACAGGCCCTGCACGGTTTTGAAAACTGCGATATGATGACCATCATGCAGAACTTACCCAACAAATCAGCGGCCCGACCTGCGGCGCAAAGCCGCAAGGAAGCCACCCACGACCGCATCGTCGAGGTGGCTACGCGCGCCATCCGCCGCAGCGGCTATGCGGGCACGGGCGTAGCCGACATCATGAAGGAAGCGGGCCTGACGCACGGCGGCTTCTACGCGCACTTCGCCTCGCGCGACGCCCTGCTGGCCGAAGCGGGCGACCGCGCGGGCGCCGAATCGGTGGCGCTGGCGGCCAGGGTGGCCGCCGCCGCCCCGCCCGGCCAGGCGCTGCAGGCCATGATGGCGGCCTATCTGTCGCCCGAGCACATCGCCGCCATCGAGGTGGGTTGCCCCGTGTCGGCGCTGGGGTCGGAAATGCCGCGCCAGGCGCCCGAGGTGCGGCGCGCCGCCACCATCCACATCAAGGAAATGATCGACCTGTTCGCGCGCCAGTTGCCGAACTGGGGCCAGCCGGAAGCGCACGCGCAAGCCATGGCGACGGTGTGCGCCCTGATCGGCACCACCATCCTGGCGCGCGCCGTCGACGAGCCGGCCCTGTCGGACGCGCTGTGCGCGGCCACCCTGGCGCAGTTTCAAGAGACAAACCAGCCGTAACGCCCATGGCCCGGGTCCGCCCCGGGTTTTTTTCAAACAACAATATGACGATCATCATATTCAACACTATCAACCACTGAAGGACTGCCATGAACGATAACAAGATTGCCCTGGTCACCGGCGCCTCGTCCGGCATCGGCGCGGCCACGGCCCAACGCCTGGCGCAGGCGGGTTACACGGTGTACGGCACCAGCCGCCGCGGCGCGCAAGCCGATGCGGTCGGCTACACGATGCTGGCGCTCGACGTCACCAGCGATGCGTCCGTCGCTGCCGCCGTGGCCGAGCTGATGCGGCGCGAAGGCCGCATCGACCTGCTGGTGAATAACGCCGGCTTCGGCGTGGCCCCGGCGGGCGCCGAGGAAAGCAGCATGGCGCAGGTGCAAGCCATCTTCGACACAAATTTCTATGGCGTGCTGCGCATGACCCTGGCCGTGCTGCCGCACATGCGGGCCCAAGGAGGCGGGCGCATCCTCAACATCGGTTCCGTCCTGGGCTTTTTGCCCATGCCCTACGGCGCGCTGTATTCCGCCACCAAGCACGCGATCGAGGGCTACACGGAATCGCTCGACCATGAAGTGCGCGGCTGGGGCATCCGCGCCAGCGTGATCGAGCCGGCCTATACGAAAACCACGTTCGAAGCCAATCTGCTGGCGCCCGATGCGCCGCTGTCCGCCTACCGGCAAGTGAGCGCGGCCGTGACAAGCCGGCTGCAAACGCTGATGGCCGGCGCCGATGACCCTGGCGTCGTGGCCGACACGGTCCTGGCGGCGGCGCAGGCAAGTCAGCCCAAGCTGCGCTACACGGCCGGGCCGCTGGCGGCACGCTTGCGCCTGATGCGCCGCTTCCTGCCCGCCGCGCTGATGGACGCCGGTTTGCGCAAGGACCTGCGCCTGGCCTGAACGCCACGCTTTTTCAGCACTCACTCAGAGAGAACATCATGCAAGCCTTGCAACTTAGAAAATACGGCGGCCTCGATCACGTGGCGTTTGCCGAACTGCCCCGCCCCACTCCCGGCCCCGGCGAATTGCTGGTGCGGGTGCACGCCGTGGGACTCAATCCCATCGACTACCTGATCCCCAGGGGCGACTTCAAGCCGATCTTGAAAATGCGCTTGCCAGTCACCTTGGGCAGCGACTTGGCCGGCGTGGTGGTGGAAGTCGGCAGCGGCGTCACGCGCTTCAAGGTCGGCGACGCCGTGTATGCGAGCATTTTCGACACGCCACATGGCAGCCTGGCCGACTATGCCGTCGTGCCCGAACAGGCGGCCGCCCTGAAACCGGCCAACCTCGATTTCGTGCAAGCGGCGTCGATACCCATGGTGGGCTTGACGGCGTGGCAAGCGATGCACGAGCGCATGCAGCTGCGGCCGGGCCAGAAAGTGTTCATCCCGGCCGGTTCCGGCGGCATCGGCACGTTTGCCATCCAGCTGGCCAGGTACCTGGGCGCCCGCGTGGGCACGACCACCAGCACGGCAAACGTGGAACTGGTGCGCAGCCTGGGCGCCGATGAGGTGGTCGATTACAAACGACAGCCGTTCGAGGACGTGCTGCGCGATTACGACGCCGTGCTGGGCACGGTGCGCGGCGACGGGCTGGAAAAGGCTTTGCGCATCGTCAAGCCTGGCAGCCGCGTCGTCTCGCTGATCGGCCCGCCGGACGCCGCTTTCGCCCGCGCGCGCGGCATGAACGTGGTGCTGAAACTGGTGTTCGGTTTGCTCAGCCGCAAGGTCATCGGCCTGGCGAAACGGCGCGGCGCCAGCTACTCCTTCCACTTCGTGCGTCCCGACGGCGGCCAGCTGGCGCAGATCGCCGCCCTGCTCGAAGCGGGCACCATCCGCCCCGTCATCGACCAGGTGTTTCCTTTTCTTCAAGCAAAACAGGCGCTTGCCTACCTGGCGCAGGGCCGCGCGCGCGGCAAGGTGGTGGTGCAGCTGACCGTGCCTTGAACGAGCTGCGCCGCAACGGCTTCGGGCGCCGTGACTATGTGTGAGTTTTGCGTTGGCAATTTGCTCCATACTCGTTGTCAACCCTATGCCGATTGATGTCGGTCAACCTCCATAAAGGTAGCTCATGCGCGTTTGGCTGGAATGCTGCTGGCTCGTTATCGCTCTCGTGCCCGGCATAGTCCATGCCGCCGAACCGGGCGTCACCGATACGCACATCCGGCTGGGGATGGTCAACGCGCAAACGGGCGCGGCGTCGGGGCTGGGGCGGGCCATGCTCGATGGCGCGACGGCCGTGTTCCAGGAAGCGAATCAGCGCGGCGGCATCCACGGCCGCAGCATCGAGCTGGTGGTGGCCGATGACGGCTACGATCCGGACCGCGCCATCAGCGAAACGCTCAGACTGGTCGAGGAAAAACAGGTATTCGCCCTGTTCGGCAACGTGGGCACGCCCACCACCAACGCCGTCATACCGATCGTGCAGGAAATGAAGGTGCCGCTGGTGGGCGCTTTTACGGGCGCGATGACCTTGCGCCGTCCCGTGGTGCATGAAATCATCAACTTTCGCGCCAGTTATGACGATGAGTCCGATGCCCTGGTGCAGTATTTCGCCAGCCGCGGCGTCAAGCGCTTTGGCATGCTGTACCAGGACGACGGTTTCGGCAATGCCGTCCTCGACGGCACCGTGCGCGCACTGCAACGGCGCGGCATGGAACTCGTTGCCAAGGGTGCGTTCCAGCGCGGCACGACGGCCGTCAAGGCGGGACTGGCGGCCCTGATCGGGCACGACCTGCAAGCGGTGATCATGGCCGGCCCCTACACGCCCGTGGCGGCGTTCGTGCGCGAGGCAAGCCAGGCCGGGCTGAAGGCGGCCCTGGCCACGGTATCGTTTGTCGGCACCGACAGCCTGCTGCAGCTGCTGGGAACGGAAGGCAACAACATCGTCATTTCGCAAGTGGTGCCCCTGCCCGAAGACCGCCAGCTGCCGATTGCCGCCGGCTGCGCCGCGCTGCTGGCCCGGCACGTGCCGGCGGCCAGGCTGTCTTTCGTCAGTTTCGAGGGCTGCATCTCGGCCACGCTGATGGTCGCGGCGCTGCGCCGCACGGGCGCCGACCTCACGCGCGAGCGCCTGATCCAGAGTTTCGAAACGTTCGACCGGCTCGATCTGGGCGGCATGCTGGTAACGCTGCGGCCGGACAATCACCAGGCGTCGACGGCCGTTTTCCTGACCCGCATCGTCGACGGCAGGATCGTTCCGGCGGATCCGGGGCCTGGCGCAAAGTGATGCGCACCCACTTTTCCAGCCCTCCCTGGAGCCGGGCATGAAAATCAGGACCAAGCTGATCATCAGTACCACCGTCCTGCTGGCGGGCGTGGCGGCCATGGCGGCGGCCAGCCTGCTGCTGGTGAAAGGCATCGAAACCCATGTGCATGGCTTGACCGACGAGACGGTGCCGCTGTACACGGACGTGTTGCGCCTGCGTTATACCGTGCAGGATATGGCGTCGGACTTTTTCGAGCTGGGCAAGGCCGAAGACCTGGCGCAGCTCGAGCAGGTGTCGAACAAGATCGGCGCCAATATCCAGACCGCCGAGAGCATCAGCGACGATTTGCGGCGCCATGGCGAGTCGCAGGCGCCTCCCTACCATGCGGCCTTCGAACGGGAATTCCAGCGCATGCGCGTCGCCGTGCGCAAGCGCCTGGAAAACGAGGCCTATTACAAGGCGCAGGCGACGGAGATGGGGCAGGTGCTGGCGCAGATCAAGGCCGCCGCCAAGGGCGCGCGCAGCAAGATCCGCGTGGTCGACAGCCAGGCCCAGGCCACGGCCGCCGAGGTGCAGCTGCAAAGCCAGCGCCTGAACCAGAATGCCCGCTACCTGACCGACCTGCGCAAGAGCATCCACGACATGCAGATCGCGCTGGCCGAAACGGAAGCCGTGAAGAACCGTTTCCGCATCGCTCCCCTGCGCGAGCGGCTGGCGGCGGCCGTCGCGCATCTGGCGGGAACCAGCGAGCGCGACATCAGCCCCGCCCAGCACGCGCTGCGGGCGGCACTGCTGGCCACGGCGCGCCAGATGCTCGATCCCGCCGCCGGCTTGCTGGCCCTGCGCGCCGGGCTGCTGGCCGAGGGCGGCGCCAGCGCGGCGCAGCAGGCTGCCTATCTTGCTCTTAAGGAAAAAACCAGCATGGCCCTGGCCACTGCCCACCTGCGCCTGGCCGAGGAGCTCGATCCCATCGAACTGCAGCTGGCTGTGGGGCGCGACCGGCTGGCCGAGGCCGGCCGCTACATGCGCACCTCGGCCCGCATCGAGGATGCCAGCGGTGAAATCAACCTGGCCGTCGACGCCATCAGCATCGACGTGGGCGAAGTCATGCTGGCCACGGCCGCCGCCGACGTCACGCGCCTGGGTCGCGACATCGCGCAACGCGTCAGCGCCCTGCACCGCGACATGGCCACCATGCAGGCCTTACAGCAAAGCATAGGCCAGCTGGGCTTGCTGGCCGACACGCGCACCGTCAATACGTATCTGGACGCGGTGGAGCGCTCGGGACAGCGGCTGGTGCAGGCCAAGGGCAGCGTGCTGGACAGCGAAAAGGCGCTGGACGAGGTCATCGACCACGTGCGCGCCTTCGAGCGCGAACAGGCCGCCTATTCCGCGCAGCAAGTGGCGCGCATCACGGGGCAGCAGCAGGATGCGGTGGCCAAGGTGCGCGACGGCGTGCGCCATGCCTTCGTGCTAATCCTCGGCATTGCGCTGGTCCTGCTGCTGGCCTGCGTGGCCATCACGGGCCTGATCAGCGCATCGATCGCCAGGCCGCTGGCGCGTCTGTCCTACGCCATCGCGCATATCCGCGACGGCAAGGCGTTGTCGGTGCGCGTTGCGCAGCACGGCAGCGATGAGCTGGGGCAGCTGATCACGGGCTTCAACGGCATGCTCGAGCACGTCGAGCAGCGCGACCTGGCGCTGACGCAGGCCAAGGCCGAGGCCGACGCCGCCAACCGCGCCAAATCGGAATTCCTGGCCAAGATGAGCCACGAAATCCGCACGCCGATGAATGGCGTGCTGGGCATGACGGAATTGCTGCAGCGTACGGAACTGAGTCCCAAGCAGCAGCGTTTCGTGCACACGGTGCACCGTTCGGGCGAAAGCCTGCTCAGCATCATCGACGACATCCTCGACTTTTCCAAGATCGAGGCGGGCAAGCTGGTGCTCGAACACATCCCCTTCGACCTGCGCCAGGTGATCGACGACGTGGTGGCGCTGTTTGCCAACGGCATCCAGCGCAAGGCCATCGAATTTACCTGCCGCATCGCCTCCGACGTGCCGCAGCACGTGCGCGGCGACCCCGTGCGCCTGCGCCAGATCCTCACCAACCTGCTCAATAACGCCACCAAGTTCACGGAACGGGGCGAAATTGCCGTCGATGTCAGCTGTCCCGCTGCCGGCCGGATCCGCCTGGAAGTGCGCGACACGGGCATCGGCATGGCGCCGGAAGCGGCGGCGGCCGTCTTCCAGCCGTTCCGCCAGGCCGACAGCACCACCTCGCGCAAATACGGCGGTACGGGCCTGGGTCTGGCCATCATCAAGCAGCTGGCGGAAATGATGGGCGGTAGCATTGTGCTCCAGTCCGTGGCGGGACAGGGCTCCAGCTTCGCCGTGACCGTCGTCGTCGGCGAGGTGGCGCCCGAGGATGCGCCATCGGCGCCGAAGCGCGTGTCGCTGGGCGCCTTGAACGTGCTGATCGTGGATGACAACGCCACCAACCGCAGTATCCTGCTGCAGCACGCGATCGAGTGGCAGATGGCCGCCGCCAGCGCCGCCGACGGCGCCGAAGCGCTGGGCCTGCTGCAAGGGGCGCTGCGTAGCGGGCGCCCGTTCGACCTGGCGATCATCGATATGCGCATGCCCGTCATGGATGGCGCCGAGCTGGTGCGGGCGATCAAGGCCGACGCCGGCATGGCTGCCCTGAAAATCATCATGCTCAGTTCACTGGACGCCTCGGCCGAGCTGCGCCAGGTGACAGCGCTGGGCGTGGAATGCTGCCTGACCAAGCCCGTGCGGGCGATGGAGCTGCGCCACTGCATCGAAGCCGTCTGCGGCTACGGTACCCTGGCGCCAACGATACATGCCCTGCCCGCTCAAGCGGACACCGTAGCCGCAGGCGATGCGACGCTGCGCATGCTGCTGGTGGAAGACAATGCGATCAACCAGGAAATCGCCCTGGCCATGCTGGAAGACACGGGCTATGAAGCCACGACGGCCGACAACGGGCGGCGCGCGCTGGCCCTGTGGGAGCGCTATCCGTTCGATGTGATCCTGATGGATTGCCAGATGCCGGAAATGGACGGCTTCGAAGCGACGCGGCAATTGCGCCGCATGGAAGCCCAGCAAGGCCGCAGCCGCACGCCCATCATTGCCCTGACGGCCAACGCCATCCTGGGCGACCGCGAACTGTGCCTGGAGGCGGGCATGGACGACTACCTCGCCAAGCCGTACACGCGCGCCGCCCTGCTGGCCGTGCTGGCCCGCTGGCGCCCGTCGGCGGCAGCGGAGACGGTGGAGACGGCCGAGGAAACCGTCCCGGCGCAGGCTGCCCCGGCGGCGGCTGAAACAAGCTCCATCCTCGACGCCGCCGCCCTGCAAAACCTGCGCGCCATGCGGCGCCCGGGCCGTCCCGACGTGCTCGGCCGTATCATCGACCTGTTCTACAGCGACGCCCCGCGCCTGCTGGGCCAGCTGGAAGTGGCGGCCGAGGCCAGCGACGCCGCGGCGCTGCAGCTGGCCGCGCACACGCTCAAGTCCAGCTGCGCCAACGTGGGCGCGCTGGGCCTGTCGGCCACTTGCCGTGAAATCGAACAATATGCGCGCGGCAATGACGTCGGCAGCGCGCTACACCATATCCGCGGCATCCAGCAAGAACTCGACCGTGTCCTCGCCGCCTTGGCCATTGAGAAGGAAACCCTATGAATACCGCACAGCCCCCGCAAGCACTGGTCCTGGTGGTCGATGACGACACCATGACGCGCATCCTGGTGACGGAAGCGCTGGAGCCGGAAGGCTTCCACATCGAAGAGGCGGCCAGCGGCCTGGAAGCGCTGGCCGCCTTCCAGCGCGGCGTGCCCGACCTGATCCTGCTCGACGTCGCCATGCCCGGCATGAGCGGCTTCGAATGCTGCGCCCAGCTGCGCCGGCTGCCCGGCGGCGCGCACGTGCCCATCGTCGTGCTGACCGGCAACGACGACGATGACTCCATCAAGCAGGCGCTGGAAGCGGGCGCCAGCGATTTCATCTCCAAGCCGATGCAATGGCGGCTGCTGGCGCACCGCTTGCGCTACCTGCTGCGGGCCAGCAGCGCGCTCACCGAGCTGAGTCGTATCCAGGAAAGCCTCAGCCACGCGCAGGCGCTGGCCCGCCTCGGCAACTGGGAGTACCGGGGCACCGGCGGCGACGGCTACTGGTCGCCGGAACTGCTGCGCATCCTGGGCCTGGATGCCGATTCCGGCCCCACCAGCTTCGACCGTTTTCTGCAATGCCTGCCCGAAGACCAGCGCCCCCTGCTGCTCGATGCCTTCATGGAACTGCATGCCAACGGCACCAGCTACAGCCTGGAGCACAAGGTGCGGCAGCCCGATGGCGGCGAGTGCATCGTCTTTCACCAGGCCGAAGCCGTGCGCGAAGGCCAGCAGGTGCTGCTGATGCGCGGTACCGTGCAGGACATCACGGAACGCAAGCTGCAGCAAAGGCGCATCGAATACCTGGCCAACCACGATGCGCTGACGGACTTGCCCAACCGCCAGTTGCTGAACGACCGCATCGGCCAGGCCATCGCCCATGCCCGTCGCACCCGCCTGCACCTGGCTACCCTGATGCTGGACCTCGACCGTTTCAAGTTCGTCAACGACAGCTATGGCCACCCGGTGGGCGATGCGCTGCTGCAGGAAGTGGCCCGCCGGCTCAAGCTGGCCGTGCGCGAAGGCGACACCGTGGCCCGCCAGGGCGGCGACGAATTCGTTGTCCTGCTGACGGACCTGCCCGACATCGAGACGGCCGAAGAAATCGTGAAAAAAGTACTCGAGCTGTTCGCCGATCCTGTCGTGCTGGGCGAACATACCTTGCACGTCAGCACCAGTATCGGCGCCAGCGTCTTTCCCTCCGACGGCGACAGCGCCGACATGCTGCTCAAGACGGCCGACGCGGCCCTCTACAGCGCCAAAGACAAGGGCCGCAATGGCTGCCAGTTCTACAATCACAAGATGGGCGTGCTGGTGGAGGAGCGGGCCGAAATCGAACATGCGCTGCACCAGGCGCTGGTGCTGAACGAGCTGGAATTGCATTACCAGCCCAAGGTCGACCTCACCAGCGGCAAGATTTACGGCATGGAAGCGCTGCTGCGCTGGCGCCGCGACGGCATCGGGCTGGTGCCGCCGGACCGCTTCATTCCCCTGGCCGAGGAAACGGGCATGATCGTGCCCATCGGCGAATGGGTGCTGCGCACCGCTTGCGCACAACTGGGCGTGTGGCATGCCTACGGCTTTACGCACCTGACGATGGCCGTCAACGTGTCGGCACGCCAGTTCCGCCAGGTCGACATGCCGGAACTGGTGCGCGCAGTGCTGGCCGACAGCGGCCTGCCGGCGCACTGCCTGGAGCTGGAGCTGACGGAGAGCGTGCTGATGCAAAACCGCGACCTCGTGGTGCGGGCGCTGGAGCAGTTGAAGGAAATCGGCGTCACCCTGTCGCTGGATGACTTCGGCACCGGCTATTCCAGCCTGTCCTATCTGAAGCAATTCCCCATTGACGTGGTCAAGATCGACCAATCGTTCATCCGCGACGTGACCGACAGCGTCGATGGCGCTTCGCTGACCCGCTCCATCATCGCCATGGCCAAGTCCCTGCACCTGACCACGGTGGCCGAGGGCGTGGAAACGGAGGGGCAATTGGGTTTTCTCAATACCAACCGCTGCGACGCCATGCAAGGCTATTACTTCAGCCGCCCCCTGCCCGGCGCCGAGATGGATCTGATGCTGCATGCAGGCACCCATTTGCCGCCCGAGAGCTGCCATGCCGTGGCGCCCCAGCGCGTGCTGCTGCTGGTGGACGACGAGGAGCATATCCTGTCCGCCCTGCGCCGCTCGCTGCGCAAGGAAGGCTACCAGATACTCAGCACCACCAATCCGCAGGAAGCGCTGGAACTGGTCGCCTCCCACGCGGTGGGCGTGATCCTCACGGATGCGCGCATGCCGGGCATGTCGGGCAACGAACTATTGCGCCGCATCAAGGGCGTCTATCCCGAGATCGTGCGCGTGATGCTGTCCGGCTACCCTGAGCTCCATTCGGTCACGGCGGCCATCAACGAAGGCTCGGTGTACAAATTCATCACCAAGCCCTGGGACGAAACCTTGCTGAAGGACCACTTGCTGGAAGCCTTCCAGCGCTTCGAATCGGGCGTCCAGCGGCCGCCACGGGGTCCCCATGGCATCGAGATCAGCAACCGCGCCGCCTAACGCACCGCCAGGAGCCATCATGCAGGAGCAGCTGTTCTTCGAAGGCTTGCGCGCCCTGGCCGAAGCGGCCTTTCCCAAGCATTGCGCCTGCTGCGGGCGCGTCTTCGCCACGGCGCACGAGTTCATTTTGCAGACGCAGGCGATGCGCCAGAATGTCTCGGGGCTCAAGCAAAGTTTCGATGACAACAATGTGGCCATCGTCGAGGTCTACCGCAATTGCCTGTGCGGCTCGACCCTGATGGATTTCTTTTCGGACCGGCGCGACAGGTCCGAACCATCGCTGCAGCGGCGCCAGCTGTTTGAGCAGCTATTGCCGCTATTGCAAGAAAAAGGCATGGAGCGGGCCGCGGCGCGCGCCTATCTGCTGCAAGTCGTGCACGGCGAGCTGCCGTGACCGGGAGCTCGCGTATATGATGCCGCCTGTACACACTGACAGGAAAAGGCTGGCGGCGGACCATGACAACCATAACACAACGATTGCAGGAATCCGGCATCGATGCCGGACAGGCCGAGGCCCTGGCGCAGGATATCCAACAGAAGAAATATGGCCCCTTGCTGCGGCAGTTGCTGCTGCGCGGCCTGTGGGCCGACGTCGTCGATGAAGGCATGCCGCAGCCGCAGTGGCTCGCGCGCTGGCGCGAGCTGGGCGAATCGGGCTTTCCCTTCATCAACTCCCCTGCCCTGCAGCGCCTGCTGGACGCCGGTGTCGACGTGCACGACCTGACGGACGTCGTGCGTTCCGCGCAGGTATTGACGATCTATAACATCGCCCAGCTGATCGACGAGCCTTGCCGCGACCTTGGCTACGATCTGGAGGAAACGCCCGACCTGGCGCTGACGGCAGTCGACGAAGCCGGTGCCCTGCACCGCTACGGCAGCCTGCACGACGCGCTGGAAGAACTGGACCCGGCGGGCCGCCACGGCCAGCCCCGTACACTGGAACTGCGCCAGTTCGGCGGCTTGCCGGGCGAATTGCAAAGAGAAATCAAGGACTTGCTGGCGCAACAAGCGTGGTCGCAGGCGGCCGTCCTGTGGAAACGCGCCGTCGGCGGCGAGCTGGCGCACTGCCTGGCGACGGTGCGGCAGCTGGCGCGCCAGCTATAGCTTGCTTTACCAGTAGCCGAGCACTTTCCACCACGTCGTGCCGACGACGGCAAAGATCAGCAGTTCCACCACGCACATGATGAAGCCGACCCGCCACCAGTTGCCCATCGTCACGAAGCCGCTGCCGAAGATGATGGGCGAGGTACCCGTCGCGTAGTGGGTCAGGGTCATCATGATGGCCGAGCCGGCCGTCATCATCAGCATGAACGGCACGTGGTACTCGGCCGGGATCAGGTGCAGGCCCACGGTCAGGAAGGCCAGCAGCATGGCGCTGATGTGGGCCGTCGTGCTGGCGAAGAAATAATGCGAGAAGACAAACACCAGCACGAGGACGCCGGCGATCGGCAGCCAGTCCATACCGCTGGCAACGATGGCCGCCTTCATGCCGGCCGAGAACCAGGCGATCACGCCCGTCTTGTTCAGCTGCTCGGCCATCATGACGAGCGCGCCGAACCACACGAGGGTGTCCCAGGCGCTCTTTTCCGACAGCACGTCGTCCCAGTCGATGGTGCCGGTAATGATCAGCACGAACAAGCCGACAAAGGCGACCACCGTCGCATCGAGCGAAAACGCGGGGCCGAACAGCATGGCGGGCACGTTGGCCCACAGCAGCAGCAACAGGGCGAAGGTGCCCAGCATGACTTTTTCCGGCGGCGACAGCGGCCCCATGCCTTTCAATTGCGCCTTGGCGTAGGTGACGGCGTCGGGCGTGGCTTTCAGTTCCGGCGGCGACAGCCAATAGATAATCAAAGGCATCACCAGCAGGCAGACCAGGCCCGGCAACAGCATGCACAGGGCCCAGGTGGTCCACGTCAGGTGGAAACTCTGGCCGCTGGCCTTGGCCACGAAATCGACCACCAGCGGGTTCGGCGCCGTGGCCGTCAAAAACATGGCCGACGTGATCGGGTTGGCGTGGTAGTTGACGAGGGCCAGATAGGTGCCGACTTTCTTTTCCGTGCCCTTGGCCGGGTCCGAATCGAAGGCGTTGGCGATCGATTTCATGACGGGGTGGACGATGCCGCCGCCGCGCGCCGTGTTACTGGGCGTAAAGGGCGCCAGCACCAGTTCGCAAATCGCCAGGCCATAGCCGATGCCCATGGTGCGCTTGCCCAGCAGCGAGATGAACAGCAGGCCGATGCGGCTGCCCAGCCCCGTCTTTTTCAGGCCGCGCGATATCAGAATCGCCACGACGATCAGCCAGATCAGGGGGTTCGAGAAACTGCTGAGCGCATCCGTGATGGCGCCCTTGGACGAGGTCGACGTCACCTGCGACAAGGAAACAATGACGATGGCCATCATCGCCATCACGCCAATCGGCATGACTTTTAATATGATCGCCAGAATCGTGGTGAGGAAGATCGCCACCAGGCCCCAGGCCTTCGGCGTCAAGCCTTCGGGCGCCGGCAGCAATAGCATGCCGACCAGCAAGGCGGTGCAGATCAGGGCGGGGACGAGGCGGAATGGGACGGCTTCCTTGAAATGCAGGAACATGTCGCGCACTGTTTTATACATCTTTATTACCTTTCGCTGTGGGCCGGGCATCGTGGCAACACACAATCGTGCACGCAGATTCATGGGCCGGAAAGCCAAAAAACGCCTCCGCGAGATGACAGATGCCCAACAATTCTGTTCGGCAATATCATACACGCAAGACTACCCCGCCACCGCTCCGTTACGGCAGCGCGCGTTCTTATCTTCAAAATCATTGACCGGCAAGCGACATTTGTCACATAATTGCCCCTTGCGTCGCCAACCATCTTGCGAAGGACTCATATTGAATATCCGGAACAGCCATATCGACGCACTGCGCGGCGCCGCCATCCTGTGCGTGCTGGTCCTGCACTTTGCGCTCGCCTACGGTTTGAAGAACAGTCCGCTCGAAGTCCTGCCATCCTGGCTGCTGCGCGCCGCCTACCAGGGCAATTACGGCGTGACCATGTTTTTCGTTATTTCCGGCTACCTGATCACCTCGACCTCGCTGCGCCGCTGGGGCGACCTGGCGCGCATCGACCTGGCGGCGTTTTATGCCTACCGCATCGCGCGCCTGCTGCCCGCGCTGCTGCTGGCCCTGTCCATCATCGTACTGCCCGGCGTGCTCGACGTGCCCTTCTTTGCCAATTCCGATGGCGGCAAGAACTTGCCCGCCAGTTACTTCGTCATCGCCATCGCTTCCGTCCTGACCTTCTGGCACAACGTGCTGATGCAAAGCGCCGGCTATTTCAATTACTGCCTGAACGTGTACTGGTCGCTATCCGTTGAAGAAATGTTCTATCTGCTGCTGCCCCTGTCGTGCCGCGTGCTGCGCCAGCGGCACTGGATCATGCTGCTGTGCGGCGCCGCCATCATCGCCGGCCCCGTGTACCGCAGCCTGCATGCGGACAACGAGATTTACTTCATGTACGGCTACCTTGCCTGTTTCGACGCCATCGCCATCGGTTGTCTGACGGCCCTGCTGACGCAACACCGGCAACCGGCCGCGCGGACCGGGCGATTCTTGCGCTGGACCGCGGGCCTGGCCCTGGCGGCCCTGTACGTGCGCGGCATCGGCGGCCATGAGGTGTTCGGTTTTACGTGGATCGCCGTGGCCAGCGCCGCCTTCATCGCGGGCGCCACGGCGGGCCAGGCGGCGGGCCTGGGCCGCCCCGGCCCGCTGCAATGGCTGGGACGGCACAGCTATGAGCTGTATTTATTCCATATCATCGTGCTGGCCGGCATGCGCAATGTGGTCGACAAGGCGGGCCTGGGCTACGCGGAACGCCTGCCTTGGCTGGCGCTGTTCCTGGCAGCGACGGCGCTGGCGGCCGCCCTCGTGGCCCGCTACGTGTCCGACCCGGCCAATGCCGCCCTGCGGCGGCGCTTCCGGGGCGCCGCCACGGCCGCGCCGGCGTGCGCTGGCGACAGCGCTGGCACGGCGCCCTGAAAAACTGAGCCAGGTCAAGAGACCGCATGCCCACAGCCCGTTTCCGGGCGAATTTCAGCCCCGCCTTGCCGTTCGCACTATAATGTCGGCACCGCGTGCGGCAGCATTGGCGGCGATAGACGGTAACAATTTCGTGTGGAGGCCAGTACAATAGCGTCTGGGCCTACACAGGGTTTCACTTTTGCCAGCAGTTGCCAGCAACTAACCATTTTTTTGACCAGCCAACAAATACTATGAGTTCGATGAATGAAGAGCGCGTTTTAAGCGTGCACCACTGGACGGATACCCTGTTCTCCTTTACCACCACGCGCGACCCGTCGCTGCGTTTCTCGAATGGCCACTTCACCATGATCGGCCTGCGCGTCGACGGCAAGCCCTTGCTGCGCGCCTACAGTATCGCCAGCGCCAATTACGAAGACCACCTGGAATTTTTCAGCATCAAGGTGCCGGGCGGCCCCCTGACGTCGCGTTTGCAACACTTGCAAGTGGGCGACACCGTCATCGTCGGCCGCAAGCCGACCGGCACCCTGGTATCCGATTACCTGCTGCCAGGCAAGCGCCTGTACATGCTGTCGACGGGCACGGGCCTGGCGCCTTTCCTCAGCATCGTGCGCGATCCGGACATCTACGAACGCTTCGACCAGCTGATCCTCGTGCACGGCGTGCGCCAGGTGGATGAACTGGCTTACCACGACTTGCTGGAAGAACACCTGCCGAAGCATGAGTTCCTGGGCGAAATGGTCAGCGACAAGCTGCGCTACTACCCGACCGTGACGCGCGAAGACTTCCGCAACATGGGCCGCATCACGGAACTGATCGAGAACGGCAAGCTGGCCAAAGACCTGGGCTTGCCAGAGCTGAACCCGGCCGAAGACCGCGTCATGATCTGCGGCAGCTCGGAGATGCTGCGCGACCTGAAAGACATGCTGGAAGCGCGTGGCTTCAAGGAAGGCAATACCTCGACGCCTGGCGACTTCGTTGTCGAGCGCGCATTCGCCGAGAAGTAATCGAGAGCAAATACGCAGCACATCCAGGGGCCCGGCCCCGCCGCTTCCCGCGGCGGCGCCGGGCCTTTTCATTGACGGCCGCGCTGGTACTGCAAGCCATTCATGAAGCGCTGCACGGGCTGAAAAGCGCCGCTGAGGATATCGTCCTGCGCGGCGTAATAGCGCGTCTCGATCTTCAGCAGGCCCAGCACGGTCGCATCGAGCTTGTCCGTCTGGTACGGCCGGTTTTCCAGCGCGGCGCGCGCGGCCGTCGACTGCGGCGCTTGCCGGTTGTTCCAGATCAGCATGGGAATTTCATAGCCGCTCTTGTCCGACGCGGAATGGCCCGCGTGATTGCGGCTGTAGCCCACTTCCTGCCCATGGTCGGAGACGAACAGCAGCGAGGCGGCGCGGTCCGTCTTGGCTTGCTCCGCCATGCCGATCAGGGTGCCCAGCACGTAATCGCCATAGCGGATGGCGTTGTCATATTCGTCGCGCTGGTTGCGTATCCAGCTGGATCGGCCCTGGAGTTCCATCTGCGCGCTGACGGCGTCCTGCGCCCGGTCGAAATGGGCGAAGCGGCTGGGATAGCGCATGTCATAGCTGGGATGCGCGCCCAGCAGATGCACGACGATCAGTTTTTTCGGCGCCGCGTCGCGCAGTGCATGGGCGAACGGCGGGAACAGGTTGCCGTCGAAATTGTTTTCGCCACGACCAGTGCCGTAGTTGATGAAGTCGCTTTCATCGGCCTCGCCCGCCAGCAGCCCGATCCAGCCATCGTTGCGCGTCTGGTTTGACACCCAGAACGTCTTGTAGCCGGCCGCCTCGGCCAGCATCAGCAGGTTCGGCTTGCCTATCCACGCATCGGGGTTGCCGATATCGGCGGGCGTGAGCATCGACATCATCGATTCCACCGTGCTGGCGGCCGGCGAAATCACGTCATTGAAGACCAGCAGCTTGGCCCGCATGGCGTCGAGCCGGGGCGTGGTGGCGCGCGGATAGCCATACAGCGACATCGAGGCGCGGTTCGTGCTCTCGCCGATCACGAGGATGACGGTGCGGGCATCCTCGCCCGCATAGCGCACATTCCAGTCGCGCGGCGCGGCCATGGCCGCCGTCAGCGCCCGCTGCATCGATTGCATCGCGTCCAGTTGCGCGCTGTACTGCTGGTAGCGCAGCGGCCAGAACAGGGCCGGATTTTCGCGCCGCATGGTGGTATTGACGTGCAGCAGCACGAGAAAGACGGCCATGCCGGCGGCAAAGCACTTTTGCGGCCAGCCCGGCGCGGCAGCGGCACTCACCGCCTGCCAGCGCAGCAGCTGGCGGTCGGCCAGCAGCACGGCCGCCGTCACGAGCACGAACCAGCCGGCCGCTTGCGCCAGGGCGGCGCTGTTGTGCAGGAAAAATTCGGCCGTTTCGGTTTGATCCGTCGCAAACATCGCCTGCAAAACCGCATTGGGATTGGGCCGCATGCCAAAATAGCCACGCAAGAAGCCCTTGATGGCGGCATCGAGGTAAAACACGGGCACGACGACGCGCACCAGCACGGTGATTGCGCCAGCGCGGCAGCGCCATGCGTGCAGCACGCCGCCCACGCCCAGCAGGAAGGCCGCCAGCAAGACGCTCAATTTCAGGCATTCGTTCGCGCTTAACTGATCGAAGAGGAAGAAAACCAGCAGGCCAGCAATGCTGAGCAGGACACGGCAAAACAGAATCAGCATGGAGGCGATGGCAAGTAAACATTAGACAGTGACAAGCCCGCGCGGACGGGCCAGCGATTGTAGCGCAGCCTGTTGCGCCTCGTACCATCATTTTTCGTGCGCTCCTGACAGAAATTGTCAGTGCTTTTTATTATGCTTTCGGCACCAGCTGGCCAGCTAGCCAGTATTATTGATATCTCCACCTGCGACAGGACTTTTCATGACACGTGCCATCACCATTCTGACCGAGAACTTTGCCGATTGGGAAACCGCCCTGCTCAATTCCACGGCGCGTCTGTACTATGGTTTTTACACGCAGTTCGCCACGCCGGGCGGCTTGCCCGTCACCTCGTCCGGCGGCATGCTGGTCACGCCGCAGCTGGCGCTGGAAGCCATTTCGCTGGAGGAACTCGATTTGCTGATGGTCTGTGGCGGCAGCCACTGGCAAAGCGGCAAGGCGCCCGACCTGGGCCCCTTGCTGCGCGCGGCCCGCGACAAGGGCGTGGTGCTGGCCGGCATTTGCGACGGCACGCGCGTGCTGGCGCAGGCGGGCGTGCTCGACACCGTGCGCCATACCTCCAACAGCGCGGGCAACTTGCTGGAAACGGGCTATGCGGGCGCCGCCCTGTACCAGGATGTGCCCTGGGCCGTGGCCGACCAGCGCGTCATCACGGCGCCCGGCACGGCGCCCGTCACTTTTACAGCAGAAGTCTTGCGCGCCCTGGGCATAGGCGACGACAACCTGGCCGCCTATCTGGCCATGCACGGCGCCGAGCACGGCAAGACGGCCCGCTAGTTGGCGCCCAGCGCGCGCAGGCGCCCGGTGGCGTGAGTATTGCCCGGGTCCAGTTCCAGCGAACGGCGGTAATGCGTGACGGCCAGCGCCGTGGCGCCATCGGCCTCGTACGCTTCGGCCAGGCTGTCGTGGCCATTCGCCCCTTGCGGGTACAGCTGCACACCCAGTTGGAAGACGGCAATCGCCTGTTTCGGCTGCTGCCGGCCCAGCAGGCGGTAGCCCCAGGCATTCAAGTCGTCTTCCGTGGGCGCGGACAAGCCATGCTGGCGCCGGATGGCCGCCAGCTTCCGCTCCAGCCCGTCGAAACCGCTGTCGGCCGCCTGCTTGCGCAGCAGGTGCGCGGCATACGCGCCGCCGCGCTGCTGGCGCAGGACAGGAAGGTAGAAGCCGGCGACGGTGTCGATCAGCTGTTCCGGCTGGGCGCCGGCCAGGTTGCTCAGGATAATGACGGCCAGGCCATCGTCCGGATACACATAAAAGGCCGAGCGGGCGCCGCCGATGCCGGCCACGGCGCGGTGCGCATCGCGGCCGATGGTGGGCCAGCCCAGCGCCCACGGCGCCGGCTTGCCGTCATTCAAGCTGGTCGGCTGCCACAGCCGTTCCACACTGGCGGGCGCCAGCAGGCGTCCCGACTGCAGGGCGATGAGCCAGTTGGCCAGTTCGCCCACATTGCTGTTGATGCCGGCCCCGGCGCGCATGAAGACGGGAAAGTCCTCGATCACATTGCGGTAACCGTTGCCGCCCCTGTCCAGCACATAGGAACTGGCCTTATTGACGATCACGTCCTTCGCGTCGCCAAAGCCGCTGTGCCGCATGCCCGCCGCCTCAAACTGCCGATGCTGGATGAAGGCGGTAAAAGGCTGGCCGCTCTGGCGCTCGATCAATTGCGCCAGCAACACGTAATTGGTCTGGTTGTAGCGGTAGCGCTGGCCCGGCTGGGCTTCCACGGGCAGCGCCTGCACGGCGGTCCACGCCGCCGCGGCATCGTCCGGCTGCGGCCCCACCAGCTTGCCGCTGCGCTGGTCCAGCACGTCGGGCAAGCCCGAGGTATGGTTGAGCAATTGCGTCACCGTCACGGCTTGCCAGGCGACAGGCAGTCCCGTCAGGTACTGGCCGATGGGCGCAGCCAGGTCGACCTTGCCCTCTTGCACCAGCTGCATCACGGCCACGCCCGCAAACGCCTTCGTTGCCGAGTTGATGGAAAACAGGCTGGCGTCCGTCACCGGCACCTGGTATTGCAGGCTGGCCAGGCCGAAATTGCGCGCCAGCACGACCTTGCCGCGCTGGATCACGGCAATTTGCAGGCCCGGAATCTGGCGTTCGCGCATCTCGTCCTGCAGGAAGGCGGCAAGTGGCTGCCCGGCATCCACGGCAAGGCCTGCCGGCGCGGCCATGGCGGCGGGTACGACAGCCGCTACGCCAGCGGCCAACGCCGCGGCAAGTACTAGAAGGCGCAGCCCAGGCTGCATGCGAATGGACATCGTGGATACCTGTTTTTATTTATGTATGGAAACACAAGCTTACTATATTCGCATGCCTGCGCTGCGCTTTTTCTTTGCCGGGCCAGCATCCCTGACCGCACCTGTCACAGATCAAATGGCGCGCCATCCCTGTTGAGATAATCGAATCGGCGCCGGGCCATCGCGGCGGCGGCGCCCCCCCTGCGGGGACCAACTGAAATGGGATGCATGATGAAAGCGCCTGTGCAGCACCGATCCGGCATTACCGTCAAGACCATGGCCGCCGCGCGCGCCGCCGTGGTCTTCCTTGCGCTGGCAGCCTCGGGCTCCGCCCTGGCGGAACAGCCGCCACCGCCATGCCACCCGAATCCCCACGCCCTGTTCGACCGGGCCATCGTGCACCTGCGCGGCGATGTGCGCAATTTGCCCAGGCGGCTGCAGGAGCGGCTGGAACGCATGGCCGAGCGGCCGCATACCTACCTGCCCATGCAGGCGTTCGCCGAGGCCGACAAGCCCAGCCAGCTATTCCAGTACTACCTGCTCGATACCACCGGTTTCGAAGCCAATCCCTTCACGGCGCGTTTCCCCGGCGTCAATGACCAAGCCATGCTGACGGCCACGGGCGGCAACTGCGGCTTGTCCACGATCGGCGCCGTGCGCCTGGTGGTCGAGCCCAAGCCGGACCTGCCCACCGATCCGCAAGACGTGCGCGCCTTCATCGATGTCTTCACCGATCTGTCGAACCTGTTCGTGATCAATAATGAAAGCGGCTGGTACGAAGGCTGGATGATTCATGACCTCGCAGTGCCCGCCGTGGCGTCCCCGCATGCCGACGGCCGGGCCCAGTTCGGCACGATAACGGCGGCCGATGCGGCGGCGCTGCGGGCGATGGGCTCGCATAACAATGAACCGGGCAAGCTGTTTACGATGGATCGCAATCCCCCGCACCTGCCCAATTCCAGCGACCAGTTTCCGGCGCGCCAGACGAACATCGTGCCCATCCAGCTGAGCATGGGCGCCGTCAATTGCATGCAGCAAACGGACTGCCATGGCTACTGGGAGTTCAACTACACGACCAACTGGATCCATCCACTGTATGAATTGCCCTTCACGGGCGGCCTGCCCGGCACCTTTGAGGCCGGCAATATCGGCGCGCTGTCCTCGCTGATCCCGGGCTCGGGGCCGGCCGGCGTCAAGAACAATCCCATCGATTACGGCGACAATCCGAACACGGCCGGCACGCTGCAGGCATCGGGCCCGCGCGACCCGGACAAGTTCGATGCCGAAGACGACGCGCAGCGCGAATACCGCCAGCGCTTCATCCCCAGCGGGCTGGCCCGTGAAATCCTGCTCGACACCTATGTGCGCCTGGCATCGTTCGAACCGGGCGTGGGCTTCCCGCAGCGGCTGTACGATGCCTATGCGGCGGAAGTGAAACGCGTGGACCAGAACGGCGATGGCGTCATTTCCGCGCTGGAGGGCGACGTCGACAGTGCCAGCGACGGTTTCGCCGACAACTCGCGCCTGTTCCTGCCGGCGCCGTCGTTCCGGCGCTTCGCCGTCACGCGTGAAATCAACGACGGCTTGCTGGCGCCCCGCTTCGCGCCCAGCCAGCGCGCCTGGGTGCTGAGCGGCATGGCCACGACGGTCAGTCCCACCGTGCGCGCCTCGGAGGGGCGCGACGGCGACGACCGCTGAATGCCGGGATGGCCGTGGCCGCACGCAGGCGCGCGCATCGTATTGATCCAGATCGAAGGTCGGCGCGTGCGGGCCGGCCTTGCGGCGCCACGCGGCTACACTGGAATTCTGCCCGGCGCGTGAACGGCCAGGAAGACCGCAGGAGGGAACCATCATGGCCGATCTCGTCACTGGCAACAATGCGCATGTCTTTGGCCTGGAGCGGCCCCATGCAACTGCGGCGTCGTCGCTGCACCAGGCGCCGCCCCGCAACACGGCGTTTCGCGACCTGCCGCCGCCCACAGGCAGCGCGCCATTTCGCCTCGATCTGAAAGATGTCGTGGCGCCGGCCGTGTACGAAGCCATCGTCAGGAACGGCAGGCTTGTCTTCCACCTGAATGGCGACATGGGCGGCATCCAGTATGCGGTGCCGCAGGAACTGGTGGCCAAAGGCATGGAAAACGATTTCCAGAGCGACGCCAGCGAGCCGCCGGCCTTCCTGTATGTCACCGGCGACTGCGTCTATTTCAACGGCCAGGTCAGCGAATACTACAAGCAGTTTTACCAGCCCTACGAATTCTATCTGGCCCCCGTCTTTGCCGTGCCGGGCAACCACGATGGCGAAAACCTGCCGGACGAGCAGACACTCGACGGTTTCGTGCGCAACTTTTGCGCGCCCCAGGCCGTCAAGATGCCGGAATCGGGCGATTCCCACCGCACGGCGATGGTGCAGCCGAATGTCTACTGGACCTTGCTCACGCCGCAAGCCAATATCGTGGGGCTCTACAGCAATGTTCCCGCCGGCGGCGAGGTCCGCTCGCCCCAGAAGGAATGGCTTGCGTCGGAATTGGCCACCCTGCCACGCGACCAGCCCCTGCTGCTGGCCTTGCACCATCCGATTTACTCGGCGGACGACCACCATTCCGGCAGTACCTACATGAAAGATCTGGTCGCGGCGGCATCCGCCGATGCGGGACGCCAGCCGGACGCCATCCTTGCCGGCCACGTCCACAACTACCAGCGCCTGTCGCGCGACAATGCGGACGGCGGCAAGACCCTGTACCTCGTCACGGGCGCGGGCGGCTATCACAATCTGCACCAGATCATGAAGGTTAATGGCCAGCGCCTGATCCCGCCAGCCGTTTTCCACGACGATAGCGGAGACGCCGTCACCCTGGAAAACTATTCCGACGACCACCATGGCTTCCTGCGCGTCGAAATCGCAGACGGCGTCATGCTGGGAAAATACTATGAGGTACCGCGTCCGCAGGAGCCGTTCAGCAAGGGCAGCCACTTGCTCGACTACTTCCGCTTCGATTTCAACCGGCACGCCTACCTGCCCAACACCTTGTCATGACTGGCGCGTCCGGTGCGCTGCGGCTATGCTTCCAGCCACACGTCCTCGTAGCCTTCGCGGTCGAGGATGAACCTGGCGCCGCTGGGCAAAGCCAGGTAATCGACCACCTGCGGCAGCATCTCGTGCAGGTGCTCCGCGTGCAGGGGCTGGTAAAAGCCGCTGGCGTCGTCGTGTTCGCCGCAGTGGATGAACCAGCTGATGGTGCCGTTGTCCGGCAGCGCGATGCGCGTGCCGTAGATGGGCGACTGGGCCAGGCTGCCGATGGCCAGGGCCACCATGGGCTCGGGCGTCTGCGCGGGCAAGCCAAATTTGTCGCAGATGCGCTGCTGTGCTTCGCTGATGAGTTCAATCATGGTGTTTTCAGGATCCGATGTAGCGGTAATGGAGGCGCAGCGCGCCATCGTGGCCGGACATTTCCAGGTGCAAGGTCGCCTCGCCCGGCTGGCCATCGGCCAGCAGCATGCATTCCAGGCCCAGCGGCCCGGCATCGGTGGCATACACATCGACGGCCAGGCGGCCACCCTTGCCCGGCACGAAGGCTTGCGCCAGCGGCGCCAGGGACAGCGCCTCGTTTGCCGCAAAATAACTGTCGAGCATCTCGATGATCTCGTCGGCCACGCCGGGCGACAGACCCCAGTCGCGTTGCAGCGCAACAGGATCGCGCCGGTCGAGCGTCTGCACGAACGCGGCGGCCTGCGCGTAGGCCAGCTGCCGCAGGCTGTCAGTAACTGCCATTTCCATATAGCGACTCCTGCAATCTCCATTCAACAGGCGCCATTATAGTGCGTGGCCGCGGGCAATGGCGATCCGCTTGCCATCAATAATCAAACAAGATGCCGTCATTACAATCGGCATCCTTCATTTATCGCACTGCAATAATATAAATGAGCCGCGTGATATTTGGTGAGTATTGCGCGCAGATAATCGAGAATACGATTCATTTTCACGTTGACGCTCATTTATTCCGGCGCTAATATCGAATGGCCATATACCGTGGCATACAGCGCAAGCAGTACTTAACCATCACAAGAGGATAGTACAATGCAAAATCAAACCAAATTGTTCGCATTCAAACTGGCTGAAAAACAGGTACAAAAACAGGCGGCGCCCGCCATGGCATGGAAAGTGCGCGACGGCGTCGCCGTGGCCGGCTGCACCGCCGTCGGCACCAATGACCAGTATCGCGACTCTTCGCGCCTCAAGCCGAACGACAGCGGCCAGTATTGCTGATCTTCGCCGCATCATAAAGCCCCGCCCGGCGGGGTTGTCATTTACTCCCTGATATTCACACTGGCGCCGTGCGGCGCGGCTTTTCCGCGCGCAATGAACAACGTCATATCATTAACTTCAATTGGCGATTCCATTTTTAAATAAGAAATTATTGAAGGAAATCGGAATACAACCATTAACAGAGGATATTTTATGCACAAGAAAGAAGAAGCCAAGCTGTTCGCATTCAAACTGGCGGAAAAGAAGGAACAGGAAAAGCCCGTGCGTCCGGCGCCCTGGAAAGTACGCGACGGTGTCGCCGTGGCCGGCTGCACGGCTGTCGACAGCGAAGAACAATACCGCTATTCGCGTATCGGATCGAGTGATGGTGGAGCGTTCTGCTGAGTTCAGTTGATACCCGCACCAGCTGAAAGCCTTGCCGCGGCAAGGCTTTTTCATCTTCCTTTACCGCAGGCCCCGACATGCATAAAAAGGTTTTGATTATCAGCCATAGCGGCGATCTGCACGCCGACCTGGTCGAATCCATCCTCGCCGCCCGCGGCCATGCCCCCTTCCGTCTCGACCTCGACGCCTTTCCCCGCGATTACCAGCTGTGCCAGCGCCTGCAGGACGGCCGCGCCAGCGCCCGCCTGCGCCACTTGCCCGACGGCGACTGGCTTGACCTGCAGCAAGTGGGCGCCGTCTGGCTGCGCAAGCCGGCCGACTATGCCTATGCCAGCGCCGACCTGACACTGCAGGAACGCGCCTACGCCCGGCTGGAAACGGAGCAAGCCATCTTCAGCGTGCTGTACAGCCTCGATTGCTACTGGCTCAGCCATCCGCTGGCCCTGCGCGGCGCCCAATGGAAAGGCGAACAGCTGGCTCGCGCCGCGCGCATGGGCTTTCGCGTGCCCGCCACCGTGATCAGCAACGTGCCCGATGACGTGCGCGCTTTCCGCGCCGCCATCAAAGGGCCCATCATTTTCAAGAGCATGTCCACGCCCAGCCTGGCCGCAGAAACCGTCGAAGACGTTGACAGGGTCAGCGCCGGCCTCGGCACCACCATCGTCGATGACGCCATGCTCGACAGCCTGGACGCCGTCAGCGAACTGGGCTGCCAGTTCCAGGAATATATCGCCAAGCAATATGAACTACGGATCACCGTGATCGGCAAGCAGCTGTTTGCCGCCCGCCTGTATTCGCAGGACGATGCCCGCACGGCCATCGATTCGCGCGACATGTCGGCCCCCATCCGCTACGAGGCGACCACCTTGCCGGACGACATACACGAACGCTGCCTCACTTTCGTGCACAGCTATGGCCTCGAGTACGGCGCGCTGGACCTGATCGTCACGCCAGGCGGCGAATATGTTTTCCTGGAAAACAATCCTGTCGGGCAATTTTTATATGTGCAACAACTGGTGCCCGCCCTGCCCCTGCTGGAAAGCGTGGCCGATACCCTGATCGAAGGAGCCCTATGCCACAGCCAGACCTGAGCCGGATTTCTCTCCAGCTGCGCGAGCTGGAGCTGGTGCGCGACAGCCGCGCCATCGTCCTGGCCGCCTCGCACCTGGACATGGAACTGCTGCCCGCCCTGTACGAGCTGTGCCAGGACATCGGCCAGGTCCCCCGGCTCGATGTGGTGCTGCACGGGCGGGGCGGCATCGTCAACGCGGCGCGCCGCATCGCCATCGTGCTGCGCCAGCATGCGCGCCACCTGAGCTTTATCGTGCCCTTCCACTGCCAGTCGGCCGCCACCTTGCTGGCCCTGGGCGCCGATGACATCATCGCCGGCGACCTGGCCCTGTTCTCGCCCATCGACCCGCAGCTCGACGGCGTCGACGGCGGCGCCATTTCCAGCCTCGACATCAAGGTCTTCGGCGAGATGGCGCAGCAGTGGTTCGGCGTGGACGCCAGCGAAGCGCGCCAGCAATCCTTGTCCCTGCTGTGCGGCAGCATCTTCCCCCCGTCCCTGACGGCCTTTTACCGCACCACGCTGGAACTGGCGCAGATCGGCGAGGAGTTGCTGGCCTGGCAATTGCCCGATGCCACACCCGCGGCGCGGCGGGCCATCGTCGCGCAACTGGTGACAGGTTATCACTCGCATAACTATGCCTTGACGCGCGAAGAGCTGGCGCAGCTGGGCCTGAGCATGGTGCGCGATGCCCAGGCTGAACGGCTGGGCTGGGCCATCTCGACCCAGTTGCAGGCGCACATAGGCGGCGCCCTGCGCAGCGCGCCCGACGAACCGTGGAACGATGCGCTGCTGGCCTCGCGCGACAGCGTGCAGCTGCGGCGCCAGCGTCCAGGCGGCTTCGCGCCCGTGTGGAGCACACAATGCTGACGTCCGTGCTGGCCGCGTTACTGGCCGATACCGCGCGCTGCTGCATCGCCTTGCTGCTGCTGGCGGCCAGCGTGGGCAAGCTGCGCAGTTACGGCGACTTTCGCGGCAACCTGGCCACCTCGTTCGGCCTGCCGCCCGCCGCCGCCAGAGTCGCCGCGCCGGCCCTGGTGACGGCAGAACTGCTGCTGGCCGGCTGGCTGCTGGCGGGCGGTACCCACATACCGATGCTGCTGTCGCTCTTGCTGTTGACTACCCTCAGCGCCGTCCTGGCCTGGCGCTACTTCACGCACAGCGTGGTGCGCTGCAGCTGCTTCGGCGAAGCGGCGCGGCCCGTCTCGCAGTACGACCTGCTGCGCAACATGCTGGCCGTGGGCGTCAACGGCAGCTACTTCGCCTTCGCGCAACAAGCCGCCTTGCCCGTCGCCACCACTGTATTGGCAGCCGGCCTGGCGGCCATCGTCTGCGTGGCCATCATTTCCCTGCACGACATCGCCACCCTGGCAAAGGCCGGCTGATGGATGCCGCGACCTTGCAACTGGTGCTGGCGGTGCTGGCATTTGCCATTGCCGGCAATATCTGGCTGACCCTGGCCGTGCTGCGCGCCAGCCGCCGCGAACGCATCGCGCCCACGGCGCTGGAACCGGGCCAGCCCCTGCCTGCCGTGCAAGCCCGCCCGCTGACTGGCGGCGCGCGTTTCCAGCCGGGCGCGGGGGGCCAGGCGGCTGTGCTGCTGTTCCTCGCCAGCCGCTGCCCGAAATGCGCGGATAAGCTGGCCGGCATCGAACAGCTGCTGCCGCTGGCGCGCAACGCGGGTCTGAGCCTGTGGCTGCTCAGCGAGGAACCGGCCCGCCGGCTGCGCGCCTTCCTGCCCGGCGACGGCTTGCGGGCGGCGGCGGCACGGCTGACGCTGCGCGACTACCGGCACGTCAATCCCCTGATGAGTTCACCTTCCTATGTCTTCGTCAATTCCCAGGGACGCGTGGAAGCTGCCGGCCTGATCGGCGACGACGACTGGCTGGCCCTCGTCGGGCAATTGAACGCCGAACCGTCGCAGGAGCGCGCCGCATGAGCCATCTGAACGTCGGCCCCCACCTGGAACGCCTGCGCCTGCTGTACCCGGTGCGCTGGCGCATCGCCGCAGGCCTGCTGTGCATGGCGCTTACCGTGGGCGCGCAACTGGCCTTTCCGCAAGCCATCGCGTATTTCATCGACAACGTGACCGCCCTCACCCGGCACGGCGTCACGCCGGGCATGGTCGCCGCCATGCTGGCCTTCAGCCTGCTGTATGCGCTGGCCTCGGCCGCCCGCTTCTACCTGCTGCAATCGAGCGGCCACATGGTCGTCATGGGCGTGCGCCGGCGCCTGTTCGACGTGGTGATCAACCAGCCCATCGCCTTCTTCGACAAGCACCATGGTGGCGAACTGAACAGCCGGCTGACGTCCGACGTGTCGGCGCTGCATGAAAGCCTGACCATCGGCGCGGCCAACGCCCTGCGCTCGCTGTGCATCTTTGTGGGCGGCATCGCCCTGCTGCTGCAGCTGTCGCCCATGCTGAGCCTGCCGCTGGCCCTGTTCATTCCCATCAGCCTGTATCTCGGCAAGTTATCCGGCAGTAATTACCGGCAGCGCGCGCGGGCCATTTCGGCCACCCTGGCCGCCAGCGGCAAGGTGGCGCAGGAATATTTTGCCCATGCGCGCCTGGTGCAGGCGTTCAACCAGCAAGGCGGCGCCATGGCACGCTATGCGCAAGCCATGCGGGAGCTGCTGGGCGTGTCCCTGGCCGGCACGCGGCTGCTGGCCGTGTTCCAGGGCGCGCAGGGCTTGCTCGCGTTTGTTGCCCTGCTGACCACGCTGTGCTTCGGCGCCCACCTGATCGGCCAGGGCCGCTTGAGCGTGGGAGAGCTGACGGCCTTTGTCATCTATGCCAGCATGGTGACGGACACGGCCGGTTCCATCAGCGAATTCTGGAACACGTGGATGCGCACCATGGGCTCGACCGACCGCATCTTCGAGATCCTGCGCAGCCACCGTGCCGTGCCCGAGGCGCCGCCGCAGCCCCCGCTGGCCGGCCACATCGCGCTGCGCGACGTGCGTTTTGCGTATCCCGAGCGCGCACAGGTCGCGGCCCTCGACGGCGTCAGCCTGACCATCCGCGCGGGCGAAAAGATCGCCCTCGTCGGCGCCTCGGGCGCGGGCAAATCCACCATCGCCAGCCTGGTGCTGGGCCACTACGCGATTGACGCGGGCAGCCTGCAATTCGACGGCATCGACGCGCAAGTGCTGGGCGTGACGCAGTTGCGGCGCCAGATGGCCGTGGTGGAACAGGAACCGGCCCTGTTTTCCGGCAGCATCGCCGACAATATCGCCTTTGCCGTGCCGGACCGGGTCGTGGGGCGCGAAGCGATGGTGGCGGCGGCGCGCCTGGCGCATGCCCACGATTTTATCGCGGCCTTTCCAGACGGCTACGACACCCTGGTGGGCGAACGGGGCGTGCAATTATCCGGCGGACAAAAGCAGCGCATCGCGATTGCCCGCGCCATCCTGCGCGCGCCGAAAATCCTGATTCTGGACGAAGCCACCAGCGCGCTCGACGCGGCCAGCGAACAGCTGGTGCAGCGCGCCCTCGATGCGCTGATGCAAGGATGCACCACCATCATCATCGCCCACCGCTTTTCCACCATCGTCAAAGCGGACCGCATCATCGTCATGGACAAGGGCCGGATTTGTCAGCAAGGCACGCACGCCGAGCTGCTGCGCGAGGGCGGCCAGTATGCGCGGCTGATGCAGCGGCAGCTGTCGCAATTCCAGCAGTTGCATGACAGTACGGCCACCCTGTAAAGTGGGCCAGATGAAAAGAACCTACCATGGCAGCTGCCACTGCGGCGCCGTGCGCTTCGCGGCCGAGATCGACCTGGCGGCCCCCAGCCTGCGCTGCAACTGTTCCTACTGCCTGAAAATCCGCTGCTGGGCCAGCCAGGTGCCTCCCGCAGCCTTCCGCCTGCTGGCCGGAGAAGGCGACTTGAGCGAATACCGCTTCGGCGCCGGGCGCGAACGTCACTATTTTTGCCGCCACTGCGGCGTACGGCCGTTTGGCTACGGCGATTCGCCCCGCAGCGGCCCGTTTGTCGGCATCGGCGTGAACTGCCTCGACGATGCTGCGGCGGCCGAGCTGGCCCGGGCGCCCGTTATCTTTGTCGATGGCCGGCATGACGACTGGGACAGGCCGCCGCAGGAAACGCGGCACTTGTAAACCATGCAAATATACAAATGGTTGTCTGCTACGCCGGAGTTTTCCTACGTGGCGACAAGTAGTGTCCCTATGGTTAAGCCCGACGCATGCAGCGAGAATGGTCTCAACGGTGCTGCACGGCACCGGAGCTCGGGCAGGAACATCCGACCCAATGTTGGAGCGGACGATGACGCAGACTAACTATAGGGGACACGATCATGACTTCGAACAGCAACGACAAATCCGGCAGCCAATCGGACAAACAGCAATCGGGCAGCCAGCAGTCGGACAAACAGTCCGGCAGCCGCCAATCGTCGGGCGGCACCCAGGGTGGCACGCACGAGCAGCATGTCGAGGCGGGCCGCCAAAGCCACAGGAATGACGGCGACAAGCAATCAGGCTCACAACAGTCGGGCCAGCAATCGGGCCAGGGCAAGAGCGGCGGCAGCCAGCAATCGGCTTCCGGCTCGGGCACGCGCGGCGGCACGCATGAGCAACACGTGGAAGCGGGCCGTCAAAGCCACAAGAATGACGACAAATCCTGATTGCCGGGCCGTGTGATTCCCGGTAGCGCAACCGGTAATCCGCCGCAGCATGGGCCGGTGCGGCAGTGCCGTGCCGGCCCATGGGCACCGTACGGTCATCCCGCCATGGCGCGCCCCGCATGACAGGCGATGCCAGGCGACGCGCGAAAGGCCGTTGTCTGGATCGGCATTCTGGGCGATAATTACGGCCATGAACGATACCACCACCTTACCCCCATTGCCCGATCGCCTGTCGATCGACCCTAGCAGCCCTTACCACGTTGCAGCCGTGTTCGAGAACGACGTCGGCATCCGCTTCAACGACAAGGAACGCCTTGACGTGGAAGAATACTGCATCAGCGAACGCTGGATCAAGGTCGCTTCCACCAAGTCCCTCGACCGCCGCGGCCGTCCGCTGCAGATCAAGCTGAAGGGCAAAGTCGAAGCGTTTTACCGCTAAGCAACACATTCAGTCGTCATCGAGGCCGATTTGCATCGGCCTTTTTTGCGTCCGCCCCATTGCGCTCAAGCGTCGATGGCGACCAGCCCGGCCGCGGCCGCCATGGGCAGCCACAGCATGGCGTCCGTCAGCACCTCGTCCTGCTCCCTGCCGCTCGACTGCGCCGCCTGCTGCGCACACTGCGCCAGCGGCGCGCCGCCGGCCAGCGCCTGCAGGCAGTCAAACTGCCATGGCAGCAGCTCGTGCATGGCCAGCCGGTAATGCATGCGCGAAATGGCCACAAAGGCGGGACTGGGCTTCGGCTGGGCCGGCACGGCGTCGTCCGGCGCGGCCTGAGCCTGTTGCCAGAACGCACACAAGGGAAATGACAGGGCCAGCAGCCGCGTGCACGGCGCCAGGCGCCAGGCCGGGGCTTTTCCCAACAACAAGTCCAGGCCGGAAGGCAACAATGGCGGCGCCCGTTTTTCCAGCCCCGGCGCCCTGCCCGCCTCGCTGCGCGCCCGTTCCAGCTGCGCCAGTTCGACGGCAAAGCGCAAGCCGTCTCCCTGCGCCCCGGCGGCACGCTGGCTGGCGGCGAGAAACTCGGCAAAGCCGCCGCCCAGGTCATACAAGGTCGGCGACGCGGACGGGTGGCGCCAGACATAGGCGCGGGCAAAAAACGCGAACAGCTCGCCGCCCATGACCTTGCGCAACACGGGATAGTCGGCCTGCAGGCATTCAAGCAGGCGCTGCACATAGCCATCCGCATGGATGTGCAGCGGCGCCGCCGCGCCGCGCGCCCGTTTCAACACTTGCTCCTGCGTCAAGCCGTGGCGCTCGCTGGCCAGCTGCGCGCCGCGCGCCGCGCCGCCGGGCGCCGTCATGGCCGTCAGGAACCACGCCTGCAATTGCGCCAGCGGCACGCAGGCTTCCCCATCGGCGCTACGGGGCATGGGCCGCCTCCAGATGAAAGCCCAGCGGCGTGGAGACGGCGGCGGCAAGCTTGGCCGTGGCTGGCGATGTGTCGGCGAATTCTCCCCGCCCGGCCGCGCGCGCCTTGTCGAGTTCGGCCAGCAGCTGCGGGTAAGCCGGAATGTCCGCATCCCATTCCAGCAAGGCCGATACGCCGCCCGTCAGCTGCTGCGCCAGCGCGTACAGGCGCCAGACGGCGGCCGGTACGGGGGCGTCGTGCGTATCGATCAGCATTGCGCCGCAGACAGTGGGTCCGGCCAGGTGAATCTGCACGATGTGGTCGTGCGGCAACTGGCGGATGTAGGCGGCCGCGTCATAGCCGTGGTTATGCGCGCTGACGTGGACATTATTAACATCGAGCAAGAGCCCGCAACCCGTGTCTTCGGCCAGGCGGCCCAGGAATTCCCATTCGGGCATGCTGGACTGGGCAAATTCCACATAGGTGCTCGGGTTTTCCAGGACCAGGGGCCGGCCCAGGAATTCCTGCACCTGGCGCACGCGCGCGCCCACGTGGCGCAGGCTGGCCTCGTCCAGCGGCAAGGGCAGCAAGTCGTGGCTGTTGAGCGAGGCGGCGCCCGTCCAGCACAGGTGGTCGGAAATCCACGCGGGCCGGATCTCGGCGGCGAGCTGGCGCAGCTTGCGCAGGTAGGCCAGGCTCAGCGGGTCGCTGCTGCCGATCGACAGCGAGACGCCATGCATGACGATGGGCACCTGCGCCGCCGCCTGCTCGAGCACATGGCGCGCATAGCCGTGATTATCGATGAAATTCTCGCTGATGATCTCGAACCAGTCCACCTGCGGACCGTGTTCGAGGATGTGCGCGTAATGGGGCGGACGCAGCCCCACGCCCAGGCCCAGATTCGGCAGGCCCAGGCGCGGAAGCACCGCTGGCTTGACGGTCCGCATCAAGTCGATGGGGGCAAGGCCAGGCGCAGGTCGGTGGGCGCAGGCGGCGCGCCCACCGGCGTGCCGCGCGCCGCCATCACCTTGCCATAGGCTTCCCAGGCCTTGTCGTAGACATTGTCGCCCAGCGCGAAACTCATGGTCTGGCCCAGCGCAATGCTGCGGTGCTCGGGCGCGGGGCCGAAATCGTACAGGGTCATAGTGGCGGGCTCGGGCGGGTCCTTCTTCGTGGTGTTCGGATACAGCTGCGAAGCCGAAATCGGCACGGCGCAGCCGCCGAAGCCGCCGCATTTGTTGTCGCTGGGCGCGCTGTAGACTTTATCGTCCTCCCGTTCGGGCGGCACGTGGCACGGCGTGCCCGGCGCCGCGGCAGCCTTGACCGAGTGGCCGCAGGACGAGCCGCCGGTATCGGCCTGGGCAAAGCCGCAGCCGCCCTGGGCGTGGCAGCCGTTGGAGCCGCGGCACGTATGGTAGACGGCCAGCGCGGCGCAGGTGGACGAGGCCTCGCCCTCCAGGTGCATGCCCTGGCAAGCGTGGTACAGCACGCCTTTCTCGGCCAGCGGCACGCCCGTCGCCAGGTTGGGCGCCTGGCCCAGCACGGCCCAGCAGATGGCCATGCGGTCGCCCGCGCCCACCATCGACGGATACGGGAAGTCCAGTTTCTGGTTCAGCCAGTATTTGTCCAGCACGGAAGTGATGCCGTAGATGGCGCCCGTGGCTACCGTGCTCAGCATATCCAGGGTGCCGCTGGCATCCTTCAGGCGGTTCAGGGCGCCCGCCACGGCCGCCGGCGCGGGGATATTCTTTGGCGCGGTGGCCGGGTTGTAGCGCTCGTTGGTCAGCATGGCTTCGCTCCAGCGCCCGCCTTCCTGGTGCCAGGCGGCCCAGGTTTTTACTGGCAGCATGGCCTTGACCTGGCCGAAACGCTCGTAGTGGTCGAACGGGGCGCTGTCGTGGCGCGCCTGCGCATCGCGCGATTCGGCATCCTTGCCATTGTTCGTATAGGACGGGTAATCGCACTTCAAGGCGGCCAGGTCTTCGCGGTAATCGGGCTGCACGGCCATCAGACGCTGCGCCCTGTCGCGGCGGTAGCGCTGGATGGCCGTGTCGCTGCCCTCGCCCTGGTCCGTGATGGCCGCCATCATGTCGATGGCCTTGTTGAACGAGCCCGTCTGGCCGCCATCCTGATCCTGCGGGCCGAAGCAGGTGTCGAACTTGGGAAATTCCGCCTTGGCATGGCCCTGGACCTGGCTGTTGAACATGTCCTGCTGCACCGAGCCGTTGACGAACAGCTTCTGCCACAGGGTCTGGCCATCCGTGTATTCGATGCTGATGTAGCGCGCATAGCATTCGTACATGTAGCCGATGGTACCGAACAGGGGCAGGTCGTGCACGTGCTTGCCCGGCGTCCAGCCCACGAACGGTACCTCGGGGAAATATTTGGTGTGGTTGTGCTTGTCGAACTCGGCCAGCTGGGCGCGGGCCTGCTCCTCCGGCTGCTCGATGGCGAGAAACAGGTCGCACTGGTTGGCGTTCAGTTCTTCCAGGTTGACGCGCACGTGGCGGTAGCCGGCCGTGTCCTGCAAGTCGACGATGTGCGGGATCACCGTGCAATCCTTGCCATAGCAGGTCCAGCCGTGGTCCTGCGACTGCAGCTCCGACCCCGTGAAGCATGGCGCCGTGCCGATGGCCGTGGCCAGGTTGGCCGCCATCTGCAGGTGCAGCATTTCCTGGATAAAGACGCTGAAGATGATGTTGAAGGCCTTTTGCTCCGCCAGCTCGGGGCGGGCCGTGGTGCCCATGCCGGGCCACTGGCGCCCTTCGTAGTAGGAGATGCCTTGCGAGTTGATCTGGTGCGTGCCCTGGATCGAATACATGGTGGCCATGTACAGGGGAATGGTAAACAGCTCGACGCTGACGGCCGCCTGGGCGATGGCGCGCACGGCGGCCGTGTCGGTGTCCAGCATGTCGAGCGGACGGTTGGTGATGGCGGGCTGGGTGCTTCCTAACACGGGCATTTTCATTCTGTCTCTCCACAGGAACGATGCGTTTCGGATATCGGGCCGTACCGCGCCATCTGCGCGCGCTGATCACGGCACAGAAATCATACGCCTGAGAAAGATATTTTTGCGGCAAGATTTACGCGCTGGCCGACGCATTGATCTGCGTCAATTCAGCCTGCCTTTGCGCGTAAAAATAAGCGTTCTACACCGCCATTCGATGACAATTGAATAGAATCGGCAAAACGCGCGCGTGTATAAGCGCCGCACCGTCCAACGCCGGCACGTCGCTTGCATGATGATAGTTACGCAGCCGGCGGCGGCTGGAAGGCGCAGAAACCAGGCCACTGGTCGCGGCTGTCGCACACTTTCAGGCAGCCGTGATTGTCCTTGAACGTGGCGACGACCTTGATGGGGAAGCCGTATTTCGGCGTGGTAGCCAGGAAGGCGGACGGGCAGCTTTGCTCATTGCTGAAGCGGAAGGTGATTTCCTCGCGGCGGCCCTTGCGCGCAAAGCTCAGCATGAAGGTCTCATTACTGTTCCACTGCGCCTTGCCCGGCACGCGGAAGCGGTAGCGCGGGCTGCCCGGCTGCTGGCCGTCAAGTTTCTGCCCGAAGACACGGCTGCTGGCCGTGGCCGTCTCGACCTTGGCGATCGGATAGGGCACGGCAAACATATAGGTGCCCGCGAAGCCCTGGTCGAAGCCGAGGCCCTTCTGGTAGAACGGCACGACGATATGCGGCGCGCCCGCGTATTCCACGCTGTTACGGGACGTGGTACGCGACGTCAGCTTGTCGTCGGGCGCTTGCCCGAAGACCACGTCCACTTCCACCAGCGCGTGGCTCTTGTCGATGTCCTGCGCCAGATAATCCCTGGAGGCGATCTCACTGTGCACGCAGCCGGCCAGCAACAATGCGGCGAGGCAGCCGGCGATGAGTTGAGGCTTGCTCATGGCTGTTTTCCTTCGGGCGGCGCGGAACTGAGACCCAGGCCCGTCACTTGCCAGCCACCCCTGCCTTGTTTCCATTGAAATTGCTGCCCGAACCAGGCCAGTTCCAGCTCGCGCCGGATGCGGTTGCTATCCGTGCGGCCCTGGCCCGTCTTGATGGCGGCGCGGGCCTGTGCGGAAGCGGCCTCCGACAAGGGCTTCAGCCACTGTTGATAGGTATCGGGCGGCAAGGCCAGCACGCCGGCCACGCCGTCGTCGCGCGTGGCGACGATGATCCCCACCTTCGTCAGCGCATTCGTCAGATACGCGCCGCGCCGGCCGTCGGGCGAGATGGAGACCAGCATGGCTTGCGGATAATCACCGGTGACGCTGCCCGGCACGTCAAACCACAGCAGTTCGCCCGTGCCCGTGTCGAGCGCGCGGCCATCGCGGGCAAACAGCAGTATTTCGCTACGGCCCGGCTGCGGCACGCCCCATTCGGGGTCGCGTTCCGTGCGCACCATGTCGTCGCGCTGCAGAGGGCTGATGGGGCGCATCAGCGGTTCGCCGTTCTGCACGCCGATCAATATCGTGCCCTGGCCCGTGTAGCCCTTGGTAAAGGCCAGCAGCATGGGCTGGCCCTCGCGCGTGGCCTGGATGGGCCGCACCTCCGCCACTTCGCGCGCGCCGCCGGGCCAATAGCCGTGCCGGCGGAAATTCAAGGTGACGGTCGCGCCGTGGCGGTCGCGCGTGACGACAAAGTCGCCGTATTGCTGCATCACCGGCACGTAGGGTGTCTGCGCCTGCACGACGGGCAAGACGGCGGCCAGCAAGCTGGCGGCGGCCGCCAGGCGATGTAAAGGAGAGAACAGCATGGCATCCTGCAAGGGTCGCACCGGGCGAAGGATCGTCATCATAAACGATTCATCGCCAGCAATACTGTCCGATAGGAAACATCAACGGCGCTGGATTTCGATCAGTTCGATCTCGAACAGCTTGGGCCACAGTTTCCCAGTGACAAACAAGCGCTTGCCGCGCCCATCCCAGGCGATGCCGTTGAGCACGGCGTCGGGATTGGCCGTGCCCCGCTGCTCGGGCGGCAGCAAGCCCGTCAGGTCGATCCAGCCGACGACCTTGCCGCTGGCCGGGTCGATGCGGGCGATGACGTCCGCGCCCCACACATTGGCAAACAGTTGCCCGTCGACCATTTCCAGCTCGTTCAGCCGGTCGATGGGGCGGCCCTCGGCTTTCACTTCGAAGCGGCGCACTTCCTTCAGGGTTTTCGGATCGAGCACGCGGATGGCGGACGTGCCGTCGCTCATGTAGACGAATTGATGGTCGCTGGCCAGGCCCCAGCCTTCGCCCGCATAGCTGAATTTGCGTTTCAATTTGAAGGTTTTCACGTCGAAGACATAGCCGGTCTGCGAAATCCACGTCAGGCCCAGGATCTCGTCGCCCACGTCCGTGATGCCTTCGCCGAACACGTTCTTGTCGAGCATGCTTTTCTGCAGCACCTTACCTGTCGTCAATTCCACCTTGCGCAGGGAGGACTGGCCGTTCTGGCCCGTGCTTTCATATAAATGCCCCTCCTTGAACAGCAAGCCCTGCGTGAAAGCCTGCGGGTCATGCGGGTAAGTGTTCTTGACGAAATAGCCATACACGGGAAGCGCGGCCTGGGCATAGCCCATTTCGCTCATCAGACCCACGGTGCATAACAATCCCAGCAACAATGAGCCGGCCGTGCGTTTGATTTTGGCTGTTACCCTGGCGTTCCCTGTGTTCTTCATATTCTTGGCGGTGGTTGGCGAGCGCCTATTGTAAACGTGCGGCGTCCGCCATGCGCGCCCTGACGAGCTCCAGCCAGGCGCGCGCGGCAAACGACAGCCGCCCGCCCCGGCGCCAGGCCAGCATCAAATTCCACTCCACGGGCGGGCCGTCCAGGGGAATCACGTCAAATTGCGCTGGCTCCAGCGTGTCGCAATACATTTTCGGCAGCAGGCAGATACCCACGCCCAGCCGCACCAGCGAGGCAATGAAATCCCACTGGCCGCTGCGGCCCGTGATGCGCGGCGCGAAACCGGCCCGCTGGCAGGCATCGAGCACGATGTCGTTCAGGGCAAACGCGGCGCCGTAGAAAATGAAGGGGCTGTCGGCCAGCTCGGCCAGGGCGACGGCAGCGCGCCCGTGCCACGGCGAGCCGGGCGCGGCCAGCAGGCACAGCGGCGAGCGCACGAGGGGCAAGGCTTCGAAATCCTGCCAGGTGGCCGCATTGCCCGGGTAGTCGAGCATGGTGCCCAGTTCCACCGTGCCGGTGCGCAAGTCGCGTTCGATCGCCTGCGTGCCGCTCTCGTACATCTTCAGTTCGATGCCCGGATAGCGCTGGTGGTATTCGGCCAGCCACGGCGCCAGGGTGGAGTGCGTCTGCGGCGACACGCCGACGCGCAGCTCGCCCCGCTCCAGATGTTGCAAGTCGCGCAATTCCACCTTCAGTTCCGCGTGCAGGGCCAGCAGTTCATGCGCGCGCGACAGCACCACCTTGCCCGCGTCCGTCAGGGTAAAACGTTTGCCGGCGCGGTCCAGCAAGGCCAGGTCGAGCGACTGTTCCAGCTGTTGCACCATCTTGCTGACGGTGGGCTGCGTCACGTGCAGCCTGGCGGCCGCGCGCGTAAAACTGGCTTGCTCGACCACTTCGACGAAGTAGCGCAGGGAGCGGATATCCATGATGCATTCCAATATCGAATGATAATCATGAGTTTAAGTCATTTTATCTTTTGATGTGGGCTCACTACAATGAAAACCTCCCCATCCGTTTGAAAGCCTGCCGTGAAAGCCGTCCCTTGTTCCACCACCGCCCCACTCGCCATCCCTGCCTGGCGCCAGCCCGCGCAGACCGTGTGGCAAGTGGGCATCCTGATTGCCGCCTGGTGGCTGGCCGACGAAGCCGCCTCCGCCCTGCACTTGCCGTTCTCCGGCGGCGTCGTGGGTCTGTTCGTGCTCGTGGCCCTGCTGCTGGCGGGCTGGGTGCGCCCAAGCGCCATCGAACTGGGCGCGAACTGGCTGCTGGCCAACATGCTGCTGTTCTTTATACCGCTGGTGGTATCCGTGGTGCAATTTACGCAACTGTTGAAGTCGCAGGGGCTGATGCTGTTTGTGAATATCGGCCTGGGCTTTGCCAGCGTGATGCTGGCCACGGCGTTGACGGTGGAATGGGTGTGCCGCTATGAACGCAAGCTGCGCCTGCAAAAACTGCTGCGCCAGCGCGCCGCGAGGGCGCAAGCATGAGCACGCTGCTGCTGTCCCTGCTGTTTTTGCTGCTGACCCTGGCACTGTTCTATGCCAACCAGGCCGTGCACCGCCGCCATCCGCATTTCCTGCTCACGCCCGCCATCTGCACCTCGGCGATATTGATCGTCATCGTGCAGGCCACGTCGACGCCGTTCGCCACGTATTTCGGCGAGACGCGCTGGCTGCCGTGGCTGCTGGGTCCGGCCACCATCGCGTTTGCCCTGCCCATCTTCCAGGAGCGCAAGCTGATCCGCAAGCACTGGCTGGCCTTGTCGCTGGGCAGCTGCGCCGGCATCGTCGCGTCCGTGGCCGCCACGTTGCTGCTGGACCGGCTGCTGGGCGTGCACGGCGACATGGCGCGCAGCCTGCTGGCGCGTTCCGTCTCCACCCCGTTCGCACTGGAAGCGTCGCGCCACATGGGCGGTTCGGCCCAGCTGACGGGCATCTTCGTCGTGATGACAGGCTTGTTCGGTCTGATGCTGGGCAAGCCGCTGTTAAAACTGCTGCCCTTGCGCATGCGCATCGCCCGCGGCGCCCCGTATGGCGCGGCCGCGCACGGTTTTGGCTTATCCGTGGCGCGCCGCGTGGGCACGGAGGAAGGCGCCGTGGCCAGCCTGACGATGATTTTTTCCGGCGTCGTGACGGTGCTGCTGGCGCCGCTGCTGGGGCACCTGCTGGGCTAGCGGCCCGCTTGCAGCGCCTGCATGCCATGCACGATCAGGTCGATTCCCGCCAAAAAATCCTCGCGGTCGTCGTGCGCACGCAGTTGGCCCGCCACCTTGCGCGCAAATGGAAATGCCTGCGCATCGAGGCGTGACCACGCGCCCGCCAGGGTGTCGAGGAAATGCGCGCGCTCCAGGCCCTGTTCCCTGGCGAGGACGGCATTGGCCGCATTCTGCCCGCTCACGCCCAGCAGATAATTGAGCAAGGCGCATGCCGCCATCCACTGCCGTTCCTGCGGCACGCCCAGCGCATCGACTTGCCGGCCCAGGCGTTCCAGGATGCGCACGGTGGGTAGCTGGCCCGGCGCGCGCGACAAGGCCGAGCCCAGCCACGGATGCGCATCCATCGCCTCAAACATGGCCAGCGCCACGGCGCGGATGCCCGCCTGCGGCGTATCGCCGGGCGGGGCAGCCTCCATGGCGCGGGCGACGATGGCGTCGCTGGCGGCCGTGAATAAATCATCCTTGTCGGCCACGTGCCAGTAGATGGCGCCCGCCCCCGTCGCCAGACGCGCGGCCAGGGCGCGGAAGGTCAGGCCGCCCTCGCCCGCTGTGTCGAGCAGGGCAATGGCGGCGTCGATGATGGAGTCGCGCGTCAGCGAGTCGGCGCGTCGTGGTGGGTTCGCTACGGTATGGGGCATAGCTTATCTTGACACAGATGGCGGCTTGCAGCAAAATTCTTCTGGAACGCCGTTCCATTGCCATTTTAAACACCACCTGAAGGATCACCATGCATATCGCCATCATCGGCGCAGGCCTGGGCGGGCTGATGCTCGCCCGCGTGCTGCACGTCCACGGCATCGCCGCCACCGTGTATGAAGCAGACTCTTCGCCGCAGGCGCGCCGTCAGGGCGGCATGCTCGATATCCACAAGGAAACGGGCCAGCAAGCGCTGCGCGCCGCCGGCCTGCACGACGCCTTCCGCGCCCTCATCCATGCGGGCGGCGAAGCGAGCCGCGTGCTCGACCAGCACGGCACCGTCCTGCACGACGAGGGCGACGATGGCACGGGCGGGCGCCCGGAAGTGCCGCGCGGCGAACTGCGCCGCATCCTGCTCGATGCCTTGCCTGAGGGCTGCGTGCGCTGGGGCCACAAATTGACAAGCATCACAACGCTGGATGGCGGCCGGCATCTTTTACACTTTGCGCATGGCGCCACGGCGGCCAGCGAGCTGCTGGTGGGCGCGGACGGCGCCTGGTCCCGGGTACGGCCGCTGCTCTCCAGCGCGCAGCCCGCCTACAGCGGCATTGCCTTCATTGAAACGTATCTGTTCGACAGCGACCGCCGCCATCCGGCCAGCGCGCAAGCCGTCGGCGCGGGCGCCCTGTTCGCGCTGGCGCCGGGCAAGGGCATCCAGGCCCACCGCGAAGCCGATGGCGTGCTGCATGCGTATGTGGCCTTGCGCAAGCCCGAAAGCTGGCTGGCCGGCATCGATTTTGCCGACCCTGCCGCCGCCCGGGCGGGCATCGCCGCGGAATTTTCCGGCTGGGCGCCGGCGCTCACGGCCCTGATCACGGACGCGGACACGCCGCCCGTGCCCCGTCCCGTACACCTGCTGCCCGTCGACCACCGCTGGCAGCGCGTGGCGGGCGTGACCTTGCTGGGCGACGCGGCCCATTTGATGGCGCCGGCCGGCGAAGGCGCCAACCTGGCCATGCTGGACGGCGCCGAGCTGGCGCAGGCGCTTGCCGCGCAGCCGGGCGACGTGGCGGCGGCACTGCTGGCATATGAAACGGCGCTGTTTGCGCGCAGCGGCGCGGCCGCGGCGGAGTCCGAACGCATCCTGCGCCTGTGCTTTAGAGACGATGCCCCGCACGGCCTGGTGCAGTTCTTTACGGGCATGCAAGATGGCGGCCCGGCGCGCGCAGTGTGAACGGCGACGCCAAAGCCCCACGCCAGCGGCCTTTATCGGGGATAATACGTCTTTCCCCATTGCTAGCAGCCGCGCCACGATGAAATACCCTGCAGTCCTTCCCTTCCGCGACATCCTGCCGCGCCTGCATGAATTCGACGCCATCATCGACGTGCGCAGCCCGTCCGAGTTCGCGGAAGACCACTTGCCGGGCGCCATCAACCTGCCCGTGCTCGACGACGAGCAGCGCGTGCGCGTCGGTACTTTGTATAAACAGACCAGCGCTTTCGAGGCGAAGAAGCTGGGCGCGGCGCTGGTAGCAAAAAATATCGCGCGGCATATCGAAGACAGTTTCCTCGCTCATCCGCAGCACTGGAAACCGCTCGTCTACTGCTGGCGCGGCGGCAACCGCAGCGGCGCCATGGCGCACATCCTGGCGCGCATCGGCTGGCCCGTCACGCAGCTCGAGGGCGGCTACAAGGATTACCGGCGCCATGTGAACGCCGAACTGGCCACCCTGCCCGAGCGCTTCGATTTCATCAACGTGCTGTGCGGCCCCACGGGCAGCGGCAAGAGCCGCTTGCTGCAGGTGCTGGACCGCCAGGGCGCGCAGGTGATCGACCTGGAACAATTGGCGGCCCACCGCGGCTCCGTGCTGGGCGGCTTGCCCGAGGCAGAGCAGCCGTCGCAAAAAGCGTTTGAAAGCGCGCTGTGGCAGCAACTGCGTACTTTCGACCCGGCACTGCCCGTCTTCATCGAATCGGAAAGCAAGAAAGTGGGCCGCCTGCGCGTGCCCGACGCGCTGATGGACAAGATGCGCGCGGCCGCCTGCACGGACGTGCGGCTGGCCACGGAGCAGCGCGTGCAACTGCTGATGCAGGACTATGAACATTTCGTCGGCGACCCGGCGCGCCTGAACGTGCAGCTGGCCCTGTTGACGCAGCTGCATGGCAAGGAGAAAATTGCCCACTGGCAGCAACTGGCGACCTCGGGCCAGATGGCCGAGCTGGTCGAAGAACTGCTGGTCCAGCATTACGACCCCGTCTACCGGCAATCGATCGCCCGCAACTTCAGCCGCTACGCGCAGGCGACGCCGCTGGTCTTGCCCGATATTTCAGAACATGCCTTTGAGCAAGCCGCGCGCGCATTATGTGCTATCGTCGGCGAACCCCGTACCGCCAGCGCCGCGTAAGCGTCGGCGCAGCTTTTAATGACCTTTTTGAGCAGGATGACGACCATGTCCGATAGCGCAGCAACACCCAATACACCCATCCGGTTGACCGAATTTGCCCATGGCGGCGGCTGCGGCTGCAAAATTGCACCGGGCGTGCTGGCCGACATCTTGAAGGGCAGCGGCGGCTTTCCCCTGCCGAAGGAATTACTGGTCGGCATAGAAACCTCCGATGACGCGGCCGTCTACCAGCTCAACGACGAGCAGGCGCTGATCGCCACGACGGATTTCTTCATGCCCATCGTCGACGACCCGTTCGACTTTGGCCGCATCGCCGCCACCAACGCCATTTCCGACGTGTACGCCATGGGCGGCACGCCCATCATGGCGCTGGCCCTGGTGGGTATGCCGATCAACAAGCTGCCGGTGGAAACCATCGGCCTCATCTTGAAAGGCGGCGAAACCATCTGCGCCCAGGCCGGCATCCCCATCGCGGGCGGCCACACCATCGATTCCGTCGAACCGATCTACGGCCTGGTCGTGCTGGGCCTGGTCCACCCGTCGCAGGTGAAACGCAACGCGGGCGCGCGCGCCGGCGACAAGCTGGTATTGGGCAAGCCGATCGGCGTGGGCATCCTGTCGGCCGCGCTGAAAAAGAACGCGCTCGACGCCGATGGCTATGCCTCCCTGATCGCCAACACCACCAAACTGAATACCCCGGGCAAGAAACTGGCCCTGCTCGACGGCGTGCATGCGCTGACGGATGTGACGGGCTTCGGCTTGCTGGGCCACACCCTGGAACTGGCGCGCGGCGCCAAGTTGCAGGCGCGCATCGCCATGGACGACGTGCCGCTGCTGCCGCAGGTGCAGCAACTGGCGCAGAATGGCAACATCACGGGCGCCTCGGGCCGCAACTGGCAGGGCTATGGCGCGCAAGTGGCGCTGTCCGACAGCCTGAGCGCCATCGACAAGGCGATTTTGACGGACCCGCAGACGGCCGGCCCCCTGCTGGTGGCCTGCGCGCCGGAAGCCGTCGAGCAAGTGCTGGCGATTTTCCGCGCCGAAGGCTTTGGCGACGCCGTCGTCATCGGCGAGATGCAGGAAGGTACGACCGGGGTTTCCGTAATCTAATGAATATTTTTTGCAAAGGCAGTCCCATGACCACGTTCTCCAACAAATTCCCCGCCATCCTGGCCACCGTCGCCGCCACCCTGGCCATCCACAGCGGCCTGGCGCAGGCGCAGCAAGTATTGCGCGTGTCCGCCATTCCCGACGAAGCGCCGACGGAATTGCAGCGCAAGTTCAAGCCGCTGGGCAGCTATCTGGAGAAAAAGCTGGGCATGAAGGTGGAATTTACGCCCGTCACCGATTACGCGGCGTCTGTGGAAGGCTTGATCAATCACAAGCTCGACATGGTCTGGTTCGGCGGTTTTACCTTTGTGCAAGCGAACGTGCGCAGCGGCGGCAAGATCGTGCCGCTGGTGCAGCGCGAGGAAGACACGAAGTTCCGCTCCGTGTTCGTGACCACCAGCAAGGACATCAATCAATTGTCGGACCTGAAAGGCAAGAATTTCACGTTCGGCTCGGAATCGTCGACCTCGGGCCACTTGATGCCGCGCTACTACTTGCTGGCCGCCAAGATCAACCCGGACACGGACATGAAGCGCATCGCGTTTTCGGGCGCACATGACGCCACCGTGGCGGCAGTGGCCGGCGGCAAGGTCGATGCGGGCACCTTGAACATTTCGGTGTGGGAAAAGCTGGTCGAAGCGAAAAAGGTTGATCCAAGCAAGGTGCGCGTGTTCTACACGACACCGGGCTACTACGATTACAACTGGAGCGTGCGCGCCGACATGAATCCCGTCGTGCGCAAGAAGCTGACGGACGCCTTCCTGGCGCTCGATGCTTCCACGCCGGAAGGCAAGGAAATCCTCGAGCTGCAGCGCGCGACCAAGTTCATCCCGACCAAGGCCGAGAACTACAAGGATATCGAAGCGGCCGCACGCGACGCGAAGCTGTTGAAGTAATTGCTGAATCTGTCGGATTACGGCCTCCGGCCTAATCCGACCTACGCTGCCGTCGCATGGCGTAGGTCGGATTAACGGCGCAGCCGCGTCATCCGACACCCACCGTCCCCACACCGACACATCGCATGACATTCCAACTTCACAAGGTCTGCGTCCACCACGCGGGCGCCGCCGGCAATGCGCTGGCCCTGCGCGACGTGGACCTGGACGTGGCCCAGGGCGAGCAGATCGCCCTGATCGGCCCTTCGGGCGCCGGCAAGACCAGCCTGCTGCATACCCTGGCTTGCGCGCTGCGTCCCGAGTCCGGCAGCTTGAGCGTACTCGGGACTTCTCCGTGGCAGCTCGCCAGCGGCGAACGCCATGCCTTGCGCGCGCGCCTGTTCCTCGCGCCGCAAACGCCGCCGCTGCCGCCGCGCCAGCGCGTCGTCAACGCCGTGCTGGCGGGACGCCTGCCGCAATGGCGCTTGTGGACGGCCATCCGTTCGCTGCTGGCACCCGTCGATCCGCGCGCCGCGTGGGAAGCGCTGGGTAAATTCAACCTGCAGGATAAACTGTACGCCAGGGTCGACCGCCTGTCCGGCGGCGAACGCCAGCGCTGCGGCATGGCGCGCGCGCTCGTGTCGGATGCGCAAGTGTTCCTCGTCGACGAACCGCTGTCCGCGCTCGACCCCACCCTCGCCTTGCAGACGATCCATGTGCTGCAGGCGGAAGCGACGGCGCGCAACGCCACCCTGATCTGCAGCCTGCACCAGGTCGAGATCGCGCGCGCCTGCTTTACGCGCATCGTCGCCTTGCGCGATGGCCAGATCGTCTTCGACTTGCCTGGCAGCGAGGTCAGCGACGCCATGATCGCCGAGCTGTACCGCAACAAGGCCGACGCCGCGCCCCAGTTCGAATCGGTGGAGGCGAACCTGGACGCCGCGAGGCCCCTTTGCTGAAGAGCGCCGACGCCGCCATGCCGCGCGACCCCGCCTGGCGCGGCCGCCTGACCGGGGCGGCCATCGTGCTGCTCGTGCTGTGGCCGATGCTGGTGCAGGCCGAGTTCAAGCCGTGGATACTCTGGGATGCGCAAAGCCTGGCGGCCACCTGGCAATTCCTGGCCAGCTTCGTGCCGCCCGCCCACTCGCTGGAATTTTTGCAGCTGGTGGCGGTGTCCAGCTGGGAAACCATCGCCATGGCCACGGCCGGCATGGCGCTGGCCATGCTGGGCGCCATTCCCTTGACCTTGCTGGTGACGGAGCGTTTGTCGATCTCGCGCATCGGTTCCGGCCAGGTGTCGCCGCTGGCCGCCAGCGTGCGCCATGGCGTGCGCGCGCTGCTGGTACTGCTGCGCAGCGTGCCGGAACTGGTCTGGGCCTTGTTATTGGTCCGCATCGTCGGCCTGGGACCGACGGCGGGCGTGATCGCCATCGCCCTCACCTATTGCGGCATGCTGGGCAAGGTGTACGCGGAAATCCTCGAATCGTCGGACGCCGCCGCCTGCAACGCGCTGCTGCACAATGGCAGCGGCCGCTTGAAAGCCTTGCTGTACGGCGCCCTGCCAGAGTCGGCCGCCGAACTCGTGTCATACACGATTTACCGCTGGGAATGCGCGATCCGCGGCTCCGTCGTCATGGGTTTTGTCGGCGCGGGCGGCCTGGGCCAGCGCATGGATGAATCGATGAAAATGATGGCAGGCAATGAACTGGCCACCATGCTGATGGTGTTCGTGCTGCTGGTGGCGGGCGCTGACGCCGTATCCGCCATGCTGCGCCGGAGGCTGGCATGAAGGGCGACACGTCCATGCTGCCTGCATTGCCTCCTCCTGCGCCTGTGCGCTGGTCCACTTGGGCCTTGCTGGGCGGTTTATTGCTGCTGGTCATCGCCAGCTTCGCCACCCTGCCCCTGAAATGGGGAGAATTCTTAAGTGCCGACGCCGTGCGCACGAGCGCCGACTTCCTGCACGGCTTCGCCCCGCCGGAGCTGGCCAGTCCCTTCCTGATGAAAGTGGGCATCGCCACGTTCGAGACCCTGGCCATGTCGGCCATCGGCACGGTGATTGCGGCCGTCCTGGGCGCGCTGCTGGCCCTGCCCGCCAGCGGCCGTTTTGGTCACTTGGCGCGCAACGCGACGCGCGGCGTGTTGAATGTGCTGCGCTCGATCCCCGAACTGGTATGGGCCTCGATCCTGCTGATCGCCGCCGGCCTGGGCCCGTTCGCGGGCACCCTGGCGCTGGCCCTGCACACGGTGGGCGTGCTGGGCCGTCTGTTTGCCGATGCGTTTGAAAATTGTCCGCCCTTGCCGGCGACGACGTTGCGCATCAACGGCGCTCGGCCCGCCGTGGCCTTTTTATATGCCACCTTGCCGCAATGCGGGCCGCAGATGATGTCCTACACCCTGTACCGCTGGGAAAACAATATCCGCGCCGCCGCCATTCTCGGCGTGGTCGGCGCGGGCGGCCTGGGGCAGATGCTGAAATATCATCTGTCGCTGTTCCAGATGCAGAGCGCCGCCACCGTCATCGTCGCCATGCTGCTGATGGTGGCCGCCGTCGATGGCCTCAGCTACCTGCTGCGCCGCGCCATGACCCGTTAATTGTCACTTTTCACAAGGAATGCCCATGTCAGGCTGGTGGACGATTATCTCGACAGAAACGCCGGAACAACTGGCCGATATGACGAAAGTCAACAAGGACGCTTTTCTCGCCAGCTGGGAGGCAGGCCTGTTCGGCGCGGACTGGATCGCGCAATTATGCGAGCACGGCAAGGCGACCCAGCTGACGTTCAACGGCTTTCCCAACCGCTACACGGCCCCGGCCGGCGTCATCGCGCCCCTGCTGCTGGCGGGCATCGCCGAGGCGCAGGATGGCGAGTTTCCGCAAGATAAGCTGACGGGCTGGCCCGGCAGCATCACCGTGCATCCGGAGCGCATCGCCGCGTGCGCGCCCGGGCAGCTGCTGACGATTGAAGTGTGGGACCAATCGTAAATGATGAACAGAGGCAAATGGTTTAGACTGATGCCCAACTAGAGGAGTTCATACATGGGATTGGCAATTTCGGTCGGCGCCCTAGCCGACCTGCTGGAAGAAGACCCGGAAGGCGCGCAGTGGCTCGTCACCGCTTTTGAGGAAGCCAACCTGCTGCTGCAAAAGGCGGGGCTGCCACAGCACAGCGAACCGGCCGCGCTGCCGCAACTGGATTCGCGCGCCATGCTCGATTCCTTCCCATACGGTTTCCTGCACACCCTGCGCCGCGCTTATGCCCAAGCGCGCCTGGATGCGCAATGGCGTGCCACGCCACTGGCCGAAGGCGAGGATGCAACGCAGGATCCAGTGCTCGAAGCCGCGCAGGATGACTTCGACAGCCATCTGATCTGCCATTCCGACTGCGAAGGCTTTTACTTCCCCCTCGTCTTCGAGGAAGTCATTTTTGCCGATGAGGAAAATGCACTGCTGGGCGGCATGCTCGGCTCCTCGTACAGCCTGCGCGCCGAACTGGTCACGGTGGCGCCCGCGCTGGGCATTTTCCTGCTCGGCGACGAGCTGAGCGATGAAGAGGCTGCGCGCATCAATGCACGCATCGACGACGAAGACGGCCTCGAGCGCGAACTGATCGCCTGGCTGGCCGCGTACGAGGCATGCCGGCTCAGCATCGAACACAAGACGGCGATCGTCTTCAACTGAGCATGCTGCCGGCACGCTGGTCATAACCCAGGCCAAGGCGCTACTGGCACTGTCAGGGCGCACATACAACACGGCCTGAGCAAAATTGCGGGAACGGCGGCAAACACGTCGACGACCCTGTTAATATTGCTAAATACTTAAATGACTGGCGCTGCCCCATGGACAAGCGCCACGCCATTCAAGCATATGTGACGTATTTTCCTGCACCGCAGGCCACTCTTGCATAGGCTGTCTACACCATGAAAAAACTGCTCCTGGGCGCCCTCACCGCCTGCTGCGCACTGCATGCCGGCGCCGCCCCTGTCGAAGACTTTATCGGCACGTGGAAACTGGAACGCACGACCGTCCCGAACTATGTCGTCATCAAGCAGGAAGGCGACCGGCTCGTGGCGCTGCGCTACTCGCGCAATGTGCTGACCAACAAGATCACCGAGCGGCGCTTTCCCGCCAGCTATGCGAACGGCGATGTCACCATTCAAGCCGGCGAGACCATCATCGAGGCGCACAGCGTGAACGACGTAGCGACCGTCACGATGCTGGCGGAAGCGTACAAAAAGATTTCGTCGTCCACGGACGCGCCCGCCAGTTAAGGAATGTCGCAGATTTGAAGAATATGATTATCCGCCCCACCGGCGCCGCCGACTGGCCGGCGCTGAAGTCCGCGCGCCTGGCCGCCCTGCTCGACGCCCCCACGGCTTTCGGCGCCAGCCATACCAGCGCGGCCGCTTTTTCCGATGCCGACTGGCAGCAGCGCGCCATCAGCACGCCGCAGCGCACGTTCTTCCTCGCCTTCGATGGAGAGCAGCCCATCGGCCTGGCCGCACAGGTGGTGGCCGGCAATGGCGAGTGCCACCTGATCGCCATGTGGGTGCAGTCCGACTATCGGGGCCTGGCCGTGGCGCAAGGACTGGTCGATGCCGTCAAACGGTGCGCCATGGACAACGGCCATCCTCGCCTGGTGCTCGACGTGGCGCCGGAGAACACCCGCGCGGCCGCGTTTTACCAGAAACAGGGCTTTGTCTTCTTGCCGGAATGGGAAGCGCTGGAAAGCCATCCGCATATCCGGGTGCAGAAGATGGAGTGGCTGGCAGCCACATCAAAGCCAGGCTTGGCGTTTCATGTGTAATTGTAAGAAATTACCATCGGCAATCGCGGATATCGATTACTGGAAAACGCCCTTTGATTACAAAGGTGCAAAAGAATTTTCAGCGTATTTTCAGCGCCTGGACAGCGACGATCTTTCACCAGCACTCGATTATGAGATTTCAAACTACGAGTGCAGAATTTGCTCGCAAAAATGGTATGTGGAATGCGCTCCCGAGCAGACAACCTGGCCGTTGTTTGCGATGAAAGAGGTGGCGGGCAAGCTCACTGGAAAGTCGCCTGGTGTGGCGGCGCAGAAGGCTCTTCTGGAAGTGCTTGCACATGGCGGGTTTTCTGAGGAATGGTGTTTGTTTAAAAACTGCACTGGATTGGCCTTGAACGGGCGTTTCGTCTGCTACGCACACTTGCAGTAATCATCGCACATATCAAATCGACATTGCCAAATCGGAAATTCGATTGGCGTTTTAAAGCACGCACCGCGGAAAAGCAGCGGTTTCCAGCATTCCATTCATCCCAATTGACACTCTGTCTTAAAAACCTCCTGGCACTTCTGTTTTTTTCTACACTCATGCCAAAGTGGGCTTTGAGAAACAAGGACATGAGATTCAAATGAACAGGATAAATATGCGTGCAATAGCTGGTCTTCTGTTGTGTTTAGGTGGTGCCGCAGCACAGGCCCGGGCAGATACGGTGCAAGCCATGGAGCAAGCGGGCCAGGAGGCGGCGTCCGTCAATATCAAAGGCATCCGCGATCCGGACTGGAAGCCCTACAGCGCCATGCTCAAGGGCGTCAAACGCTTCGAGGAAAAACATGCGCTGGCGCCTGGCGCGCAGCTGCGCTTCATCCTGGAACCGCGCCGTGCCGATGTCGACATGCACGCCATCACGCTCAGGCTGGAAAGCGACGAGGCGGGCATGGCGATTCCGTTGGGGGAAACGAACATCTTCACCCTGCCCGTCGAGCAGGGGCCGTTGTATGAAAAGGCCGAGCTGACCGTGAACCGCAAGGCGGGCTCGGTCAGGTGGATACCCTACGTCAGGAGCGCGGCGACCAGCGATACGCTGCGCCGCCTGGGCGACCTGCGGCTGGCGTGCGAGGTCCATTGGGCCATCGACAAGGAAACCTTGCCTTTCGCCATGCGCACGGCGATGGGAGCGCTGGGCGGGCCGTGCAATTTCGTGTCCCAAAAGGGTACCTACAGCTTTGCCGAAGCGCGGCGCATCACGGCGGCAACAATCAGTTTTAATGGCAAGAGCGCGCCCGTGCCCTTCAACGGCGCGTCGTTCACGCCGCCGCTGCGGGAGCAGGACTGGAGCGATGACAGCGTGCTCGAACTGACCTTCGCCGACGACTAGCTGGTCGCGGCGTCTATTTCACCCGCTGCTTTTCCAGTTTGCGCGCCAGGGTGCGCCTGTGCATGCCCAGCCTTCTCGCCGTTTCCGAGATATTGAAATCCGTCTCGGCCAGCATTTCGTGGATGCGTTCCCATTCCAGGGTCTTGATGTTGGTGGCGCGGTTGGTCAGTTCGATGTCGGCGTTGCCGGCCACGTGGCCGAAGGCCGCTTCGATGTCGTCCGTGTTCGACGGCTTCGCCAGGTACTGGCAGGCGCCCAGCTTGATCGCTTCGACGGCCGTGCCGATGCTGGCGTAGCCCGTCAGCACGACGATCAGCATCTCCGGGTCGTGCTGGTGCAGCATCTGCACGCAGGCCAGGCCCGAGGTATTGCCATTGAGCTTCAAATCGACGACGGCGTAGTCGGGACAATGCTGCTCCAGCAGGGCGCTCGCCTCGTCGAAATTGGTGGCCAGGATGACCTGGTAGCCGCGCCGTTCGAACGAGCGGCCCAGGGTGCGGGCAAACGCGGCGTCGTCTTCCACGATCAGTAACAGACGGTCATCCTGCATGGTGGTCGCTTTCTCTTTCCAGTTTGATGGCCGCCAGCGGCAAGGCCAGGTGCACCACCGCCCCGCCCTGCACCCGGTTGCGCGCCGTCACCGTGCCGCCCAGGGTACGCGCGACATTCACCACCAGGAACAGTCCGAGGCCGCCGCCGGGCTTGCCCTTGCTGCTTTGATATGGTTTACCCAGGTGCGTCAGCATCGACGGCTCGAAGCCGGGCCCCGCATCGGTGATAACCAGGTGCAGGGCGTCCGCTTCGCGCGTCGCCTCGAAGCGCAGCCATTCGGGCGACGCTTCCAGCGCATTGTCGAGCACATTGCAGATGGTTTGCTTCAGGGTCGAATCGAAGACGACGGGAATATCGTGCTCGATGCGGTTATCGTACTCGAAATCCTGGATCGGACGGCTCGTGCGCCACTCGTCGACCAGGTCGTTGAGGAAGGTATTGATCGTCGTTTTCACGGAAGATTCCCCGCGCGCCTCGCCCGCCGACAGCAGGATGCCGCTGACGATGCTCTTGCAGCGCTGCAATTGCGCCTGCATTTCCGTGATTTCTTCCAGCATCTCGCTGTTCTTGCTCAGTTCCGGCATGCGGCGCCAGTCGCCGAGGATGACGGACAGGGTTGCCAGCGGCGTGCCCAGCTCGTGCGCGGCACCCGAGGCCAGCAAGCCCATGCGGATGATGTGCTCTTCTTCGGCCGCGCGCTGGCGCAAGTCAGCCACCTTGGCGTCGCCGGCCCGCTGGTTGCGGTTGATGCGCGTGATAAACACCACCAGCAAGGCGGCGTTCAGGATGAAACATATCAGCAAGCCTTGCACGTACAGGCTGGAAAAACCGCGCTCGGGGTCGATCGGCAGGATCAAGGGGCCGGGCAGCACGGCCAGGCCGGCCAGGCACAGGCTGGTGATGGCCACCATGATCCACGTCGACCATACTTCCAGCAGGACGGCGCTGAGGATGACTTGCAGCAGATACAGGAAGGCGAACGGGTTGCTGATGCCGCCGCTCAGGTATAGCTGGGCCGTCAGCACGGTGACGTCGACCAGCAAGGCGAGGAACAGCGCCGTGTTGGAAACGGGCTGGCGTTCGTGCCAGCGCAGCAGGCTGGCTAAGTTAAAAGCGATGAGGCAGGACAGCACTTCGAGCATGTAGGGCACGGGCAAGGCGATGCCCAGTCCCACGCCGACGCCGAAGATCGTGCTGATCTGGCCGATCACGGCCAGCCAGCGCAGCTGGATCAGCAGCTTCATGTTCTGGTGGCCGGCCGGATGTTCCATCTCGGCCGCCACGGCGCCGCGTTCTAACACCTCGCGGTTGGGCAGGATCTCAATCCTGCCCGGCATGGTCGCTTTCTTGCGTATTGTGACCGGCGGCGCGGCGCGCGCGGCGGCGCTTGCCCTCGCGCACGATCCACCACGTGATGCCGGCCACCATCAAGGCCAGCGCGAACCACGTCAAGGCATACACGAGGTGGTTGTTATGGAACGAGATCACGGTCAGGCCGCCCACGGGAGCGTCGACGGCCGTTTCCGACTTTGCCTTCGCATCGACGAAGTATGGCGCCACGTTGCTCAGCATGTGCGAGCCGGCGATGGCGGCCACGTCGCGCGAATACCAGTGCTGCGTGGCAGGACTGTTTTCGCGCAGAAAACCGCCGCCCGTCTCGCTGATGCGCAGCAAGCCGTCGACCTCGACGATGCCGGCCGGGGTGCTGGCGGCGATGCTGGCGCGTTTCGGCACGAAGCCGCGGTTGATGAGCACGATGCTGCCATCGGCCAGGCGCAGAGGCGTCACCAGCCAATAGCCGCTGCCCAGTGCCGTCGTTGCTTGCACCAGGGTATTGAAAATGGGGAGATACGTACCGGAGAGTCGCACATGGCGGTATTCATCCGTTTGAGGCGTAATGCTGGCCCAGGCTGCGGGTCCAGGTGCGTCCGTTGCGGGTGCATGTACGCGTTGTTCGACGCGCTCGATCAGGTCAAGCTTCCAGAACAGGCGCTTGACTTGCCAGGTTCCCAGGGCGCAGAAACCGGCAAACAAGATCCCCGCCAGCAAGGCCAGTGCAATTTTTGAATAATGCACAGCCATGCCGCGTGGGCCTGGCGCGGCATCTTGCGATGCGGCGCCAGGGGCGCGCCCGGTGTTGCTTGGGCGCGGTTGACTCATCATGGAGCCGTTTTCGTATGCATGTACTCAGGCATCAGATCCGGCATCATGTTGTGGTTCATGTGGTACATGACCCACAGGGAACCGGCCATGGCAATGCCCACGATCATGATCGTGAAGATCAGCGCCATCATGTTCCAGCCGCCTTCGGACTTGGTGTTCATGTGCAGGAAGTACACCATGTGCACGACCACTTGAACAGCCGCGAACGCCAGCAGGACCAGGCCCATGGTGCCCGAGTTGGTGATGGCTTTCGTCATCACCAGCCAGAAAGGAATGGCCGTCAGGATCACCGACAGGATGAAGCCGATGGCGTAGCTTTTCAGGCTGCCATGATCGTGATGGTCATGGTGGTGGCTATCGCCGTGTGTGTTGTGGTCGCTCATGGCAGCACTCCCATCAGGTAGACAAAGGTGAAGACGCCGATCCAGATGACGTCCAGGAAGTGCCAGAACAGCGACAGGCACATCATGCGACGGCCGTTTTCCGGGGTCAGGCCATGCTTGTTCAACTGGAACATCAGAGTCACGAGCCAGATCACGCCGAACGTCACGTGCAAGCCGTGGGTACCGACCAGGGCGAAGAACGACGACAGGAACGCGCTGCGCTGCGGACCGGCGCCTTCGTGGATCAGATGAATGAATTCATACATTTCCAGCGACAGGAAGGCCAGGCCGAACAGGCCCGTGATGCCCAGCCAGACCAGGGTGCTGCGCAATTGCTTGCGCTGCATGGTCAGCATGGCGAAGCCGTAGGTGATCGACGACAGCAGCAGCATGGCCGTGTTGACGGCCACCAGTGGCAGGTCGAACAGCGCGGCGCCCGTCGGGCCGTCCGCGTAGCTGCGGCCGACCACGGCGTACGTGGCGAACAGACAGGCGAAGATCAGGCAATCGCTCATCAGGTAGAGCCAGAAACCCAGCAAGCTGCCGTTTTCCGGATGGTGCTCGCGCACAAAGTAGCTGCGCGTGCTTGGTGCGGCGCCAGCGGCGCCGGTGTTATGGGCGATGGTATCAGACATGGCTGCTCAGCAATTTAGTATAAGCGTCTTCGGTACGGACCACTTCTTCCGCAGGAATGTAGTAATCGCGCTTGTAGTTAAAGGTATGGACGATGATCGTAATCATCATGACCGCAAAGCCAATGCCGGCTACGAGCCACATTTGCCAGATCAGGCCAAAACCGACCAGTGCGGACAGTGCGGCGATCACGAAACCGGCCCAGGTATTCTTCGGCATGTGGATCTTCGTGAAACCGGACGTCGGACGCTGGTAACCGTGTTTCTTCATGTCGGTCCATGCATCGAGTTCGTGCACTTGCGGCGCGAAGGCGAAATTATAGTCTGGCGGTGGCGACGACGTCGACCATTCCAGCGTACGGCCGCCCCATGGGTCGCCGGTGACGTCGCGCAGGGCGTGACGGTTGCGGAAACTGACATAGAACTGCATCAGCAGCGAGCCGATGCCCAGCGCGATCGAGACGGCGCCAAACCAGGCGATGATGGTCCAGATTTGCAGCGATGGATCTTCAAAGTGGTTGACACGACGGGTCACACCCATCAGGCCCAGCACGTACAGCGGCATGAAGGCCAGGTAGAAGCCGACGAACCAGAACCAGAACGAGCACTTGCCCCAGAACGCGTCGAGCTTGTAGCCGAAGGCTTTCGGGTACCAGTAGTTGATCGCAGCGAATACACCGAAGACCACGCCGCCGATAATCACGTTATGGAAGTGGGCGATCAGGAACAGGCTGTTGTGCAATACGAAGTCCGCTGGTGGTACGGCCAGCAATACGCCGGTCATGCCGCCGATGGTGAAGGTGACCATGAAGCCGATCGTCCACAGCATCGGCAGTTCGAAGCGGATACGGCCGCGGTACATGGTAAACAGCCAGTTGAAGATCTTCGCGCCCGTCGGGATCGAAATGATCATCGTCGTGATGCCGAAGAAGGAGTTGACGCTGGCGCCCGAACCCATGGTGAAGAAGTGATGCAGCCATACCAGGTAGGACAGGATCATGATGACGCAGGTGGCGTACACCATCGAGGCGTAGCCGAACAGGCGCTTGCTGCTGAACGTGGCGACGACTTCCGAGAACACGCCGAACAGCGGCAGGATCAGGATGTACACCTCTGGGTGACCCCAGATCCAGATCAGGTTGACGTACATCATGGCGTTGCCGCCCAGTTCCGTCGTGAAGAAGTTAAAGCCGGCAACGCGATCCAGCGACAGCATGGCCAATACAGCCGTCAGCACCGGGAAGGCGGCGACGATCAGGATGTTGGTGCACAATGCGGTCCAGGTGAAGACTGGCATTTTCATCCAGGTCATGCCTGGCGCGCGCATCTTGACGATGGTGGCGATCAGGTTGACACCGGACAATAGCGTCCCGACCCCGGCAATCTGCAAGGACCAGATGTAATAGTCTACCCCCACGTCCGGACTGCCGACGATGCCCGACAGCGGTGGATACGCCAGCCAGCCCGTGCGGGCGAATTCGCCGACGAACAGCGAAGCCATCACCAGGACGGCGCCCATGGTGGTCATCCAGAAGCTGAAGTTGTTCAGGAAAGGGAAAGCCACGTCGCGCGCGCCGATTTGCAGCGGCACCACGTAGTTCATCAGACCCGTCACGAAAGGCATCGCGACGAAGAAGATCATGATCACGCCGTGGGCGGTGAAGATCTGGTCGTAGTGATGCGGCGGCAGGAAGCCGGCATTGTCGCCAAAGGCGATCGCCTGCTGGGTACGCATCATGAGCGCGTCGGCAAAGCCGCGCAGCAGCATGACCAAGCCCAGGATCATGTACATGATACCGATTTTTTTATGGTCGATACTGGTGATCCAGTCGCGCCACAGGGTACCCCAGACGCGGAAATACGTCAGTGCCGCAACGAGTGCGATACCGCCCAGGGCGACCATTGCAAAGGTCGCCAGCAGGATAGGTTCGTGAAATGGAATTGCATCCCAAGTCAGACGGCCGAATATAAGCTTCGTCAGATCAATATGGTCTAGCATTGTTACTCTCAGAGAAAAAAGGGAGGCGCCAGGCAAGCGGCGCCAGTATCTGCAGCGCAATGCGCTGCGGGATTCATGCAGTCGTTACTTGGCTTGAACGCCCTTTTCAACCACTGCATCGCTAGCGACTACTGCCGTTACGGCCGCTACCGGGCTTTTTGCCATCGTCAATTTGTATGGCTCGACCGGCGTCACGCACAGGGCGTCGGAAACGATGGTGCGGTTCAGAATTGCCTTGTACAGATCGTTAGGCACGGCGCTGTAGCGGCGTACCGGGTCGCGTTCGCTAGGCTGGGCCAGCGACAGGTAGTCGTCGCGGTTCAGCGCGCCGCCACCGGCACGTGCCGATTCCACCCATTTGTCGAAGTCCGCATCGTTGACGCCGTGGAACTTGAAGCGCATGCCCGAGAAACCGGCACCGCTGTAGTTCGCGGAGAAACCTTTATAGACGCCCGGCTTGTTGATGACGGCGTTCAACTGCGTTTCCATGCCCGGCATGGCGTAGATCTGACCTGCCAGTGCGGGGATGAAGAACGAGTTCATGACGGACGACGCGGTGATCTTGAAGCGGATCGGACGATCGACGGGCGCGTACAGTTCATTCACGGAAGCGATGCCTTGCTCCGGGTAGATGAACAGCCATTTCCAGTCCATGGCCACGACTTCGACGATCATCGGCTTGTGGCTGGCGGGAATGGGACGGTTGGCGTCGATACGGCTCAATGGGCGGTATGGATCGAGGGTGTGGGTGCTGATCCAGGTCAGCAGGCCCAGCACGATGATGATCAACAGGGGCGCGCCCCAGATAATCAGCTCGAGGCGAGTCGAGTGGTCCCAGTCCGGCTCGTATTTGGCCGCGGTGTTGTTTTTTCTATAGCGCCATGCGAACAGCAGGGTCAGGGCGATTACCGGAACGATAATCAACAGCATCAGCAATGTCGAGATGACAATCAGATTGCCTTGCTGAACTGCGATGTCACCAGACGGATTCAGTACCACCGTATTGCAACCAGCCAACAATGCGAGAGGTAAAAGAAGCAGTCCGCGACGAACTTTTAATGAAAACATACAGGAAAGTCCAGTACAGGGGATGAAGATATGGTACTGTATTCTCACTGGAGCGCACTGGCAATTGGACGTTTTGTCCTACCCCTTGCTCGGACTTTCACTTGGTAGACGAGGACTTTTCCTACAACTATCTAATGAATAGTCCTGCTCCGGGCGTGAGACACCCGGGGTAAGTTACGCGTTGGCCGAACTCGAAACGATATTGGAGACGATCATCATGTCCAGCACGCGCACACACAACGGCGATGTACCCGCCGACTTTTCCCCCCACTCCCTGCGCGACGCACGCGGGGCCGGCACGGTCGAATCGCATATCGACCCCGGTGAGATCGCCGTCGGCGTGATCATCGGCCGCGCTTCCGAATACTTTGACTTCTTTGTCTACGCCATCGCCTCGGTGCTGGTGTTTCCGCGCGTCTTCTTCCCGTTTGAAGAACGCCTGGAAGGTACTTTATATGCGTTCCTGATTTTCTCGTTCGCCTTCATCGCCCGTCCGTTCGGCACCGTGATCTTCATGGAGATCCAGCGCCGCATGGGACGCAGCGCCAAGCTGACGTTCGCCCTCTTCCTCTTGGGCGTGTCGACAGCCGGCATCGCCTTCCTGCCGACCTACTCCCACCTGGGCTTTGCCGCCATCATCTGGCTGTCCGTGCTGCGCATCGGCCAGGGCGTGGCCCTGGGCGGTTCGTGGGATGGCTTGCCTTCGCTGCTGGCATTGAACGCGCCGGAAAACAAGCGCGGCTGGTACGCCATGCTGGGCCAGCTGGGCGCGCCCGCCGGTTTCCTGATCGCCGCCGGCCTGTTCTGGTTCATGCTGACCAACCTGACGGATGAAGACTTCCTCGACTGGGGCTGGCGCTATCCGTTCTACGTGGCCTTCGCCATCAACGTCGTGGCCCTGTTTGCCCGTTTGCGCCTGGTGTCGACGAATGAATATGCGCGCCTGCTCGACGAACGCGAGCTGCAGCCCGTGAGCGTGTTTGAAATGAGCCGCGGCCAGGGCCGCAATGTGCTGATCGGCGCCCTCGCCGCGCTGGCCAGCTACGCCCTGTTCCACCTGGTCACCGTGTTCCCGCTGTCGTGGATTTCCGTCTACCAGACGCGTTCGGCTCCGGACTTCCTGCAAATCCAGATGGTCGGCGCCGTGCTGGCCGCCATCGGCGTGGTGATTTCCGGCTTGCTGGCCGATAAAGTGGGTCGCCGCACCACCCTGGGCGTGCTGGCCGTGATGATCGCCATCTTCAGCGCCTTCGTGCCGACCTTGATGGGCGGCGGCAATACTGGCCAGGACGTGTTCATCCTCGTGGGCTTCAGCCTGCTGGGCCTGTCCTACGGCCAGGCTGCCGGCGCCGTGACGGCCAACTTCCCTGCCCGCTTCCGCTACACGGGTGCGGCCCTGACGTCCGACCTGGCCTGGCTGGTCGGCGCCGGTTTCGCCCCGCTGGTGGCGCTGGGCCTGTCGGCCAACTTCGGCCTCGCCTATGTCAGCTTCTACCTGCTGTCGGGCGCCGTCGCCTCGCTGGCCGCGCTGAGCCTGAACCGGGCGCTGGAAATCCGCGACTGACATATATAGATGCAATCTGGGTGCCAGCGCGCTGCCACCCAGAACACCCCAAGAAACGCCGGCACCATCCGGCGTTTTTTCATGTCCGCACCTTGGCCCGGCTTACTGTATCGCCAGCTGCCGCCCGCCCGTGCCTTCCTTCTTCGGCAAGTCCAGCAACAGCACGCCATTTTCATAACGCGCCTGCGCGCCGGCCTCGTCCACCTCGTGCGGCAGCACGAAGCTGCGGTATTGCTGGCCGTATTCGCGTTCGCTGCGCACGGTCTTGCCGCCGCCGTCGCGCGTCACTCTTTCATCCTTGAGCTCGGCACTGATGGAGACGCGGTTCCCGTCGATGGAGACCTTGATATCGTCCTTGTTAACGCCTGGAATGTCTGCCTGCACCTGATAGGCTTGCTCGGTTTCGGAAATATCGACACGCATGCGTGACGAACCCGCATCGCGCAAGCGCAAGGCGGGCGCGAAAAAGTCATGCATGAAATCTTCCATGTCGCTGAACGGGTCAAAACGTGCCAGTGGGTTTTGCGGATCGCGACGCATCAATTGATTAGCCATGATGTCCTCCTGCATGGGCTGGTGTGCACACGGCGGTCATCCGCGGGGACGCCGCCACCTCCTGCATCTTAGGATGCAAAGCGCTAGTCTCTTTGATCTGCCTCAATCGCGGCCGGCTTGATTTTCCTTCTACTTTCATCTGTGCGCTACCGCGCTTTGCACGGGCTTGCGAGTCGGCAATTGGCCGCAAGACTGTTATGCTAGCGCACGCTAGGCTTGACCACCAGAAACCTTGCATTTCAATTAAAATTGACTTTTTCGCGACAGCCTACCACGGACATGATGAATACCAAGACCCCGATCGACTCCTTCAGCTTTCGCCGCATCCTCGCCCGCAACGTCACCTTGCCGCTGGTTATCGGGGTCGTCACGGCCCTCGTCTTTGTCGGCCTGATCGCCTACCTGCTCTCGGCCCTGCGCTCGGTCGAGCATTCCGAACGGGTGATCGGCAACGCCAACGAGGTCATGAAGCTGTCCGTCGACCTGGAAACAGGCATGCGCGGCTACCTGCTGACGGGCGATGAAACGTTTTTGGCGCCGTATAAATCGGGCAAGGCCAAGATCGCCGTGGAAATGAGCACCCTGCTCGAGCTCGTATCCGACAGCTCCATCCAGGTCGACCGGCTGCGCCGCATCCGCGCGCTGCAAGGCCAGTGGATGGAGTACGCGGAAGCCGTGATCGCCCAGCGCCGCAACAACCAGGAATTCCTCGCGCGCGTGCGTCAAGGCGAAGGCAAGCTGGAATTTGACGAAATCCGACGCGAATTCCTCACCTTCCTGTCCATGGAACAGCGCTTGCGCCAGGAGCGGGCAGACTCGGCCGAGGGCCGCACCATGCTGGCCGTGGTGGTGTTCCTGATCCTCAGCCTGGGCATGTCCGGCTTGCTCGCCTATCTGGGACGGCGCGAACTGCTGCGCCTGTCCGATATCTATAACGATGCGCTCGAGCAGCGCGGCAAGGATAACGACGTGTTGCAGGAGCAAGCGTGGTTGCGCACGGGACAGACGGAACTGGCGGCCCACACGAGCGGCCAGCTGGGCCTGCCGCAACTGGGACGTCACGTGCTGGACTTCCTGGCGCACCGCCTCGACGTAGCCGTCGCCACCCTGTACGTCGTCGACGAGGATGGCAGCCTGCGCCGCACGGCCGTGTACGGTTTCAACGAACAGGGCGTGAAGGAAAAACAGGTGTTCAAGCTGGGCGAAGGCCTGGTGGGCGAGACGGCGCGCGAAAAGCGCCTCAAGCACGTGCAGCAAGTGCCCGAGAATTACCTGACCGTGACGTCGAGCCTGGGCAGCGGCGCACCGTTGGAACTGGTTTTGGTGCCCGTCAACAATGAAGGCCTCGTCAACGGCGTCATCGAACTGGGCTTTACGCATCCCGTCAGCGCCCGCGCCAAGGAATGGCTGAACCTGATTGGCGCCAATATCGGCACTTCGCTGGAAGCGGCCCTGTACCGCCAGCGCCTGCAAAATGTGCTGGAAGAAACGCAGCAATTGAATGAAGAGCTGGAAGTGCAGCAGGAAGAACTGCGCACGGCCAATGAAGAGCTGGGCGAGCAATCGCGCGTGCTGGAACAGTCGCAAGCCCACCTGGAAGAGCAAAAGGCGGCGCTGGAACAGTCGAACGAGCAGCTGGCCGTGCAGGCGCTGTCGCTGGACCAGAAGAACATGGCGATCGTCCAGGCGCACGCCCAGCTGGAAGCGCGGGCCGAAGAACTGCAGCGGGCCAGCCGCTACAAATCCGAATTCCTGGCGAACATGTCGCATGAGCTGCGCACGCCGCTGAACAGCTCGCTCATCCTGTCGAAGCTGCTGTCGGACAACAGCGGCGGCAACCTGACACCGGAACAAGTGACGTTTGCGCAAACCATTTATTCGGCCGGCAACGACCTGCTGACCCTCATCAACGACATCCTCGACATTTCCAAGGTCGAGGCGGGCAAGCTGGAATTGACGCCGGACGCCGTGCCTTTCGACGAACTGCTCAGCAGCATGAGGATGCTGTTCGGCGCCCAGGCGCAGCAAAAGAAACTGGTGTTTGACGTCAAGGTGGCGCCGGACACGCCGCCCTCCTTCGTCAGCGACCGCCAGCGCCTGGAGCAGATCCTGAAAAACCTGCTGTCGAACGCCATCAAGTTTACCGATGCGGGCACGGTGTCGCTGCACGTGAGCGCCGATGCGGCGGGCCAGGTGCGCTTCCAGGTGCAGGATACCGGCATCGGCATCGCCGACGACCAGCAGCACAAGATTTTCGACGCCTTCCACCAGGCCGACGGCACCACCAGCCGCCGCTACGGCGGCACGGGCCTGGGCTTGTCGATTTCGCGCGACCTGGCCGCCTTGCTGGGCGGCGGCATCGAGCTGGCCAGCACGCCGGGCCAGGGCAGCACGTTTACACTGGTGCTGCCGGCCGTCATGCCGGAACGGGTCGCGGAAGCGGCGGCAGCGCCCCACGCGGCGCCGCAAGCGCCCGCAAAAACCGCAGCCGCCGCACCGAAGGCGGCGCCGGCCGCCAAACCCGTGCCGCTGCCCACGTTCCAGGATGACCGCGATAGCGTACCCCCGGCCAAGACGGGCCAGCGTTCCGTGCTGGTGATCGAGGATGAACCGTCGTTTGCCGGCATTCTGTTCGACCTCGCGCACGAAATGCAATACCGCTGCCTGGTGGCGCACGGCGCCGACGAAGGCTTGCGCCTGGCGGAAGAATTCCTGCCCGACGCCATCCTGCTCGACATGGGCTTGCCGGACCGCCCGGGCTTGCTGGTCTTGCAGCAATTGAAGGAAAACCCGCGGACGCGCCATATTCCCGTGCACATCGTCTCCGGCAACGACCAGATCCAGGAAGCCATGCAGCTGGGCGCCATCGGCTACGCCACCAAGCCGCGCACGCGCGAGCAGCTGAAGGAAGTGTTCCGCAAGCTCGAATCGAAATTCACGCAGCAGATGAAGCGCATCCTGCTGGTCGAGGACGACGAACGCCAGCGCGAAAGCGTGGTCCACCTGATCAGCGACGACGACGTGGAGATCACGGCCGTGGCGCTGGGCGAGCAGGCGCTGGAATTGCTGAAGACGCAGATTTTCGACTGCATGATCATCGACCTGAAGCTGCCCGACATCCAGGGCAACGAATTGCTCGAACGCATGGAACACGAGGAGCTGTGCTCGTTCCCGCCCGTCATCGTCTACACGGGCCGCAATCTGAGCCGCGAGGAAGAAGCGGATTTAATGAAATATTCGCGCTCGATCATCATCAAGGGCGCGCGCTCGCCCGAGCGCCTGCTCGACGAAGTGACCCTCTTCCTGCACAAGGTGGAGTCCGAACTGTCGAGCGAGCGCCAGGGCATGCTGCAGCAGGTGCGCAGCCGCGAGCGCGTGTTTGAAGGACGCAAGATTTTGCTGGTGGACGACGACGTGCGCAATATCTTTGCCCTGACGAATGCGCTGGAACAAAAAGGCGTGGTGGTGGAAATCGGCCGCAACGGCTTCGAAGCCATCAGCAAGCTCAACAGCGTAGACGATATCGACCTGGTGTTGATGGACGTCATGATGCCCGGCATGGATGGGCTGGAAGCGACGCGCCTGATCCGCGCCGATGGCCGTTACAACAAGCTGCCCATCATCGCGATTACGGCCAAGGCCATGAAGAATGACCAGGAAGAATGCCTGCAGGCGGGCGCGTCCGATTACCTGGCCAAGCCGATCGACCTGGACCGTTTGTATTCGCTGCTGCGCGTGTGGATGCCGAAGATGGAACGCATCTGATGCCACGCCACTCGATGGAAAGCCGTTGATGTCCCCGCGCTACACGGACGAGCAACTGCACGCGCTGATGGAAGCGATCTATCAGCGTTACAGCTACGACTTTCGCGACTACTCTTTACCCTCGCAGCGGCGCCGCCTGCATCAGGCGCTCGAACGCCTGCATTGCGCCGACCTATCCGCCTTGCAGCAGCTGGTGCTGGACGATGCCGCCGCCTTTGGCAAGCTGCTGCAGATTTTGACCGTGCCCGTCACGCAAATGTTCCGCGACCCGGCATTTTTCCGCGCCTTGCGCGAACACGTGGTGCCCGTGCTGAAAACCTACCCGTCGCCGACCATCTGGGTGGCCGGCTGCTGCACGGGCGAAGAGGCGCTGTCGCTGGCCATCGTGCTGCACGAGGAAGGCTTGCTCGAGCGCAGCACGATCTACGCCACCGACATCAATCCGCTAGCGCTGGCCACGGCCGCGCGCGGCGCGTATCCGCTGCACCGCATGGCCGACTATGGCGACAACTACCTGGCCGCGGGCGGCCTGGGCCGGCTGGCCGACTACTACACGGTCGAGCACGCCACGGCGCGTTTCCAGCAGCGTCTGCTCGACAGTATCAATCTTGCCGACCACAGCCTGTCCACGGACAGCGTCTTTATTGAAACGCAATTGATTTTGTGCCGTAACGTACTGATTTACTTCAATAAAACCTTGCAGGAACGGGCCCTGGGCCTGTTCCACGATTCGCTGTGCCACCGGGGCTTCCTGGGCCTGGGCAGCAAGGAAAGCACGCATTTCACGCGCTTTGCCGCCGACTTCGAGCCATTGCCGGGTCCCGAAAAGCTCTACCGCAAGCGTGCGCCGTCGCACGCCGCTTCCCATTACGCTGGGCGGAACATGCCAGGAATGAAACATGATGAATGAAACAAGCACCAAACTGCTGATCGTCGACGACTTGCCGGAAAACTTGCGCGCGCTCAATGCGCTGATCCGCGAGAGCGACCGCAGCGTCTACCAGGCATCGTCCGGTGAAGAAGCGCTGGCCTTGCTGCTCGAACACGATTTCGCGCTGGCCATCCTCGACGTGCAAATGCCGGAAATGGATGGCTTTGAGCTGGCGCAACTGATGCGCGGCACGGAAAAGACGCGCCACATCCCCATCGTCTTCGTCACGGCGGCCGGCAAGGAAATGAATTTCGCCTTCCAGGGTTATGAAAGCGGCGCCGTCGACTTCCTGCACAAGCCGCTCGACATCAATGCCGTGCAAAGCAAGGTCAACGTTTTTGTTGCCCTGCACCAGCAGCGCAGCGAAACGCGGCGCCAGGTGCAGGCGCTCGAGCACAGCCGCCAGCAGCAGGAAGCATTGCTGAAAGAATTGCGCGCCACCCAGGCGGAACTGCAGCGCTCGCTACGCCTGCGCGACGAATTCATGTCCATGGTGGCGCACGAGCTGCGCACGCCGCTGAACACGCTGTTCCTGGAAACGCAGATGCGCACCGTCAACCTCGAGCGGGGCAACCTGGCCGCTTTCGAACCGGAAAAGCTGGGCAAGATGGTGGCGCGCGACGGGCGGCAGATCCGCAGCATGGTGCGCCTGATTGACGACATGCTCGACGTGTCGCGCATCACCAGCGGCAAGCTGTCGATCCGCCGCGAATCGGTCGACCTCACCAGCCTGGTGCGTCGGGTGGCCGACGACCTGTCGCCGTATGCGGCCGCGGCCGGCAGCGTGCTGGAAGTGATGGCCTTCGAGCCCATCCAGGGTTACTGGGATGCCTTCCGCGTCGAGCAAATCGTTGTCAACCTGATCAGCAATGCCGTGCGTTACGGCCAGGGCCAGCCCGTGGAAATCAGTCTGGCGCACACGCAGAACAGCGCCGTCATCGAAGTGCGCGACCATGGCATCGGCATCAACGCGCGCGACCAGGAGCGCATCTTCGACGCCTTCGAACGCGTCATGCACCAGGACCGCACGGGCGGCCTGGGCCTGGGCCTGTTCATCACCAAGCAGCTGGTGGACGCGCATGGCGGCGCCATCACCCTGCAAAGCCAGCCCGGCAATGGCGCCCTGTTCAGCGTCACCCTGCCGCTGGCCGGCAGCTGAGGCCCCCATGACCATCACCACACCCGCCTCCCGCAGCCAGGCCGGCGCCAGCGGCGTTGCCTTCCTGCTGCAACTGGAACGCCGGCTGCGGCTGCTGCAGGATACGGGCGAGATCCTGTCCCTGTCGGCGCAGCTGCTGGGACAGCGCCTGGGCGTGCAGCAGGTAGCCTGTTTCGATATCGACCAGAGCCTGCAATGCCCTACCCTGCAGCATGCGTGGAGCGACGGCCTGGCGCCGGGCGCCGCCGGCGAATATTTCCTCGGCGATTACGCGGCAGGCCTGGCCGATGCGCTGGCCGCCGGGCAGGCGCTCGCCGTCAGCGACGTGGCCAACGACCCGCGCACGGCCATGCCTGCCGCGCTGGCCACGTTCGCGCGCCTGGGCATCCGCGCCTTCCTGAACATTCCCATCGCCAAGGAAGGCCGGCTGGCGGCCCTGTTCGTCGTGCACAGCAGCGCGGCGCGCCTGTGGCATGCGGACGAGATCGAACTGGCTGTGCAAGTATCGGAACGGGTCTGGTCGACCATTTTGCGGGCCCGGGCGGAATCGCGCCTGCGCGCCCTCAGCGCCACCATGGAAACACAGGTGGCCGAGCGCACGCGCGAGTTCGGCCGCACCTGGAACGTCAGTCCCGACTTGCTGGGCGTGCTCAACCTCGACGGCTATTTCGAGCACTCGAACCCTGCCTGGCAAGCCACCCTGGGATGGACGGCGGAGGAAATCCGCACGACAAAGTTCCTGGAACTGGTCCACCCGGACGACTTGCCGCGCACCCTTGCGGCCTGGGACGCGGCCAACCAGGGCCAGCCGGCGCTGCGCTTCGAAAACCGTTACCGCCACAAGCTGGGCGGCTGGCACTGGCTGTCGTGGGTGGCCGTGCCCGAGGGCGAAAAGGTGTATTGCAGCGCGCGCGACATCACGGTGGAAAAGAAGCTCGAAGCCGAACTGGCCGCCCGCAACAGCGCGCGCGAGCGGCTGTGGCGCAGCGCGCAAGACCTGATGGTGGCCATCGATGCCGATGGCTGCTTTACCGCCGTCAACCCGGCCGCCGGCGCCATCCTGGGCTGGCTGCCCGAGGAAATGCTGGGCCGCAGCCTGTTCGACTTCGTGCTGCCCGAGGATGCCGCCGCCACGCGCCAGGCGCTGGCGCAAGTGACGCACGAAGCCATGCCCAGCTTTGAAAACCGCTACCGGCACCGCGATGGCGGCCACCGCTGGCTGTCGTGGGTGGCGGCGCCCGAAGGCGACCTGATTTTCGCCACCGGACGCCACGTCACGGTGGAAAAGGAAGCGCAAAGCACCTTGCTCAGCATGCAGGAATCGTTGCGCCACAGCGAAATGGCCCTGCTGCAATCGCAAAAGCTCGAAGCGCTGGGCAAGCTGACGGGCGGTGTGGCCCATGATTTCAATAACGTGCTGCAAATTATCTCGGGCAACCTGCAGCTGCTGCAGCTGACCCTGGACGACGACCCGCTGGCCGCCAAGCGCATCGCCAGCGCCTCGGCCGCCGTGGAACGGGGCGCCAAGCTGTCGGCCCAGCTGCTGGCCTTTGCGCGGCGTCAGCCGTTGAAGCCGCTGGTGACGGACCTGGCGCAACTGCTGCGCTCGACGGAGGAGCTGCTGCGCCGCGCCACGGGCGAAACCATCGAAACACGCTTGCTGCTGGCCGACGACTGCTGGCGCGCGCTGGTCGACCCGCACCAGCTGGAAAACGTCATCCTCAACCTGGCCATCAATGCGCGCGACGCCATGGCTGGCCAGGGCCAGCTGACCATCGAGCTCAGTAACAGCGTGCTGGGCAGCGACTACGCGGCCCGCCATGCGGACGTGGCGCCAGGCGACTACGTGCAGCTGGCCGTGTCGGACACGGGCACGGGTATTCCCGCCGAGCTGCTGGACAAGATTTTCGAGCCGTTCTTCACGACCAAAGGCGAAGGCACGGGCCTGGGCCTGTCCATGGCGTACGGCTTCCTGCGCCAGAGCGGCGGCCACCTGACGGTGGACAGCCTGCCCGGCCATGGCAGTACTTTCCGCATCTACCTGCCGCGCTCGCTAGAAGCGGAAACGGAACTGCCGCTGCAACTGGACGGCCCCGTGTTGGGCGGCAAGGAAACCATTCTCGTCGTGGAAGACGACGTGCAGGTGCAGACGACCGTGGTGGACATGCTGCGCGGCCTTGGCTATGGCGTGCTGCGCGCCAGCGATGGCGAAAGCGCGCTGGCCATCGTCGGCAGCGGCGTCCCCATCGACCTGCTGTTTACGGATGTGGTGATGCCGGGCAAGGTGGCCAGCACGGAACTGGCGCGCCAGGCCCGCGTACTGCTGCCCCATCTGACAGTATTGTTTACCTCGGGCTACACGCAGGACGCCATCATGCAGGGCGGCCGGCTGGAACCGGGCGTCGAGCTGTTGAGCAAACCGTACCGGCGCGAAGACCTGGCGCGGCGCATCCGCCACTTGCTGGCCAATGGCCGCCACGTGACGGCCCTGCACCGGTACCGCGCGCAGCTGGCGCCGCAGACTGCGCCGACGCTGCCGCAGGGAAGGCATATCCTGTTGGTGGAAGACAATGCGGACGCGCGCGCGATGACCAGCGAACTGCTGGCCATGCTCGGTCACACGGTGCTGGCCGTGGGCACGGCCGAGGAAGCCCTGCCCCTGCTGGGCACGCCCGGACTGGACCTGCTGCTGACCGATATCAGTCTGCCGCAGATGTCGGGCGCCGAGCTGGCCGAGGTCGCGGCCCGTGAGCAGCCTCAACTGGAAGTGGTGTTTTCCACCGGCCATGCGCCGGCCAATTCCGGCGTGCTCGACCCGCAGGCGCGCTTCCTGGTGAAACCATTTACCGTCAAGCAATTGCAGCGTGCCTTGCTGCCGCCAGGTCAGTAGACGTCGAGCCGGCGCGCCTTCAGTGCGCTGGCCAGCTCTTCCAGGCCAAACGGCTTGCGCAGGAAGCGCGCGCTGGCGTCCTGCATCAGGCTGGCGCCCCAGTCGTGCCCGGAAGCAAACACCACATCGAGCTGCGGCCAGTGCGTGCGCGCATGGCGCGCCAGTTCCAGGCCGGACATGGTGGGCAGGCTGATGTCCGTCACCAGCACGTCCAGGCCCGGCAGGGCCAACAGCGGCATGGCCGCTTCCGCGCTGGCCACGCCGTGCACGGTGTGCCCCAGCATATTGAGCATCTCGGTGGTCATTTCGCGCGCATCGTCATTGTCTTCGACCAGCAAAATGCGCCGCCCCGACGGATCGGGCGCGCCCACCAGGCGGCGGTCCGCCAGCACATGGCGGATGCGCCGCGCCAGGTCTTCGCGCTGGTAGGGCTTGCTCAACAGCTCAACACCCGCGTCCAGCCGCCCGCCGCGCATGATGGCGTTGTGCGTGTAGCCCGAGGTAAACAGCACGGCCAGGTCCGGCAGCAGCAATCTCGCCTGCTGCGCCAGTTCCTTGCTGCTGACGGGACCGGGCATGACGACGTCCGTAAACAGCAGGTCGATGGCCACGCCCGTGCTCAGCAGGGCCAGCGCCGAGGCGCCGTCGTCCGCATGCAGCACGTCGTAGCCAAGGCCGCGCAGCATGTCGACCACCGTGTGCTGCACGGGCGCGTCGTCTTCCACCACGAGGATGGTCTCGCTGCCGCCCAGCACGGGGCCCGTCAGGCTGGTCGGCGGCTCGGCCAGCTTTTCCAGCGAGCGCGGCAAATATATCTTGAACGTCGTGCCGGCGCCCGGCGCGCTGTGCACCTTGATGTGGCCCGCGCTCTGACGGATGAAGCCGTAAGCCATGGACAGGCCCAGCCCCGTGCCCTCGCCTTCGCGCTTGGTGGTGAAGAAGGGCTCGAATATCTGGTCGATCACGTCGCGCTCCATGCCATGGCCCGTGTCGGTGATGGTCAGCAGCACGTATTGCCCCTCCAGCACGTCGGCATGCAGGCCGGCATAGTCGGCGTCGAGCGTGACGTTGCTCAAGGTAAAAGTGAGGCGTCCGCCCTTGTCCATCGCGTCGCGCGCATTGATGGCCATGTTCAGCAACACGTTTTCCATCTGGTTCGGGTCGACCAGGGTATGCCACAAGCCTTCGCTGATGAAGGTTTCCTCGGTAATCGCCTCGCCCAGGGCGCGGCGGATCAGCTCGTGCATGCGGCGCAGCAAGCGCCCCAGGTCCGTCACCAGCGGTTTCAACGGCTGGCGCCGCGCAAAGGCCAGCAGTTGCGACGACAGCTTGGCGCCCCGCTCGACGGCCGAGGCAGCCGAATCGAGGCGCCTGGCCGCCTGCGGATTGTCGGCCACGGTCAGCTTCAGCAACTGCAAATTACCGGAGATAATTTGCAGCACGTTATTGAAATCGTGGGCCACGCCGCCCGTCAGCTTGCCGATCGATTCCAGCTTTTGCGCCTGCAACAAGGCTTGCTCGCTGCGCACCAGCGCCAGCCGCGCCTCTTTTTCATCGGTGACGTCGCGGCCGATGGCGTGGATCAGTTTTTGCGCCGGCACGGCCGTCCAGGAAATCCAGCGGTAGCCGCCATCGCGGCGCCGGTAGCGGTTTTCCATGCGCAAGGTGGGCGCGCCGTGGGCCAGGCGCGACAAGTCCTGCAGGGCCGCCATGCGGTCGTCGGGATGCACGAGGCTGATGAAATCCATGCCCAGCGATTCGACTTCCGGCCGCTCGAGGATCTTGCTCCATGCGGGGTTGACGGCAATGATCATGCCGGACAGGTCCGCCACCAGCATGATGTCGGTGGACAGCCGCCACATGCGGTCGCGGTCTGCCGTACGGTTCGCCATTTCCACTTCCAGCGAGGAATTCAGATAGGCCATCTTTTCCAGCACGTTCTTCTGTTCCTGCACGTCCGTATTCGTGCCCACCCAGCGCAGCACCTTGCCCGCCTCGTCGAACAGGGGCAAGGCGCGCGCCAGGAACCAGCGGTAGGCGCCGTCGCTGGCGCGGCGCATGCGGAACTCCTGTTCATAGGCGCTGGCGGTGGCGACGGCCCGGTCCCAGCTCTTCTGCGTGATCTGCACGTCGTCCGGATGCACGCAGTGGCGAAAGCCGCTCGATACGAGCGACTTCATCGATTGCCCTGTGTATTCGCACACCTGTTCGTTGACCCAGTAGGTGGCGCCGCTGCCATGCGCCAGCCAGGCTTGGTTGGGCATGGTCGAGGCAAGCGAACGGAACTGCGCCTCGCTGTCGAGCAAGGCGTTGCGCGCCTGCCAGTGTTCGTCGATATCGTCGCACGAGCCATACCATTTCACGGCTTGGCCGCGCTCGTCTCGCCGGCAATACGCGCGCGAATGCACCCAGCGGTACTGGCCATCCTGCCGGCGCACGCGCATTTCCTGGTCCAGGGGCTGGCCGCTGCCCACCGCTTCGCTCCACGCCGCCAGTGTACGGGGCACGTCCTCGGGATGGATGGCGTCCAGCCAGCTGGCGCCCAGGCCGCTGCCGCCCGTCCAGTCGCGCCAGCGCTGCGCCACATAATCGAGCTTGCCGTCCACATCGGCCGTCCACAGCACTTGCGTGTTGAGTTCGATGGCGTAATGAAAATGTTCGCGGCTGTCGTGCAGCGCCTGCTCCAGCTGGCCCCGCTCGATGACATGCGCGGCTACGCGGGCGGCCAGCGCCAGCAGTTCGATTTCCGGTTGCGTGGGATGGCATGTCGCCGGGAAAAACAGGCCCAGCACGCCCAGGATATGCCCCTTCGCGCCAAAGACGGGGGCGACCCAGCAGGCGCGGTAGCCGTGCAGCATGGCTTCCTTGCGTCCCGCGCTCCAGTTCACGTCGCGCGTGATGTCGCCGCAATACACGGGCGCGCCGGAAAAGGCCGCCGTGCCGAATGGGGAAGGCTGTTCGCCGCCGTGGCGCAGGGCCAGGCACAGGTCTTGCGGCAGGCTGGGCGCGGACAAGCCGCAGAAGCGGTCGGCCTCGTCGATGAGCACGAGGCAGGCATGCGCGCCACCCTCGGCCAGGTCTTGCAGCGCCAGCAACAAATGCTCCAATGCATGGGCCAGGTCGGCGCCTGCCGCGATGCTGCCCAGCGCACTATGTTCGGCGTCCAGCAAGGAAAGAATGTTGTTTGCGTGCACCGTGTCGATCAGGGGAAAACAGATGCCCGAAATATACCATGGGGCAACGGTCTTGCAGGAGGAAAACAGTCCACGACTTGATCTGCGCGGCCGTGCAGGCCTATGCTAAAGTGTTGCTCTCTTCTCAAGCGAATTCCAGCATGCCTACCTCCCTGCCATCGTCCCTGATCGCCACCGCCCTGCTCGCCTCCGTCCATAGCGCCGTCGCCGCCCCCATGCGCCTCGAAGACTACCTGGCCCTGAACGGCCCCGCCCCCACGGCGCAGATCGCTTATGGCCCCGCGCCGTCGCAATACGCGCAGCTGTTCCGGCCCGCAGGCAGCGGACCGTTCCCCGTCGTCGTGCTCGTCCATGGCGGCTGCTGGACGGTGGCCTTCGGCGGCATCCAGCAGATGCGCAACGTGGCCGGCGCCCTCGTGGCGCAAGGCATCGCCGTGTGGAATGTGGAGTACCGCCGGGCGGACGAGGAAGGCGGCGGCTATCCGGGCACGTATGAGGACATGCACGCGGCGCTCGACAGCCTGCAGCAGCACGCGCCCCAGTACCAGCTGGACGTGAACCGCATCCTCGCCATGGGCCACTCGGCCGGCGGCCAGCTGGTGCAATGGATCGCCGGCAGGGAAAAGCTGCCCAAGACCAGCCCCCTGTACCGCGAACAGTATCTGCCGATCAAGAATATCCTCAGCCTGGGCGGCCTGGCCGACTTGCGCCACGAAAAGGAGTTGATCAAGACCAGCTGCGAGCGCGACATCGCCCAGCTGGCAGGCCAGCCCAGCGCACAGCGCCCCGACATCTACAGCGACACCAACGCCGCCGACCTCATGCCTAACGGCAGCCGCACCGTCCTGGCCACGGGCGAGCTCGACACCATCTCCCCGCCCAGAGTCGCGCACGACTATGCGGCCAAGGCCAAGCTCGCCGGCGACCATGCGGAAGTGCTGATTTTGCCCGGGGCCAGCCACTATGACGAGATTGCGGCGACGTCGAATGCCTGGGGGATGATTTTGCCGGTGGTGCGGGAGATGCTGGGGATGCTGCCTTGAAGCATCATTCCGGTTTGGGGCCATGCAAGATTCAAGTAGAAGTTCTCGACGAAAGCGTGTCATGGCCATTCACGATTCCCCCCGGCCGCAGCAATCACGATGGAACTCCACCGCGGGTGGACGAACTCAGCGTAAATGCAAAGGTCTGGCATTTAATCGGGTGGAGGGACGGTAGTTCGAATTCCATCGGGATAGCCAGAAATAACCAGGCAATCTCGATTAACGTTGAACACATAGAGGCCTTATCGGTCTGCTTCATGCGCAAGGCGAAGGGTCCCGGCTTTGTTTCATTTGAGGTAAAGATGTCGGAAAATCGAGGCACTGCAGTCCTTTTCGCGACGGACCATTTCAATGAGGACGCATTATGCTGGCTACAGAGCAATACCGACAAACTGGCGGCCTTATTCGGTATGCCGATAGCAATCGACGACTGTGGCTTGGACTACTAGCGATCCATCCAGACGCCAGAACTTGGGGCGCAAGCAGCCAAGTTCTGTCACTGGCCCGACGAAGACGTTAACATTCCCATACCGCTCGCTCCATCACTGACAGTAAATCATTATTTATGGCTACATTCAATCCCGACGATGAGTATTAATATTTCAGCTTTCCTTGGCAAAAAAACCGATGACCTGGATGCGCGCTTTATTCAGACATTCTCGACTCTTGGCTTTGATGTGCAACTGCATCCGGACCTCACGTTGACAAAGTCTTCGGTGGAGGGAGTCCTTTACCTACGTCTTACCAAGACTCCGCCTGAATTCCTGCGCATGGAACCAACAACTCCGTTGCTGATTGCGTTTGACTTTGGAGTGCAAAAAAGAGGAAAGAAAGAAGCTCGCAGCATGCTATGGCCGCCAAGAGGCGTCGGTGCTTATACCTATACGATAAGCTCCAGAACGGCCGCAGGAAGAAACGACTCCACTGCTGCCATGCAAATGCTTTCGATGGCAATACTGGCGAAAGAAAGCGATGGTTATTTCTATGCGGACGGAGAGGAAGTCGCGTCCTTGGGCGAGGTTGCCTTCAATCAAGCTGTTCAAGAACAGACTCGATTTAACAGAATAAACTTTGACGCGTACGCGTATCGTTTTGAATCTTGGCCGCCTGTCGATGGGGTAAGTTCGTTTGTATGGCCGCAGCAAATCGTTCCACCAAAATCGTTAACGCAGCAAATACCAAAACGGCGTTTCCGCTTTAGATATAAATTTTCATGGTTTCATGTCCCGGGCATCCTGTTGATTAGCTATTGGACATTGGCAACATTACTATATTCATGACGACGAGGATAGATTTTGATCACCAGTCGTTTAGGTTAGAGTGTTGCGACCACCGATTGAATCCGCAGCCAGAGGCCGCCGTTGAATTCTTTAAAGTTTAAGCATGAATATTAAAACCTGGGAAATGTTAACGCTTGACTGGAGTCAAAAAGGCGATCATGGGATTGTACTTTCCCCTTCGGCTGTAGCGAATTTAATTCATTCAAAGAATCTGGAACAGGCGTACCTTGCGTACGATGATATCTCTGAAGCGACTGGTATAAATAAGGTGATATATCCGTGTGCGCTTTCCGTCATCAAGACGATTTTGGCGGCACTTCCTGGATGCACTGGCATAGCGCGCGAGAAATGTCTGGACCTTTTGGGGGATATCGCCGGCTCAGAGTCTGGGCCGAGCTCGCCAAACCTCCATCGGGATTGTTTGCTTGAACTTCGTCAGGCGACTTGGTATTTTATTTATGGACTTCAGCTTGATGACGTGAAACTAGCAAGCCTGTATGTAGACATATTGGGCGTTTTAGGTGCCAATTTTGATGATTTCAGGCCGACCGCAAGAAAGTATCTCGAATTATCGCTCACCAGACGTTTGCCCGAATATGACATAGCGATGATAAAAAATACTATCGCTGAACTAAACTAAATACTCCGAAAATTGCGCTACGCACCGAAGTTGACGAGTGCATCCGACGTCTGCTTTGGGGCCAGGCTGTGTGAAAACGCAAAAACACGAAATTTTCATGGGCAAGGTTGACCATTCCCCACGCCGAAAAAATCGCGTAGCAGGCGTCCTAAGAGGCCGTTTTTTTGCGGGGCCGATTTTTTCTGCGTTTTTACACAACCTCGGGCGTAAGCAGAGCTTCCTCAATCGCGAACCGGCAACGACAGCATGAACACGCCCCCGCCCCAAACAAAGGTTCCCCGGGCCCAGCGAGCCTGAAAAATGGCCAGGGCAAGGCGCGCGGGCGAAGACAGTACGCATGTACGGCGAGCCCAAGCAACGCAGCCATGGGCATTTTCTCAGGCCCGCGGCTCCGGCCCGCCGTTCTTAAATATTACTGAACCCGCGCCAGGTACTGGGCCAGCTGCGCGAAGGTAGCCTTGAATCCCTCCTTCATCGACTCAAACCCCTGCTTGAAAGTCACATGCTGCTCATCGGTGGCCTTGTGCGGCGTCGAACGCAAGGTCATCGTCGTCTTGCCGTTTTCCTCGGTGAGCGTCATGGTATTGAACGACTCCAGCGGCCAGGTAGCGCTGACCGGGTGCTGCACGGCATTGCCCTGCTTGTCGGCGAATGACAGGATGGACACGATGCGTTCAGGCGCTTCGATCGCCTGGTAGGTGAACTTGCCCCACATCTCGTAGCCATTGTCGGCGCGCATGCCGTAGTGGAAGACGCCGCCCGGCCGCAAGTCCAGCGCCAGCACGCTCAGTTCAAAACCGACAGGCCCCCACCATTGCGCCAGGCGTTCCGGTTCAACCCACGATTGAAACACCAGTTCGCGCGGCGCGTCGAAGGTTTGCGTGATGACAAAGTCGCTGCTGTCGCGGTGCTGGCCGTCCTGCTTGTGTTCTGCGGTGCTCATGCTCTCTCCCTGCGTTGGTGGACTGGCCCTTAATGTACCAGCGGCGCCGATAAACGGGAAGGCCTGTACGCCTGCGAAATCGGCATGCTAGAATATTAGTTAGACACCTAACCATTAGAAGACTCACCTTATGATTTCTATTGAAGAGCGCTTTTCCGCCGCGCTCCACAAGACGGCGCGCGGCTGGCGCCATGCCATCGACCGGCGCCTGAAAGACCTGGACCTGGGGCAAGCGAGCTGGATGGCCATCGCCATGATCGCCAAGTCGCCGCAGCCGCCCTCGCAAAGCGAGCTGGCCCACCAACTGGGCGTGGAAAACCCCACCATGGTGTCGATGCTGGACCGGCTCGTGAAATCGGGCTTCGTGCAGCGCCAGCCGTCGGAAACGGACCGCCGCGTCAAGCTGGTGATACTGACCGAGGCGGGCATGCAGGTGTATGACACGGTGCGCAAGGAAGCGGACGGTTTCCGCAAGGAGTTACTGCAGGGCATTGATCCCGATCAACTACGGGCCGCCACCGAACTGCTGGAAGCGTTGCAGGCGGCAACGGAGAAGTTTGCGTGAATTCCGTGACGGCAGCACCCTTACCCACTTCACAAGACCCCACCCTGAACCGGCGCATGATCACGATCTCGATCATGCTCGCCACCATCATCCAGGCGCTCGACGGCACCATCGCCAACGTCGCCCTGCCCCACATGCAGGGCAGCCTGTCCGCCTCGCAAGACCAGATCACCTGGGTACTGACCTCCTTCATCGTCGCCGCCGCCATCGCCACGCCCCTGACGGGCTGGCTGTGCGACCGCTTCAGCCAGAAGAATACCTTTCTCGTCTCCGTGGCCGGTTTTACCCTTGCCTCCGTGCTGTGCGGCCTGTCCGGCACCCTGTCCGAGATCGTCGCCGCCCGCCTGTTGCAGGGCGTGTTCGGCGCGGCCCTCGTGCCGCTGTCGCAGGCGGTCTTGCTCGACATCAATCCGCGCGAGAAACATGGCTCGGCCATGGCCATCTGGGGCATGGGCGTGATGATCGGCCCCATCCTGGGCCCCACCCTCGGCGGCTGGCTGACGGACAGCTACAGCTGGCGCTGGGTCTTCTTCATCAACATCCCCATCGGCGCCATGGCCTTCTACGGCATCTGGCGCTACATCCGCAAGGACCCGCCGAACCGGCGCATGCATTTCGACATGTTCGGCTTTGCCACCCTGAGTCTGTCCATTGGCGCCTTGCAGATGCTGCTGGACCGGGGCGAGCAGAACGACTGGTTTTCCTCGACGGAAACGTGGATCGAAGCCATCGTGCTGGCCATGAGCTTGTGCTACTTCATCGCCCACACGGCCTTGCGGCCGGCCGGCAAGTCCTTCCTCGATTACCGCCTGCTGAAGAATTCGAATTATGTGAGCGGCTTGCTGTTCATCTTCATCGTCGGCATGGTGCTGTTCGCCACCCGCGCGCTGACGCCGTCGATGCTGCAAGGCTTGATGAATTACCCGGCGGCCATCGCCGGCCTGGTGACGGCGCCCAGCGGCCTGGGCACAATGCTGGCCATGCTGATCGTCGGCAGGCTAACGGGCAGAATCGATACGCGCATCCTGCTGGGCGTGGGTTTTTCCATCACCGCGTTCTCGCTATGGCAAATGGCCAATTTCACGCTGGACCTCGTGCCGAAGACGGTCGTGTGGAACGGCATCATCCAGGGCATCGGCCTGGGCCTCGTTTTCGTGCCCCTGAGCGCGGCCACGTTCGCCACCCTGTCGCCGCAGATGCGGGCGGAAGGCACGGCCATCTACAGCCTGGTGCGCAACATCGGCAGCAGCATCGGTATCGCCCTCGTGCAGACCTTGTTGGTACGCAATACGCAGATCGCCCATGCCTCCCTGACGGAACACATCACTATCGCCAACCCGGCCCTGCATGACGCCGGCATTGCCCAGGTGTTCGACCTGGGCACAAGCACTGGCATGGCGGCGCTGAATGGCGAGATCACGCGGCAGGCGTCGATGATCGCCTACCTCGACGACTTCTGGCTGATGATGTGGCTGACCATCCTCGTGCTGCCGCTCTTGCTCCTGATCAAACCACCTAAGAAAAATGCGCCCGTCGTGGTCGACCACGCGGCCATGGAATAACCCTCATGCACACACCGATGAAACGCTCCCTGCGCGTATTGGCGCTCAGTTTGTCCCTGGCCGGCTGCGCCAGCATTGCGCCCGACACGCAACCGTTGCCGCAGCAAGACCTGGCCACCGTGCAACTGGCGGCCGACATCCACCTGGCCAGCGAAGGCTGGCCCGCCGCCCAATGGTGGCGCCAGCTCCAGGACAGCCAGCTGGACCAGCTGATCGAAAAGGCCCTGTCCGCCAGCCCGAACCTGGACGTGGCGCATGCCCGCATCGGCTCGGCCCTTGCCGCGTTTGACGCGCAACACGCGCAGCGCGGCGCCACGGTGGGCGTGGGCGCCGATGCCAACCGCCAGCGCTATTCGGGCAATGGCCTGATGCCCGCCCCCATCGGCGGCAATTACTACAATGAAATCACCGTGGGCGTGCAAGCCCATTACGACCTGGACTGGTGGGGCAAGCACAAGGCGCAGATCGCGGCCAGTCTGGGCGAAGTCAACGCGCGCCGCGCCGAATATGCGATGGCGGAACAGATGCTGGCCGCCGAGATCGCCCGCCGCTACTTCAGCATGCAAAACGGCTGGGCCCGCATGGACAACCTGCATGCGCTGGTCAGGCTGCAGCAGCAGCTGGTGGTCGACAAGGAAAAGCGCATCGCCAATGGCCTCGGGGTCAGCGACGACCATCTGTCCGCGCAAACGCGTCTGAGCCTGCTGCAACAACAAATTGCCCTGCTGGAAACGCAGATCGTCACGGAACGGGAAGCCCTGCGCGCCCTGCTCGGCGGCGACAGCTCGGCGCTGGCCAGCCTGCAGCCAAAACAGGCGCAAGCGCTGCCGCACGCCCTGCCCGGCAAGCTGGGCATGGAATTGCTGGCGCGCCGGCCCGACTTGCAGGCGGCCCGCTGGCGAGTCCAGGCGGCCATGAGCACAATCGAGGCGGCGCAGGCCTCGTTCTACCCCGATATCGACCTGGGGGCCTCGTTCGGCCTCGACGCCATCAAACTCGGCAAGCTGCTGCAGTCCGGCAGCCGCACCCTGTTCATCGGCCCGGCCCTGTCGCTGCCCCTGTTCGACAGCGGCCGCCTGCAGGCGCAGCTTGCCGGCGCGCGCAGCGAACGCAATGAAATCATCGCCGACTACAACCAGAACGTCTTCAATGTCGTGCGCGACGTGGCGCAGGCGGGCGCCCGGGTGCAGGGCGTGGAAAACCAGCTGCGGCTGCAGCAGGAAAACCTGCGCGCCAGCGAAGCGCAGCTGCGCAACGCGAATGCGCGCCTGAAACAGGGGCTGGCCGACCGCGCCACCCAGCTGAATGCGGAAATGACCGTGCGCGGCCAGGTGGACCTGGGCATGCAGCTGCAAAACCAGCGCCAGAACGCGGAAATCAACCTGACCGTGGCGCTGGGCGGCGGCTACCGGGGCAGCAGCGACTTTGCCGCCACGACGACTAAACAATAACGATCGATTACGGAACACATCATGAGCAGCGAAACCACAGCCACCACCTCCTCCACCGAACAGCCGGGCAAGCGCAAGGCCGTCCTGATCGCCATCACGGCAGCCTTTCTCGTGGCCGGCGCCGCCTGGGCCGCCTACTATCAACTGGTGCTGTCCAGGGAAGAAGTGACGGACAACGCCTACGTGGGCGGCAACCTGGTCACCCTGTCCGCCCAGGTTACGGGCAATGTCGACGCCATCCGCGCCGACGAGACGCAGATGGTGAAAGCGGGCGCACCGCTGATCACCCTCAACGCCATCGATGCGGACCTGGCCCTGAGCCAGGCGCAAGCGCGGCTGGGCAACGTCGTGCGCCAGGAACGCGAGCGCTATGCCAGCGTGGCGCAGTACGACGCCGTCATCGGGCAGCGCCGCCTGGCCCTGGCCACGGCGCAGGGCAACCTGGCGCGCCGCGCGCCGCTGGCGGCGGACCACACGATCTCGGGCGAAGACCTGGCCCATGCGAAACAGGCGGTCGATGACGCGAAAGCGGCCTTGACGGTGGCGCAGCGCCAGGCCGAGTCCGCCAAAGCGGGCGTGAGCGGCGTCAACCTGGCCAGCCATCCGGCCGTGCTGTCGGCCAAGGGCGACGTGCTGCAGGCATGGCTGGCCGTGCGCCGCAACGCCGTGGTCGCGCCCGTCTCGGGCTATGTGGCCAAGCGCAGCGTGTAGCTGGGCACGCACGTGACGCCGGGCACGCCCTTGATGTCCATCGTGCCGCTCGACCAGTTATGGGTCGACGCGAACTTCAAGGAGTCCGAATTGCGCAATATCCGCGTGGGCCAGGCGGCCACCATCGAAACGGATCTGTATGGCAGCAAGGTGGTCTACCACGGCAAGGTGCTGGGCATGTCGGCCGGCACGGGCAGCGCGTTTTCCCTGCTGCCGGCGCAAAACGCCACGGGCAACTGGATCAAGGTGGTGCAGCGCGTTCCCGTGCGCATCACCCTGGACCCGAAGGAACTGGCCGCCCATCCGCTGCGCATCGGCTTGTCGACCACGGTGACAGTCGATACCAGCCATGGCGAAGGGGCGACCCTGGACCAGCCGATGGTGGCGTCCACCGTCTACACGACCGAGGCGCTGAGCCAGCCCGTGGGCGAGGCGGAGAAGATGGCGGACGCCATCATTGCGCAGAATCTTCTGAATTGAGATGTAACGATGCTGTCGGATTACGCGCTTGCGCGCTAATCCGACCTACCCGTATCACTTCGCCTTGCCCGCCGCCGCCACCTGGTCGAGGATATGCTTGGGCACGGCCGCATAGTGCTTGAATTCCATCGTGTACGTGGCGCGGCCCTGGGTCAGCGAACGCAAGGTTGTCGAGTAACCGAACATTTCCGCCAGCGGCACCAAGGCCTTGACGATGCGCCCCGCGCCGCCGGGGATGTCGTCGACGCCCTGCACCATGCCGCGCCGGGCCGTCAAATCGCCCATGACGTTGCCCATGAATTCTTCCGGCGTTTCCGCCTCCACCTGCATCATCGGTTCGAGCAGCACGGGCGACGCCTTGCGCATGCCGTCCTTGAAGGCGATGGAGCCGGCCATGCGGAAGGCATTCTCGTTGGAATCGACGTCATGGTAGGAGCCGAACGTCAATGTCGCCTTGACGTCCACCACCGGATAGCCGGCCAGCACGCCCGATTTGAGGGTTTCGATGATGCCCTTGTCGACGGCGGGAATGAATTCGCGCGGCACCACGCCGCCCTTGATGGCGTCGACGAACTGGTAGCCCGTGCCCGGCTCCAAGGGTTCGAGTTTCAGCACCACGTGGCCGTACTGGCCCCGTCCGCCCGATTGCTTGACGAACTTGCCCTCGATATCTTCCACCGCGCGCGTGATGGTTTCGCGGTACGCCACCTGCGGCTTGCCGACATTGGCTTCCACGCCGAATTCGCGCCGCATGCGGTCCACCAGAATTTCCAGATGCAGCTCGCCCATGCCCGACATGATGGTCTGGCCCGATTCCTCGTCCGTATGGACCCTGAAGGACGGGTCTTCCTGCGCCAGGCGGTTCAGGGCGATGCCCATCTTTTCCTGGTCCGGCTTGGTCTTCGGTTCAACGGCCTGGGAAATCACGGGTTCCGGGAAGATCATCTTTTCCAGCAAGATGACGTGGTCGATGGCGCACAGGGTGTCGCCCGTGGTGACGGCTTTCAGGCCCACGGCGGCGGCGATGTCGCCCGCATACACTTCCTTGATTTCCTTGCGTTCGTTCGCATGCATCTGCAGGATGCGCCCCAGCCGCTCGCGCGCGCTCTTGGTGGGGTTGTAGACCATGTCGCCCGAGTTCACCACGCCCGAATACACGCGGAAGAAGGTCAGCTGCCCCACGAACGGGTCCGTCATGATCTTGAAGGCCAGCGCGGAAAAGTATTCATCGTCCGTCGGATGACGCTCCACCTCGTTGTCGTGCTCGTCATGGCCCATGATGGGCGGCACTTCCAGCGGGGACGGCAGGTATTCGATGACGGCGTCGAGCATGGCCTGCACGCCCTTGTTCTTGAAGGCGCTGCCGCACAGCATGGGCACGATCTCATTGCGGATGGTGCGCGCGCGCAAGGCCTGTTTCAGTTCCGCTTCCGTAAACGTGTCGCCGTTCAGGTAGCGCTCCGTCATGTCGAAGCTGGCTTCTGCCGCCTGTTCGACCATGTGCTCGTGCCACTCCTGCGCCTGCGCCAGCAGCTCGGCGGGAATTTCTCCATAGCTGAACTGCACGCCCTGGCTGGCGTCGTCCCAGGTGATGGCGCGCATTTTCAGCAAGTCGATGACGCCCGTGAAATGCTCTTCGGCGCCGATGGGCAGCTGGATAGGCACGGCCACGCCTTTCAGGCGCTCGGCGATCTGCTTGCGCACGCGCAGGAAATCCGCGCCCACCCGGTCCATCTTGTTGATGAAGGCGATGCGCGGCACATGGTATTTGTTGGCTTGCCGCCAGACGGTCTCGGACTGCGGCTGCACGCCGCCGACGGCATCGTAGACCATCACGGCGCCGTCAAGCACGCGCATCGAGCGCTCCACCTCAATCGTGAAATCCACGTGGCCGGGCGTGTCGATGATGTTGATGCGGTGTTCGGGGAAGTTGCCGGCCATGCCCTTCCAGAACGCGGTGGTGGCGGCCGAGGTGATGGTGATGCCCCGTTCCTGCTCCTGCTCCATCCAGTCCATGGTGGCGGCGCCGTTGTGCACTTCGCCGATCTTGTGATTCACCCCCGTATAAAACAGGATGCGCTCGGTGGTGGTGGTCTTGCCGGCGTCGATATGGGCGCTGATGCCAATATTGCGGTAGCGCTCGATAGGTGTTTTGCGGGTCATCACAATCTCCATGGCTAGCCCGGCGCGCCAGTGTTTGCACCGGTTTTCCAGTGTAGCAGACATCGATTTGAGCGGCACGGGTGACCGGTTTTTACCACGCGCGCAACACCGACATTAACGCGCACGCGCGTTGCACAGGACAAACAAGAGTTTCGGCTATACTTTCAACTTTATTAATCCAGCAAAGATTAATCAAAATCAATACGCACCGTAAATTATCGTGCAAGGCGACGCCGCCGGCATGCCAGCCCAGGTGCGCACCGAATGACATGCCCCACTCAGCCTATGACTATCCGACTAAGAAAAATAATCCTCTCCTCCCTGCTGGCGTCGCCGGCGCTGGCCATGGCCGGCGAACTGGAACAGCAAATGCAGCGTTGCGCCGTGCTCGGTGACGCCAGCGCCCGCCTGGGCTGCTTCGACACCCTGGCCAAGGCGGCGGAAAAAGCCACCATCGCCGCCGGCGGCGACCCTGCCACGGCTGCCGTCACCCTGGCGGCCGCTGCCGAGGTCGCCCCCATCACGCCCGTCAGCCCGCCTGGCGTGGCCACGCCGGAAGCCGTCAACGCCGCCATTCCCGCCATCGCGCAGGCGGGTGCGGCACCGCCGGAAGCACCGATTTCGCGCACCCAGCAATCATGGGAACTGAACGACGCCTCGAAACGGGGCCTGTTCAACTTCCGCCCGCACCGCGACACCTATCTGCTGCTGGCCAACTACAGCGACGCTTCCAACGATGAGCCATTCCAGGACTTCACGCCGGCCGGCATCAAAAGCCAGCACGTGGAATTGACGTTCCAGCTGAGCTTCAAGATGAAGCTGCTGGAAGACATCGCCGGCACGCCCATCGACATGTGGTTCGGCTACACGCAGCAAAGTTTCTGGCAGGCGTATAACCGCAAGGCATCGAGCCCCTTCCGTGAGACCAATTACCAGCCTGAACTGATGCTGATCTTGCCGATCAACAAGAATTTCGCGGGCCTGGAATTCAATTACCTGAACCTGGGCCTCGTGCACCAGTCGAATGGCCAGACGTCGACCCTGTCGCGCAGCTGGAACCGCGTGTATGCGGAACTGGGCGTGGAAAAAGACAACCTGGCGATCACAGGCCGCGTCTGGCACCGCCTCGACAATAGCGCGACCGACAACGACAATATCGACATCACCGATTACATGGGGCATGGCGACTTGCGCGTGAGCTACCGCAACAAGGGCCATGAATACGCCGTGACGGCGCGCCGCAATTTCAGCAAGAAGCATGGCTCGATGCAGGCAAGCTGGGCTTTCCCTCTGAAAGCCAACCTGAAAGGCTATCTGCAGCTGTTCTCCGGCTACGGCCAGAGCCTGATCGACTATAACTATTCGCAGAAATCGATCGGCGCCGGTTTCATGGTCGACCTGTAAGCGGTGTAAACGGTACATGCATAAAAAATGGCGCCGACGGCGCCATTTTTTTATGGGAATCCAGTTCAGTGCCGCCCGCCACCGAGCACGCGGGCCGGCAGCATGACGATGGCGCGCAGCAATTCGAACACGCCTTCCACGCCGATGCCGATCAGGCGGAATGGCAGCAACAGCAGCCAGGCCAGCGGATACAGCACGAGGGCCAGCAAGGCAAGGGGCCAGCACACCAGCAAGAGCAGCAGCCACAGCACGAATCCCAGCATCGCCTTCCCCCTCAAATGAAATGTGCGGAGCAAGCCGTGCTTGCCCCGCTACCGTGACAGCACTATAGTCAAGCGCCGCCACGGCGGCAACGGCCATGCGATGAACTGCGTGCTACGGGGATGAACGGTGCAAAAACGGGAATGAACGGGGGCTTACTGGCCGACGCAAATCACTTTCGTGATGTATTCATGCGCGTTCGGCTTCTTGCTGGTGGCCCATTTGATAGCCTGGTTGGCCTCTTCGATGGTCAGGATGGAGGCCTTGTCCTTCGACTTGATGAAGGACACGCCTTCAAACACGCCTTCCTTGCTGCGCATCACCTTGGCAAACACGGGCGGCCGGGTCTCGCCGTCGCTGATTTTGTTCTGTTGCACGAGGTAACGCTGATCGATCTGTTCCATGATAATAAAGCTGTCCAGTGGGTAAAAGACGAAATATACCCTGAATGGACAAACGCCGCAGGATGAAATCGCTGCGGCGTTGCCTTGGAATTAACGATGCTTATGCGTAGACGGCGTTCTGCATAGCGGGCTGAAGATTCACGTCATAGATCACCTGGGCGCGGATCGACGCTTCCAGCGAAGGGATCGAACCGCCCGCGCGGTACTGGAAACTCACCTGCAGCACGTCGCCCGCCTTCACGGCCAACGGCGCGGCCAGCGGCAGGCACATGTAGTGGTTCAGCCAGTCGATGGTGGTCGAACGCTCGGGCACGACTGCCAGGATGTTCTTGGTGACGAAACGCAAGGCGTTCAGGGTGCCGCTGCGTTCGACGACGAACTTGCCGTCGAAGCCGAACACGCTGTCCGTCGGCTGGCTGAAGTCGATGATGCTGTACACGGACGGCGGCGCCAGTTCCAGCACGCCCGGGTGGATGGCCGCGGTTTCCTGGAATTGCACGATGGGCGCATAAAACCCCTCGAAATCGTATTCCTGCTGCATCGGCTGCACGGCCATGATGACGGCCTCGGGCAGGAAGATGGGCAGCGGGCCGCCAAAGCGTGCCAGGTAGCGGCGCTTGAACGATTCGATCACTTCCACCTGTTTTTCGCGCAGCATGCCCACGTGGATCATTTCGCAGATGACCACGTCAACGGGCTCGGGCGGCAGGTATTCGAAGGCGTCCGCATGGACGACTTCGACTTTTTCACCGTTGGGATTGAGCGCCAGCATCTTGCGCGCTTCCTTGACCATGTCCGGATTGAACTCCACGCACCAGACCTTGTCGGCGCGCGCAGCCGCAAACCACGACAGCACGCCCGTGCCGCCGCCCAGCTCCAGCACCTTCATGCCGGGTTTCACCGCGTAATCGATCGCCGACTTGAACCCGTGCATGCGGTTCTGGTCCATCAACATATTGTGGTGGTAATGGACGGGGATAAATTGCCCCAGGTAACAACTCTCGATTTCTCGTTCATTCAGCATGTCTGTCCTCTTGGAGTCTGGCTCCGATGGCCGATCGGTTTTGTCATTCCAGAAAGCAGTGATATCGCACGGGCTGCGCGAGGGGCGGCGACAATACAGCCGGCGCCTGACGGTGGTGGGATGGCCCATGCGAGAAATCTCCTGATTAATGCGACACGATCATTATCGTTAATCGGCAGGGAGAACAAAGGGCTGAGGTGAGAGGCAATTCCATGCCAGTTTCAGCGCTGGCATGGAAAGTATTGCTAGAAAGATTACTTACATGTACTTATTTACGTCCCGCGCGCGCCTTCTGTGCCGCTTCGATGATGGCGACCACGCCCGGCTTGTCGCCGGCCTGGGCGAATTGTACGGCCGTCCAGCCATGGTCGCTTTTCAGGCTGGCGTCCGCGCCCCAGGACAGCAGCAGCTTGACGGCGCCCTCCTGTCCTTCGCGGGCGGCGAACATCAGCGGCGTGACATTGGCAGGCGCGCGCGCATCGACCATGGCGTCGCGGTCGAGCAATATCTTCATGATTGGCAAGTCACCGGCCGAGGCCGCATAGTGGAGCGCCGTCCAGCCGCTCTGGTTGACCTTGGCGCCCTTGGCCAGCAAGGCGTTCACCGCGTCCAGCTTGTGCTTGTAGGCGGCCATCATCAGCGCCGTGTTGCCGTTGGCCGAACGGGCCTCGATGTCGATGCCGGGTGTGTCGAGCAGCAGCTGGAACACCTTGTCCGCATCGTCGCGCAGGGCCAGCACGAGGGGAATGTCACCGCGCTGCGCGTCAGGCTGGTTCGGATTCATGCCCTCGGCCAGCATGCCGCGCACGCCGCTGGCGTTGTTGACGGACACGGCGCGGAAGAAGGCGTCCGGTTCCGGCGCCGCCTGGCCGGCCGTCGCCCAGCACAGCAGCATCGCCAGCGCGAGTTTTTTCATCATGTTTTACCTTAATAAGTTATGGCAACTGATTGAATAACTTGAAGAAATTATCCGTCGTCTGCTGCGCCACCTGGGCCAAAGGAATGCCTTTCAGGGTCGACAGGTACTCGGCCACGTGGGCCACGTAGCCCGGTTCGTTCATGCGGCCGCGGAACGGCACGGGCGCCAGATATGGCGAATCCGTCTCGATGAGGATGCGCTCGAGCGGCACTTCCAGCGCCACGGCCTGCAAATCCTTGGCGCTCTTGAACGTGACGATGCCGGAGAACGAAATGTAGAAACCCATGGCTATGGCGGCGCGCGCCACTTCCAGCGATTCTGTAAAGCAATGCATGACGCCGGCCACGCCGCCGTCGGCCACGCCCGCGCCTTCTTCGCGCATGATGCGCAGCGTGTCTTCACTGGCCGCTCTTGTGTGAATAATCAAGGGCTTGCGCGTGATTCTTGAAGCTTTGATGTGAGTGCGGAAGCGCTCGCGCTGCCACTCGAGGTCGCCCGTCAGGCGGAAATAGTCGAGGCCCGTCTCGCCGATGGCGATGATCTTCGGGTGGTCGGCCAGGCGCACCAGGTCTTCCACCGACGGTTCCGGCGTGTCTTCATAGTCGGGATGCACGCCGACGGAGGCGAAAATATGCGGATACTGCTCGGCCAGGGCCAGCACCTGCGGGAAGTCCGGCAGGTCGACGGACACGCACAGCGCGTGCGTCACCTTGTTCTCGGCCATCTTGGCGAGGATCTCGGGCATGCGAGCGGCCAGCTCGGGGAAATTGATATGGCAGTGGGAATCGATATACATAAGGCGGGATTGTACCGGAGGGAGCGAAAACTGGCAGGGAAACGGCGGCGCGCATGCCCTGCCGGGGCGGTGCGGATGCTGGCAGCCGATTACATCTGCGAGGCCGGGTGTTCGGCCAGCGGAACAAAGTTGCCGGTCGACTCGTCGAGCGCGTCGAGAGAGCCGTTCTCGATGTCGTACACCCAGCCATGCAGGGTCAGACGATGCTGCGCCATGGCCAGCGCCACCGAGGGATGGGTGCGCAGGTTATTCAGTTGCGCGACCACGTTGGCGCGCACCATGCCGTCGATGCGCGACTGCTCCGTCGGATGGTCGAGCGATTCGTTGATCATGCGCGCGGCGTCCGCATGGTGCAGCCAGCTGCGCACGGCCGGCATGTGATCGAGGCAGGCGCAGGTGGCGATCGCCTTCATCGCGCCGCAATCGGAATGGCCGCAAATGACGATATCGCTCACGTTCAGGGCGGACACGGCAAATTCCACCGTGGCGCTGACGCCGCCCGGTTCAGGGCCGTACGAGGGCACGATGTTGCCCGCGTTGCGGATCACGAAGAGTTCGCCCGGCTCGCGCTGCGTCACCAGTTCGGGCACCATGCGGCTGTCCGAGCAGGAAATGAACAGGGCCTTCGGGGTCTGTCCCGTGGCGAGGCTCTTGAACAACTCGCGGCGCTCAGGAAAAACCTCTTTTTGGAAACGTAGGAATCCAGCAATAATGTCGCGCATAAATAAATGAAATGGTTAGCCGAACCCGTATTATCGCTGATCTGGCGCCTGCATTGCCTATTGCCCTTCGGGCGGCTGCCACAGTTCCACCTTGTTGCCCTCGGGATCGATGACCCAGCCGAACTGGCCGTATTCCGAGTCCGGCGCCTTGTCCAGCACATTACAGCCCTCGTCGCGCAGCGCTTGCAGCAGCGCATCGAGGTTGTCGACCCGGTAATTGATCATGAAGGACGCCTTGCCGGGCGCAAACTGCTCGCTGTCCTTGGCCGCCACGGACCAGATCGTGGTGCCGCCAGTGGGCTGTCCAGCGCTATCCGTCCAGGTGAAGGCGGCACCGCCCCAGGGCTGCACGTCCAGGCCCAGGTGGCGCTGGTACCAGGCGCGCAGCGCGGCCGGATCTTGCGCCTGGAAAAAGATACCGCCAATGCCAGTGACTCGTTGCATGCACGCCTCCGTTGCTGTCCAGTGCCTTGACTGTAACACCGGGGTCAGAACGTGGCAATCGGACATGAACGGTAGGCAAAAACCTTATCAAGATATATAGTGACTTGCCGGAACGCAACCATGGGGTTGCGCGCGGCTACCTGGAGATAGTTCATGCTGAAAGTTACGGGCCCTTTGATACTGCTGTCCTGCCTGACCCTCACAGCGCATGCGCAAGACAAGCGCGATGCGCCCAAGGCCATCCCCGATGGCAGCCTGTGCCAGCCCGTCTGTGCCTCGGCACGCCAGGATTGCCGGGCGCAAGCGCAAGGCGCGACGGAAAGCGATACCAGCCCCATCTTGTCGATGAAGCCCAGCAGCAATCCCTACGTCGCGGCTGGCAGGAATGTCGACGCGCAAGCGGAGCAGCTGCGCCCAACCGAAGCCCAGGCCTTCCGCGCCCGGCGCGCCGAACGCCAGCAAGCGTGCGAAGTGCAATACCGCAGCTGCACGCGCGCCTGCGGCTAAGTCCCGAATCGCGCCAGATCAAAGAATCTGGATTGGCTTGGTAACGTAAGCCCTTGATTCTATTGACAACTGGATGCGTAGTCGAGCAGCATGTCCTCGAGGAACAGCTTGGGCGACAAGGGGTGTTCGGCAATCGCCCGGCGTTCGTTGGCGGCCTTGATGGCGGCCATCAGACGGCTCACGTTGATGCGTCCCGCCAAGGCTTCCAGCTCGCGCCGGTGGCGCGGGTAGTAGCGGATGGTGCCCGACAGCTTGACAGAAAACACGTCGTACAGCCAGCGCTGCAAGGACGCCACCAGCGGCGCCAGCGGCGATTTCTGCAACTTGTCGGCCGCCTTCAGTGCCGCTTCCACGCCCGGGTTGGCCAGCACCTGCAGCAATTGTTCCGTTTCTTCGCGCCCGCCCGATTCGGACTGGGCCAGCGCGGCCAGCGGCGCGCCGCCCTGCTCGCGCAGCCAGCTGTCCGCATCGTTCAAACCTTGGGCCTTAAGCCAGGTCAAAGCCTGCTCGTGGCTGGGCATGGGCAAGGCGAACTTGCGGCAGCGCGACAGAATGGTTGGCAACAGGCGGTCCAGGCTGTTCGATGCCAGCAGGAACAGGGTGCCCGGCGGCGGCTCTTCCAGGGTCTTCAGCAAGGCGTTCGACGCGGGCGTGTTCAGCGCCTCGGCCGGATACAGCACGACCACGCGCAAGCCTTGGCGGTGCGTGGAAATGTTCATGAAGTCGGCCAGGTTGCGGATCTGCTCGATCTTGATGTCTTTCGACGGCGTCTTGGTCTTGGCGCTTTTCTTCGCGCCGTCGCCCTCTTCGCCGTCATCGGCCACCTCATCCTCCAGCGCTTCCGGACGCACCCGGCGGTAATCGGGATGGTTGCCCTGGCTAAACCAGCCGCACGAGGCGCAGGCGCCGCAGGCATGGCCGTCGGCGCGCACGTCTTCGCACAGCAAGGCTTGCGCAAAGTGCTCGATGAAGTCGGCCTTGCCGATGCCTTGCGCGCCATGGAACAGGATGGCGTGCGGCATGCGCGGACGCAAGGCTTGCAATTGCTGCCAGGCGTCCTGTTGCCACGGATAGAGAGAACTGGTCATATCTTCTTCTTTTAAATCAGCGATTTACAATGCTTTGTGCAAGCAATACATCAAGTAATTGCGCGAGCTGCACCTGGATGTCGGCAATGCTTTGCGTGGAATCGATGATGCGGAAACGCTGCGGGAACTGGGCCGCGCGGCGCAGATATTCGTTGCGCGTGGCGGCAAAGAAGTCCGCCTGCTCCTGCTCGAACTTGTCGAGCGCGCGCGTGGCGTCCAGGCGCGCGCGGGCGACGGCCAGCGGCACGTCGAACAGGAAAGTGATATCCGGCTGCAGGTGCGGGTGCACCCACGCTTCCAGTTGCTCCATCTTGCGCAAGTCCATGCCCCGGCCGCCGCCCTGATAGGCGAAGCTGGCATCGGTAAAGCGGTCGGAAATGACCCACTCGCCACGCTCGAGCGCGGGCGCGATGACTTGCGCGATGTGTTCGCGGCGGCTGGCGAACATCAGCAAGGCCTCCGTCTCCAGGTGCATCTTTTCATGCAGCAGCAGTTCGCGCAGCTTTTCGCCGAGGCTGGTGCCGCCCGGTTCGCGCGACGAGACGAGGCTCACGCCCCGCTGCCGCAGGTAGTCGGCGACAAAGCCGATATGCGTCGACTTGCCCGCGCCATCGATGCCTTCGAAGGTGATGAAGCGCGGTTGATAGTGTTGTGTCATGAAGCTCTTGATGTGATAAGGATATTAGCGCTGGTACTGGTTCACGGCGCGGTTATGGTCGGGCAAGTTGGCCGAGAACTGGCTGGTGCCGTCGCCGCGCGCGACGAAATACAGCGCCTGCGTGCGGGCCGGCGCCAGCGCCGCCGTCAGCGATTGTGCGCCAGCCAGGGCGATCGGCGTGGGCGGCAAGCCGCCGCGCGTGTAGGTATTGTACGGGGTGTCCGCTTCCAGGTCGCGTTTGCGGATCTTGCCCTGGTAGCTGTCGCCCATGCCATAGATCACGGTCGGGTCCGTCTGCAGCAGCATGCCCGTCTTCAGGCGGTTGACGAAGACGCCGGCGATCATGGCGCGCTCGGACTTTTGCCCCGTTTCCTTTTCCACGATGGACGCCATGATCAGCGCCTCGTACGGGTTTTTATACGGCAAGGCCGGATCGCGCTTGAACCACGCTTCGGACAGGCGGCCTATCATGGCCGCGTGCGCCTGCTTGAAAATCTGCATTTCGCTGGCGCCCTTGGCGAACAGATACGTGTCCGGGAAGAACAGGCCTTCCGGGAGCACATATTCGGGGCTGATCTTCGCCATCAGTTCCTTGTCGGACAGGCCCACGGTATCGTGCTTGAGGCCGGGATGGCTGGCCATGGCCATGCGCATCTGCCTGAAGGTCCAGCCTTCGATGATGGTCAGCGACTCTTGCGCGAATTCACCGCGCGCCAGTTGCGTGATCAGGCGCTGCGGCGTCGTGCCCGGCTTCAGCTCGTAGGAACCGGCCTTGATCTTCGAGGTCTTGCCTTCGATGCGCGCCAGCATGTTGAACAGGATGGGCACGATGGGCACGCCCGCGTCCGCGATCTGCTGGCCGGCCGCATGCGCGCCGCTGCCGGGCGCAATCGTAAACGGAATCGCTACACCGTCCGTGGTGATGGGCTGCTGCGCCCAGTACACAAAAGTACCGCCCACGCCGATGGCGGCGATGACTGAACTGACTACAAGTTTTTTAAAGAAAGCCATTGTTCCGATTCTTGTGATGCGCTCGCTGACGGGCAGCGCGCGCTTGTTATGATCGTTCATTTGTGAAGAAAGTACGCGCAAAGCGGCGCCAACACTGGCATTCTTGCCGCTGCCGACGCAATCTGCGCGACATCACTATAATGAACCCGTAATGATAATGCTTAATCGCTGATCTAATGGAAATTATGAATAACTGGAATCAATTTTTAACCGCACAAGGCGCCCGCCCCGCTGCCACCGATGGCGCGCCTGACAGCACCGCCCCCATCGCCGCCGCCCCTATCGCCGATTTCGGCCAGTCCCTGACAGTGCCCCAGCTGCAAGAAGGTTTTGTCGCCGCCATCACGGACCAGGGCTTGATCGGCCTGAACGGCGACGAGGCAGCCAGTTTCCTGCACGGCCAGCTGACCAACGATGTGGAACACCTGGACCAGGAGCAAGTGCGCCTGGCCGGCTACTGCACGCCGAAGGGCCGGCTGCTGGCCAGTTTCCTGATGTGGCGCAACGCCACCACCATTTATCTGCAATTGCCGCGCGCCATACAGCCTGCCATCCAGAAGCGCCTGCAGATGTTCGTGCTGCGCGCCAAGGCCAAGCTGCACGATGCATCGTTTGATGACGCGAACCAGGTCATCCTGGGCCTGGGCGGCAAGCAAGCCGGCGCGGTCCTGTCCGCCTGGTTTCCCGCCCTGCCCGCCACGCCGTTCAGCAAGGTCGAGCACGCGCTGGGCACCCTGCTGCGCGTGGCCGATGCGTTCGGCAGCGCCCGCTATGAATGGCTGACGTCGGCCGCCACGGCGCGCGACGCGTGGCCGCAGCTGGCTGAAAAACTGGCCAAGGGCGGCAATGACGCCTGGCAATTGTCGGACATCCACGCGGGTATCCCGCAGATCACGGCCGCCACGCAAGAGCAATTCGTGCCGCAGATGGTCAATTTCGAGTTGCTGGGCGGCGTCAATTTCAAGAAGGGCTGCTACCCGGGCCAGGAAATCGTCGCGCGCAGCCAATACCTGGGCAAGCTCAAGCGCCGCACCACCCTCGTCAGCATCGCTGACGCCGCCGTCGTGGCCGGCGGCGAACTGTACACCGTCAGTGACCCGGACCAGCCTTGCGGCATGGTCGTCAACGCCGCGCCCAACGGCAGCGGCGGCAGCGACGCCCTCGTCGAAATGAAGCTGGGGGCGATAGCCGAAGGTTCAAGCGCCGCCGGCGCCGTGCGCTACGGTTCGGCGCAAGGCGTTCACGTGCAATTCCTGCCCATGCCTTACGTGCTTGACGCACTCGACTTGTGAGAATGCCATGAAAGATTTGTACATTTATTATCAGGTCAAGGAAGAGCACGCCCAGGCGCTGGAAGCGCGGGTCCGCGCCTTGCAGGCAAAGCTGGCGGCCGCGTCCGGCGTGGCGCCGCAACTGAAGCGCCGCCCGGAAGCCAAGGATGGCTTGCAGACGTGGATGGAAATCTATCCCGTCGTCGGCGAAGGCTTTGCCGAACTGCTGGCCGCAGCCGCCGACGAGGCGGGCTTGCTGGCCCTGACGGCCGGCGCGCGCCATACGGAAGTGTTCATGGATTTGCCCCCATGTGCCTGATCGTTTTTGCCTGGAAAGTCAATCCGCACATCCCGCTGATTGCCGCCGCCAACCGCGACGAATTCTATGAACGCGCCAGCGCCCCCGCCGCGGTCTGGCCCGAGCACCCGCAAGTGTATGCGGGCCGCGACCTGCAGGCGGGCGGCAGCTGGATGGGCATCACCCAGGCCGGCAGCGGCAGCTCGCGCTTCGCCGCCATCACGAACATCCGCAGCCCGCAAGACCGCAACCCGGACGCCCCCTCGCGCGGCGCCCTGGTGGCCGATTACCTGGCCGGCGATATGTCGCCGCAAGACTATATCGCGCAAATCCGCCCCGGCTGCAAAGCCTACAACGGCTTCAACCTGGTGCTGGGCGACGCGGATACCCTGATCTGGTTTTCCAACCGGGGCGATGGCGATGCGCGCAACGGCCAGCCCCTGGAACCGGGCATCTACGGCCTGTCGAACGCCCTGCTCGACGCGCCGTGGCCGAAGGTCCTGAAGACCAAGGCCCAGTTCGCCAGCCTGCTGTGCCAGGGCGCGCCCGACGAAGCGTATTTCGACATGCTGGCCGACACCACGCGCGCGCCCGACTTCCGCTTGCCCGACACGGGCGTGCCGCTCGACCTCGAGCGCGTGCTGTCCGCCGTCTGCATCGAAACGCCGGGCTACGGCACGCGCACGTCCACCGTCGTGAAACTGTTCCCCGATTCGCCCGGCGAACTGCATGAGCTGGTGATACAGTAAGTCAATGCGGGGGTCTGACCCGTCGGGTCAGCCCCCCCCCAACAGTCAGGGTAGGTCGGGTTAGCGCGCAAGCGCGTAAGCCGACACCACCATCACCACCACTACACGCAACCGGCATCACCGCCATCGCCGCTGTCGGATTACGCGCCCCTCCGGCGCGCAAATCCGACCTGCGCCAGCTTCCCCTATCCTCATCGAGAACCCACACACCATCCATCCGCACAAAAAAGAAAGCGCTTGCGCAAGCGCTTTCTTTTGTTTACGATGGATGCAAACGCGGCAACAAAGCCGTGCATCAAACACATAAAAACAAAAAAATACCATCAGGAGACACCATGGCCACCATGGAAGATGTAGCGCGGGCGGCGGACGTATCGTTGTCGACCGTCTCTCACGTACTCAACGGCACCCGCAAGGTCAGCCCGAAAACCGTCGCCGCCGTCAACGCGGCCATGCAGCAGATCGGCTATGTGCCGAACATGCTGGCGCGCGCCCTGGCCGGCTCCTCGTCGGGCACCATCGGCGTGGCCATTTCCGCCTTCACCAATCATTACTTCAGCGAAACCGTGCGCGCCATCGAGGCGGCCTGCACGCGCCATGGCTTGATGATGCTGTTTTCCGATACGCATGACGATCCCGCGCAGGAATTGAAAGTGGTGCAGAACCTGCACCAGCGCCGGGTCGACGGCATCGTGCTGGCGCCGTCCGGCGATCCGCACCACCGCACGCTCGACTATTTGACCAGCAACAAGATCGCTTCCGTACTGGTGGACCGCATGTCGCCGCAGCCATTCGACCAGGTGGGCGTGGAAAACAGCGAAGCGACGGCGCAGCTGGTCAGCCATCTGATCGCGGTCCACGGCCACCGCCGCATCGGCTTCATCGCGGGCGCGCCCGGCCTGTCCACGACGGACGAGCGCATCGACGGCTACCGCCTGGCCTTGCAGCGCGCCGACATCGCCTTTGACCCCGAGCTGCTGCGCTCGGGCGACTCGAACCTTGAGCGCAGCGGCGCGGCCACGCGCGAATTGCTGGCATTGCCGCAGCGTCCCACGGCCATCGTGGCCGGCAATAATCTGATGACCATCGGCACCATGCACGCCTTGCGCGACGCGCACATTGCGGTACCGCAAGACGTCGCCCTGGCCGGCTTCGATGATTTCGACTGGGCCGATTACTTCAGCCCCCGCCTGACCGTGATGGCGCAACCGCTCGAAGAGCTGGGCGCCATGGCCGTCGACCTCTTGATCGACCGCATCGCCAATCCGGGCCGCGCCCAGCACGTGCAGCGCCTGTCGCCGACCTTGCGCGTGCGCAATTCCTGCGGCTGCCCCTGACTTTTTATAGCAAACCAACATGCATCCAGCGATTTCCCTCGGTATCGACCTCGGTACCTCCGAACTGAAAACCGTGCTGATGGACAGCGCAGGCGCCGTGCGCGGCCAGGCGTCCGTGCGCATCGATACCAGCCGTCCGCAAGCGGGCTGGTCCGAACAGTCGCCGCAGGACTGGTGGGCCGCCTGCGTCAACGCGCTGGCCCAGCTGCGCGCCGGCTGGCCGCAGGAATACGCGCAGATCGCCTGCATCGGCCTGTCGGGTCAGATGCACGGCGCCGTGCTGCTCGACGCCGACGATAACATCATCCGTCCCGCCATCCTGTGGAACGATGCGCGCGCCGAAGCCGAAGCGGCGACCCTGGCGCGAGACTATCCCGCCTATGCGGACGTGACTGGCAGCCTGCCCATGGCGGGCTTGACGGCGCCGAAACTGCTGTGGCTGCAAACGCACGAGCCTGACGCCTTCGCCGCCATCGCCTGCCTGCTGTCGCCGAAGGATTATCTGCGCCTGCGCTTGACGGGCAACAAAGTCACCGACATGTCCGACGCGGCCGGCACCCTGTGGCTGGACGAGGCCAGCCGCGCCTGGTTCGACCCCATGCTGGCCGCCTGCGGTTTGCGTGCGCAACAGATGCCGGCGCTGGCCGAAGGCGACGCGGCCACGGGCACCGTGCTGGCGGCCGTCGCGGATCAGCTGGGCTTGCCCATGGACGTGGTGGTGGCCGCCGGCGGCGGCGACAATCCCGTCTCGGCCGTGGGCATCGGCGCCGTCAACGGCGGCGACAGTTTCATTTCGCTGGGCACCAGCGCCGCCATCGTCTCCGTCACCGAGGAGCCGCTGGGCAACCCGGCCGGCGGCGTGCACAGCTTTTGCCACGCCCTGCCCGGCCGCTGGTATGCCATGGGCGCGATCCTGTCCGGCGCCAGCTGCCTGCGCTGGGCGACTAGCGTGCTGGGCCAGCCCGACGAGGCCGCCCTGCTGGCGCTGGTGGAAAGCGCCTTGCCGCTCGACGCGCCCATCGCGCCATCCGCACCGCTGTTCCTGCCCTATCTGTCGGGCGAGCGCACGCCGCACAACGACCCGCAGGTGCGCGGCGCCTTTTTGCAATTGGGCCACGACAGCACGCCGGCGCAGCTCGGTTACGCCGTGCTCGAAGGCGTGGCCTTTGCCTTGCGCGACGCCATGGCGGCCGTCACCTCGACGGGTGCCGTCGTTCCCCACTGCATGCTGGTGGGCGGCGGCGCGCGCAGCCAGTACTGGGCGCAATTGCTGGCCAATGTGCTGGGACGCGACATGCGCACCCTGCACAACAGCGAACTGTCGGCCAGCCTGGGCGCTGCCAAGCTGGGCTTTGCCGCCATCGGCCAGCGCCAGTTGCTGGCCACCGGCTTGCCCATCAAAAACACTTTCCTGCCCGATGCCGCGCATAGCGCAGCCTTGAGCCTCCGCTACGGTCGCTACCGTAGCCTGTTTCCCGCCGTGCAAGCCTTGCACCAACTCAGCAAAGGATAAGCAGCAATGAATCAACTGCAACAATTGAAGCAACACAGCACCGTCGTCGCCGACACGGGCGACTTCCTGCAACTGGCCCGTTTCGCGCCGCAAGACGCCACCACCAACCCGTCGCTGATTTTAAAAGCCGTGCTGCAGCCCGAATACGCGCCCTTGCTGGAAAGCACGGTCGCCGCGCATCAATCCGCCAGCCTGGACGATATCGTCGACCAGGTGCTGGTGCGCTTCGGCCTGGAAATTTTAAAGGTCGTGCCGGGCCGCGTGTCGACGGAAGTCGATGCGCGCCTGAGCTTTGACCGCGACGCCACCGTCGCCCGCGGGCGCCGCCTGATCGCCCTGTACGAACAAGCCGGCATTGGCCGCGAGCGCGTGCTGATCAAGGTCGCCGCCACTTGGGAAGGCATCCAGGCCGCGCGTGAACTGGAAAAAGACGGCATCTTTTGCAACCTGACCCTGCTGTTCGCGTTTTGCCAGGCCGTTGCCTGCGCCGACGCGAAAGTGCGGCTGATTTCGCCATTTGTGGGCCGCATCTACGACTGGCATAAAAAATCGCTGGGAGCGGCATGGGACGAAGCGGCGCGCAGCCTGTCCAACGATCCAGGCGTGCAATCGGTCACGCGCATCTTTAATTACTACAAACAACATGGCATCGCCACGCAAGTGATGGGCGCGAGCTTCCGCAACGTGGGCCAGATCACCGCCCTGTCCGGCTGCGACTTGCTGACCATCAGCCCCGACTTGCTGGCCAAGCTGGAAGCGGCGGATACGCCGTTCGAACGCGCCTTGGGCGCCGAACTGGGCGCGCCGCAGCCGGCCGTCACGTATGACGAGGCCGCTTTCCGCTACGCCTTGAACGACGACGCGATGGCAACCGAAAAGCTGGCCGAAGGCATCCGCGGCTTCGCCGTCGATGCGGGCAAGCTGGACGCCATGATCGAGAAATTGCGCAGTCACTAAGTTAAACCCGGTTTTCACCCGTAGCACTGTTTGTTTTTACAATAAAAACCCTTGGAGATCCTCATGAAAAAAGTCATTACCGCCTCCCTCTTGCTGTCCGCCGCCTGCGGCGCCTTCGCTGCCGACAAACCGCTGAAATCCATCGGCGTGAGCGTGGGCGACCTGGCCAACCCGTTTTTTGTCGCCATCGGCCGCGGCGCGGAAGAAAGCGCGAAAAAGCTGGGCGGCCCTGGCGTGAAAGTCACGACGGTGTCCAGCAAGTATGACCTGAACACCCAGGTCGACCAGATCGAGAACTTCATCGCCAACAAGACCGACATCATCATCCTGAACGCCGTCGATTCCAAGGGCATCGCGCCAGCCATCAAGAAAGCGCGCAATGCAGGCGTGGTCGTGATCGCCGTCGACGTGGGCGCCGTGGGCGCTTCGGCCACCGTGATGTCCGACAACACCATGGCCGGCGACGTCTCGTGCGCCTACCTGGCCAAGCAGATCGGTGGCAAGGGCAATGTGGTGATCCTCAACGGCCCGCCCGTCACGTCCGTGATCGACCGCGTGAACGGCTGCAAGAAGACCCTGGCCGCGTTCAAGGATATCAAGATCCTGTCCGACAACCAGAACGCGGGCGGCAGCCGCGACGGCGGCATGACCGTGATGTCGAACCTGCTGACGGCCTATCCGAAGATCGACGGCGTGTTCGCCATCAACGATCCGACCGGTATCGGCGCCGAACTGGCGATCAAGCAATCGAAGCGCACGGACGTGAAACTGATCACGGCCGTCGATGGCGCGCCCGATGGCCAGAACGCCCTGAAAAACAAGGCCGGCCTGTTTGCCGCCACCTCGGCGCAAAACCCGTACCGCATGGCCACCGATGCCGTGCAGATGGGCTACGACATCATGAACGGCCGCACGCCGAAACAGACCATGGTGCTGTTGCCGACCCCGGCCATCACCAAGGAAAACGTCGCCACCTATACGGGCTGGGTACGGAACTGATCTGCCTGACCTGAACCACGTGGCGCCGCCGGCCAGACGGCTGGCGGCGCCAGTTTCACCAGCAAGGAAGGACAGTCATGAGCGACAATATTATTTTTGAAATGCGCGGCATCGAGAAGCGCTTTGGCGCCACGCGCGCGCTGCGCGGCGTGCACCTGACGGTGCGCAGCGGCGAAATCCATGCCGTGATGGGAGAGAACGGCGCCGGCAAGAGCACCCTGATGAAAATCCTGTCGGGCGTGTACACGCCGGATGCGGGCGAGATCATCCTTGACGGCAAACCGATCCGTATCCGCAACCCGGGCGAGGCCCGCGCGCTGGGCATCAACCTGATCTACCAGGAACTGAGCGTGGCCAAGAACATGACGGTGGCGCAGAACGTCTTCATGGGCAGCGAGCCCAAGGGCCCCTTCTGGACCGTCAAGGGCGGCGAAATGCGCGCGCGCACGAACGCCATCCTGGCCGACCTCGGTTCCCGTTTCGACGCCGACACCATGGTGTCCACCCTGTCGATCGCCGAGCAGCAGCAGGTGGAAATCGCCCGCGCCCTCGTGCACGAAAGCCGCATCCTAATCATGGACGAGCCCACCGCTGCCCTGTCCGACCGGGAAACCGAACAATTGTTCCGCATCATCGAAGAACAGCGCGACAAGGGCCTGGCCGTGCTGTACATCAGCCACCGCATGGCCGAGGTGGAGCGCCTGGCGCGCCGCATCACGGTGCTGCGCGACGGCGCCTATGTGGGCGAGCTGGGCAAGGACGAACTGGATCAAAAGAAAGTCGTGCAAATGATGGTGGGACGCCCCGCCGACGATTTTTATTCGCACCAGCGCCGCACCACGCGGGGCGCCGAGCGCCTGCGCGTCGCCAACGTGGGCGGCGGCAAGGTCAAGCCCGCCTCGTTCGCCCTGCATGCGGGCGAAGTGACGGGACTGGCCGGCCTGGTCGGCGCGGGCCGCACGGAACTGGCGCGCCTGATCTTTGGCGCCGACAAAAAGCAAACGGGGCAAGTGTGGCTCGACGGCCAGGAAGTGCATATCCACCGCCCGCTGGCGGCGATCCGCCACGGCATCGGCTACCTGCCGGAAGACCGCAAGAGCCTGGGCTTGTTCATGCAATTGTCGGCCATGGAAAACATGTCGATGAATATCCTGTCCAAGCATGCGACGGCGGGCGTCGTCAACCGCGGCGCCCTGACGCAGCTGTCGCGCGAGGCCATTGCCAACCTCAACGTCAAGGTCTCGGGGCCGGACGGCATCGTGGGGGGACTCTCCGGCGGCAACCAGCAGAAAGTCTTGCTGGCGCGCTGGCTGGCCATCGCGCCCAAGGTCCTCATCCTCGACGAACCGACGCGGGGCGTGGACGTGGGCGCGAAGAGTGAAATTTACAAGATCATCCACCAGCTGGCGGACGCGGGCACGGCCGTGCTGTGCATTTCCAGCGAACTGGCCGAACTGGTCGGCATCTGCGACAGGGTGATGGTGATGTGCGAAGGACGGCTGACGGGCGAAGTGACGGGCGACGACATCACGCAGGAAAACATCCTCGCCTACGCTACGCAGCTGGAAGCGGCATAAGAACAATCAACAGGAGATAGCAAATCATGACAACTACCACCCGCGGCGCCGCGCGCGCCGGCGAACCCTTCAATGCCTCGAACCTGATGCGCCGCCTGGGCATGCTGCCCGTGCTGGTCGTGCTGTACCTGGCCATGTATGGCCTGACCGTGTATTTCTCGGCCGACGGTACGTCGACCTTCATGACCAGCAACAACACAATGAACATCTTCCGCCAGGTGTCGATCAACATCGTGCTGGCGTCGGGCATGACTTTCGTCATTCTGACCAGCGGCATCGACCTGTCCGTCGGCTCCGTGCTGGCCGTCTCGGCCGTGGCAGGCATGCTGATGTCCTTGTCGGCCCAGTTCGCCGGCTTTTCGATCCCCGCCTTCCTCATCGTCGGCTTGCTGCTGGGCGCGCTCAATGGCGTGCTGGTCGCCCTCGTCGGCCTGAACCCCTTCGTCGTGACCCTGGGTACGATGACGGCCCTGCGCGGCGCCGCCTACCTGCTGGCCGACGGCACCAGCGTGCTGAACACGGAAATCCCCAGCTTTGAATGGATGGGCAATGGCAGCTTCCTGGCCGTGCCCTGGCTGATCTGGCTGGCGGCCGCCGTCGTGCTGCTGACCTGGTTCATCCTGCGCAAGACGACGCTTGGCCTGCATATCTACGCCGTCGGCGGCAATATCCAGGCGGCCCGTTTGACGGGGATCAAGGTCGGTCTCGTCTTGATGTTTGTCTACACGATCAGCGGCCTGTTCGCGGGCCTGGGCGGCGCCATGTCGGCCAGCCGCCTGTACGCGGCCAACGGCAACTGGGGCACGGGCTATGAGCTGGACGCCATCGCGGCCGTCGTGCTCGGCGGCACCAGCCTGATGGGCGGCGTCGGTTCCGTCTGGGGCACCGTCATCGGCGCGCTGATCATCGGCGTGATGAACAATGGCTTGACGATCCTGGGACTGTCGTCGTTCTGGCAGTATGTGGCCAAGGGTGTCGTGATCGTGCTGGCCGTGATTCTGGACAAATGGCGCCAGAGCCACGCGCAGAACTGATTGTGCTGGTGGTGTCGGGTTACGCGCTGCGCGCTAACCCGACCTACCGTTGACGTCGTAGGTCGGATTAGCGCTACGCGCGTAATCCGACAACACCCTAGAACACCAGCCGCATCTCCACATGCGCAATCCCCGCCTCTTCAAATTGTTCCCCCTGCTGCACAAAACCGTGGCGCGCATAGAATGGCGCGGCCACGGTTTGCGCGTTCAAGACCACCGCCGCATCGCCGCGTGCGCGCGCCTTGTCCATCAGCAAGGTCAAGATGGCGCCGCCCACGCCCGTGCCGCGGCCAGGCTGGCGCACGGCCATGCGGCCGATGTGGCCATCGGGCAATAGCCGACCCGTGCCGATGGCGTTGCCTGCGTCGTCATAGGCCACGGCATGCAGGCAGACGGCGTCCATGTCGTCGAGTTCGATCTCGGCCGGCACTTTCTGTTCATCGACGAAGACTTCGAAACGGATGGCGGTGGCATCAAGGCCCAGGGTGGCCCAGTCGCCGAGGCGGATGGTGTGCTTGGTCATGGTGTAATGTAGAAAGAGACAGGCCGTTATTGTCGCACGGCCTGCCGTTCCGCAGAGAGATCAGCCGAGCCTGACCAGCTGCTTGCCGAAGTTACGCCCTTTTAAGAGGCCGATGAACGCTTCGGGCGCGCTGGCCAGGCCGTCGGCCACGGATTCGCGGAATTTCAGCTTGCCCGTCGCCACCAGCGTGCCCAGTTCCGCCAGGCCCTGCGGCCAGAATTCCGGCTGCTCGGAAACGATGAAGCCGCGCACGGTGAGGCGGTTGGTGAGGATCAGGCGCGCATTGTCGAGCGGCGTCGGTTCGCCGTTGTAGCCGGCGATCCAGCCGCACACGGCCACGCGGCCAAACGCGTTGGTGCGCGCCAGCGCTGCATCAAAGATAGCGCCGCCCACGTTTTCAAAGATGGCGTCGATGCCGTCCGGCGTGGCCGCTTCCAGGTGGGACGCCAGATTGCCCGCCTTGTAGTCGACGCAGGCGTCGAAGCCCAGTTCATTCACCACATACGCGCACTTCTCCGCCCCGCCCGCGATGCCGACGACCCTGCAACCTTTCAATTTCGCCAGCTGGCCCACGACGCTGCCCACGGCGCCGCTGGCGGCCGACACGACGACCGTCTCGCCCGCTTTCGGCGCCATGATCTGGTTCAAGCCATACCACGCCGTCATGCCCGGCATGCCGACCGCACCCAGGTAGGCGGACGCGGGAATATGCGTCGTATCGACCTTGCGCAGCATGGTGCCGTCGGATACGGCCACTTCCGTCCAGCCCAACGTCCCCACCACCGTGTCGCCCGCGGCGAACTTCGGGTGCTTCGATTCGAGCACCACGCCCACCGTGCCGCCTATCATGGTTTCATCGAGCGCCTGCGGCGCCGCATAGCTTTTATTGGCGCTCATGCGCCCGCGCATGTAGGGATCGAGAGACAGATACTGGTTACGCACCAGCAACTGGCCATCCGCGATGGCGGGAATCTCTTTAGTTTCCAGGCGAAAATGTGCCGGCTGCACTTCCTCATTGGAGGCGGGGCGCGAGGCGAGGACGATGCGTTGGTAGGTGGTCATGATGCTCCAGTCAAAAAAGTGAGAGAGTTACATGCTGATGAACAAGGTGTCTGCTGCGTAAAGCTAAATCTCATAATCCATACACTGCCGCGCTTCGCGCACAGCCCCAAAAAACGGCTTGATTTTCACATGCTCGGGATGGTTCTGGTAGGCATCGAGCGCCTCGCGGCTGGCGAACTCGCTGTACAGCACGATGTCGTAGGTCGCTTCCAGGCCCGGCTGGGCCACGGCTGCCTCGAATTTCAGGATGCCAGGCACCAAATCCGAACAGGAATCGAGCAGGGCTTTCAGTTTCAGGGCATTCGTGGCGCGGTCGGCGCCTTCGGCGTGGTCTTTGAGTTTCCAGAAAACGATGTGCTTGAGCATGGTGGCAGGCTGCTTGTTTATAAATGAAGCATTACTGTACCCGCTATCGGCGCGCCTTGCAGAAAGTGAGCAGCAAAAGAAAACGGGCGGCACCCAGGCCGCCCGCAGACTGGCTGTCAAGCAAGCATCACAGCACTTCAAACAGGCCGGCCGCACCCTGCCCGCCACCGATGCACATGGTCACGACCACATATTTGACGCCACGGCGCTTGCCTTCGATCAAGGCGTGGCCCGTCAGGCGCGCGCCCGACACGCCGTACGGGTGGCCCACGGCAATCGCGCCGCCGTTCACGTTGAGGCGCTCCATGGGGATGCCCAGGGTATCGGCGCAATACAGCACTTGCACGGCGAACGCTTCATTGAGTTCCCACAGGCCGATGTCGGCCACCGTCAAGCCCGCCTTTTTCAGCAGTTTCGGAATGGCAAACACGGGGCCGATGCCCATTTCATCGGGTTCGCAGCCGGCCACGGCAAAGCCGCGGAAGACGCCCAGCGGCTGCAAGCCTTTCGCTTCGGCCACTTTCGCGTTCATGACGATGGCCATCGAGGCGCCATCGGAAAACTGGCTGGCATTGCCGGCGCTGATGACGCCGCCGGGAATGGCCGGGCGGATCTTCGCCACGCCGTCATACGTCGTGTCGGCGCGGATGCCTTCGTCGGCGGCAATCGTCACTTCGCGCGACACCAGCATGCCGCTGGCCTTGTCGGCCACGCCCATGATGGTGGTCATCGGCACGATTTCCGCATCGAACAGGCCGGCCGCCTGGGCCGCGGCGGCGCGCTGCTGGCTTTGCGCGCCGTAGGCATCCTGGCGCTCGCGCGAAATCTGGTAGCGCTTGGCCACGGTTTCGGCCGTCTGCAGCATGGGCCAGTACACTTCCGGCTTGTGCTGCTGCAGCCAGACTTCCCTGTACATATGCGTATTCATTTCATTTTGCACGCAGGAAATCGACTCCACGCCGCCCGCCGCATAGATATCGCCTTCGCCGGCGATGATGCGCTGCGCCGCCAGGGCGATGGCCTGCAGGCCCGAAGAACAAAAACGGTTGACGGTCATGCCGGCCGTGGTGACGGGACAGCCGCCGCGCAAGGCCACCTGACGCGCGATGTTGCCGCCCGTGGCGCCTTCGGGAAAGGCGCAGCCGACCAGCACGTCTTCCACTTCTTCCGCCTCGATGCGCGCGCGCTCGACGGCGGCCGCCAGCACGTGGCCGCCCAGGGTGGCGCCATGCGTCATGTTGAACGCGCCCTTCCAGGATTTGGCCAGGCCCGTGCGGGCGGTCGATACGATGACGGCTTCATTCATGCTGTGTCTCCTTGTGGGGATATTATTGGGTGGGGTGTCTGCGGAATGAGAATAGCACATTTAAGTACGGTCGTTCGCAAAGTTATGATGGGCGGCAATTTGTAAGCTTGGTGTAAGTTTCAAGCAAGCATGACGTAAGGTTCGGAGAACACACTCGGCCCAAGCTGTTGCAAGAATGGTCAAAAAGACCTCGGCAATGGTTCACTATAAAACATAGGGAGACAAACCATGGCATCACCATCCGGCTCGGCCGACGTACGGAAAATGTCCACCAAGGGAACGCCGATTACGCCCGAGGAACGCAAGGTCATCTTTGCGTCCTCCCTGGGCACCGTTTTTGAATGGTACGATTTTTATCTGTACGGCTCGCTCGCATCGATCATCGCCAAGCAATTCTTCATCGGCGACCCCACCACCACCTTTATTTTCGCGCTGCTGGCCTTTGCCGCCGGTTTCATCGTGCGTCCGTTCGGCGCGCTGGTCTTCGGCCGCCTGGGCGACATGATCGGCCGCAAGTACACCTTCCTGATTACGATTCTGATCATGGGCGGCTCCACCTTCATCGTCGGCTTGCTCCCGGGCCACGCCTCCATCGGCATCGCCGCGCCGATCATCCTCGTCATCCTGCGCATCCTGCAAGGCCTGGCGCTGGGCGGCGAATACGGCGGCGCAGCCACCTATGTGGCCGAGCACGCGCCTGAAGGCAAGCGCGGCGCGTTCACGGCGTGGATACAGACGACGGCCACCCTGGGCTTCTTCCTGTCGCTGATGGTCATCCTGGGCACCCGCCTGGCGACCGGCGAGAAGGATTTCGAGGCATGGGGCTGGCGCATTCCCTTCCTCGTCTCCGTCATCCTGCTGGGTATTTCCGTGTGGATCCGCCTGGCCATGAATGAATCGCCGGCCTTCGCCAAGATGAAGGCAGAGGGCAAGACCTCGAAAGCCCCGCTGACGGAAGCATTCGGCAAGTGGAAAAACCTGAAGATCGTCATCCTGGCCCTGATCGGCCTGACCGCCGGCCAGGCAGTCGTCTGGTACACGGGCCAGTTCTACGCCCTGTTCTTCATGATCCAGACCCTGAAGGTGGACCTGGCCACGGCCAACGTGCTCGTCGCCATCGCCCTGCTGCTGGCCACGCCGTTCTTCCTGTTCTTCGGCAGCCTGTCCGACCGCATCGGCCGCAAGTACATCATCCTCGGCGGCTGCCTGATCGCCGCGGCGACCTACTTCCCGATCTTCAACGGCCTGACCCACTTCGCCAATCCGCAGCTGGAAGCGGCACTGAAGAACTCGCCAGTGGTGGTGGTGGCCGATCCCGCTTCCTGCCACTTCCAGTTCAACATGACGGGTACCAAGAAGTTCCCATCGTCGTGCGACATCGCCACGGGCTTCCTGTCGAACAGCTCGGTGAACTACACGAAGGAAGACGCCCCAGCGGGCAGCATCGCCAAGGTACGCATCGGCACGAAGGAATTTAGCTCGTTTAACGCCGTCATGACGCCGGACGGCCTGAACTTCGATGCCGACAGCAAGGCCCACGAAGCGGCGCTGAAGAAAGAAATCGGCGCCGGCATCAAGGAAGCGGGCTACCCTGCGAAAGCCGATCCGGACCAGATCAACAAGCCGATGGTCGTCTTGCTGCTGTTCATCCTGGTGCTGTACGTGACCATGGTGTATGGCCCGATCGCCGCCATGCTGGTGGAAATGTTCCCGACGCGTATACGTTATACCTCGATGTCCCTGCCCTACCATATCGGTAACGGCTGGTTCGGCGGCTTGCTGCCGACCACGGCCTTCGCGCTGGTGGCCTTCAAGGGCGATATCTATTACGGCCTGTGGTATCCGATCGTCGTCGCCCTTGCGACTGTCGTGATCGGCACCCTGTTCGTCAAGGAAACCAAGGATAACAATATCTACGCTGACGATTGATTTGATGCAAGCCCTGGCCGCCAGGCCGGGGCCCGCAAAGCAAAACGCCGCTGACTGGTCAGCGGCGTTTTTTTATGTGGCGGCAAGCTTACTTTTCGCTCTTGCCCTTTTTTAGCTGGTCGCGCTGCTGCACGTATTCCTGGTAGCTGGTCTGGTTGCGCTTGCGGCAGGCGTTGCGGTCGTCGAAATTGTTCAGGCTATTGCAATACTCGCCGATCTTGTCCCGGTTCGCGTCATACAGTACTTCGCAGCCAGTAATGGCCAGCAAGAAGGGAACGATCAGATATTTCATTGCTACTCTCATGGATAGGGACGGATTGCGCGAAAAAACACCAGATTGCCCGCTGGATAAGCGTGCGGCTTTATCTTAACGCGATCCTGGCGAAAAGTACAAGCGCTCGGTATTACTGAATGGAAAGGATTTCCCTGTGTGTGCGCCACCGCATGCTATGGTGGACGTTTCTTCCACTTCACTCGTGCCAGGCATGCCGACCATCGCCCCCGCTCCCTGCGGCCCGCTGCAGCCCCATTTCGACGCCGTGCTGCAAGACGTCTGCGCCAGCCTGGCCACGCAAGCCGGCCACTTTCTGGACGGCATATACCTGTACGGCAGCATCGCCCGCGGCGACGCCACACCGGGCGTCTCCGACCTCGACCTGACCCTGGTGCTGCGCGAGCCGCCCACGCCGCCGCAGCGGGAAACGCTGGAAGCGCTGCGCCTGGCCTTGCAGGCGCGCCACCGGGAAGTGATCAAGATCGATTTCGACATCGGCCACCGGGCCCAGGTGCTGGCGCCGGAGCACCTGTACAGCTGGGGCTACTGGCTCAAGCATCAATGCCGCTGCCTGTGGGGCAATGACCTGGCGCCGCAATTTGCGCCATTCGCGCCCTCGCGCGCCATCGCCCTGGCCGTGAATGCCGACTTCGCCAGCGTGCTGGACGATTATGCGCGGCGCCTCGACGACGAGCGCGACCCTGCCGCCATCGTCCGCCTGCAGCGCGAAGCGTCGCGCAAGCTGATCCGTTCCTGCAACCTGCTGCGCCTGGATAGCGATCCCGGCTGGCCGTCCAGCCTGGACGAGCATGCCGCGCTGTTGCTGCGCCACGCTCCCGCCATGCAGGCGCATATGGCGTATTTCCTGGCCCAGGCCAGGCCCGGCGCCGCGCCAGCCAGCGGTTTTGCGCCAGCGCTGCGCCAGTTCACGCAGTGGCTGGCGCGGCAGCAGGCGCGCTAAACGCCGGCGGCCTCGTTCAGCAAGGGATTGTCCGCCGCAAACGCCGCCAGGTGCTCGAGCAAGACGCGCACGCGGGCCGGCAGGTAGCGCCGCTGCGTCCACACGGCGTACACATGGCGCGGCTGCGGCATCCAGTCGGGCAGCACGCGCACGAGGCTGCCCCTGGCCACTTCGTCGCGGCACTGCAGCAGCGGACACAGCAGTATGCCGATGCCCGCATCGGCCATCTCCACGGCCAGGCGCATTTCATTGACGCGCAGGCGCGCCTGCGGCTCGATCGCCATGTCAGCGCCGTCGCCGGGCCGCCGCAAGCGCCAGCTGCGCAGCGGTTCGGCCACGATCAGCTCGTGTTTTTCCAGTTCCTGCAAGTCGCGCGGCACGCCGGCGCGCGCCAGGTAGGCGGGCGCGGCCACCATCACCAGTGCGGCGCTGCCCAGACGGCGCTGCATCAGCGAGGAATCGTCGAGCGCGCCCACGCGGATGGCCAGGTCGGCGCCGCTGCCGACCAGGTCTTGCAGCAGGTTCGACAGTTCCAGCTCCAGGCGGATGTCCGGGTACTTCTGCATGAAGCTGACCCAGGCCGGCGTCAGCAAGCCGCTGGCGAAGTTGACGGGCGCCAGCACGCGGATGCTGCCGGAGACGGCCGACAGGCTGGCGTCGAGCTGCTGCGTCGCCTGCCGCAAGGCGTGCACGAGGGGCCTGCACTGCTCGTAGTATTGCCAGCCTTCCGCCGTCGGCTGCAGACGGCGCGCGCTGCGGTTGAGCAAGCGGTAGCCGAGCTGGCTTTCCAGCTTTTGCAGCCGGCGCGTGACGGTAGCGGCGGGCAAGTCTTCCTTGACGGCCGCCGCATGCAGGCTGCCCGCCTCGACGATGGCGACGAACAGGGCCAGGTCATCGAGCATAGATTGTCCAGCATGATTGCATTTTCGGAATTTGAAATTAAAAATATGGCTCTAGTATAGATTGCTGCAAGTCGTTACGCTGCCTTCTCTTTATAATTTTGAAAGTGCACCATGTCCGAAGCCCTGCGTTTACGCTGCGTATTTGCCTTCCTGATGTCCCTGGTCATGACGTTACTGATGAGCGCCTGGGTCACCTGGCTCAATATCGGCCTGCAGGCGGACTTCCTGCCCCGCTGGCGCCACGCCTTCTTTGCCGCCTGGCCTGTGGCCTTCTGCGCCGTGATGCTGTTCGCCCCCCGCGTGCAGCTGCTGAGCCGCAGTATCGTGACGCGGCTCGCCCGCCATCCTTAACCGGCAGTCAACCAGCAACGGTATCACTCGGTCACTGCCGCCCACGGCCGCCCTGATCCGGGCTATGCTATGGCCGTCCTTTTTTTACAGCGGAGTGCCCATGCTCGATCACGTTTCCCTCACCGTCAGCGACCTGGAGCGCGCCGAGCGCTTCTACGATGCCGTGTTTGCCGCGCTCGACGTGCCCAAGGTGGGCAGCGACCATGCCAATGCGTGGATAGGCTACGGCGAGCGCAGCGATGCCGAACACTCTGAACGCAGCTACTTTTCCGTGCGCCTGGGCCCGAAACCCGACGACGCGCCGCGCCGCCACTGCTGCTTCAAGGCCCCCTCGCGCGCGGCCGTGGAAGCGTTTTGGCAGGCCGGACTGGCGCATGGCGGCATCGACCTGGGCGCGCCCGGCCTGCGCCACTATCACGCCAGCTATTACGCGGCCTTTCTGTTCGATCCGGACGGCAACCGCATCGAAGCCGTCTGCCACCGCGCCGACGCCGGATGACAGGACGGGAAATCCGGCTCTGTTCGGCATTTCCACTTCGAGACGATTTGCCTATAATGGCTGGCACGCCATACCGGTCCGTGAACAAAGAAGGAGATTCATGCATCATCTATTCGTCGGCCGCCCCGCGCGCACCATGCTCCTCTCCAGCGCCGGCTTGCTGCTGGCAGGCTGCTTTTCCGGCTGCTCTCTGTTTCCATCGGCCCCGGCCACGCCAGGCGTGCCGGCCACTGCGGCCCTGCCCGACGCCAGCATCGCCTACACCCTGAGCGGCCAGGACGGCTTGCCCGTGGTCTTTCAGTCGGCCATGGGCGACGGCAAGGATGTGTGGGCCAAGGTGGTGCCCGAAGTGGCCAAACAGCACCGCGTGCTCGTGTACGACCGTCCCGGCTACGGCGACAGCCAGAAAACCACCACGCCGCGCGACCCCTGCACCATCGCCGCCCAGCAGCGCGCCCTGTTGACGCAAGCGGGCCTGAAGCCGCCGTACGTACTGGTCGGCCATGGCCTGGGCGGGCTGTACCAATATGTGTATGCCAGGCTGTACCCGCAGGACGTGGCCGGCCTGGTCCTGCTCGATCCCACGCACCCGCAGCAGTGGAATCGCCTGCAGACGGACGCGTCCACCTACGCCATGCTCGTGAAGACGCGGCGCAAAGTCATGTTCAACAGTACGGAATCGGCCGAGTTCGATGCGCAGACGCAATGCCTGCAGCACGTCGACATGAGCAGCCCGCTGCGCGTGCCCGCCATGCTGCTGGTGCGCGACAAGTTCGGCATCGAGGAAATGGGTTCGTTTGAAAACGTGGTGCGGGCCCAGGAAAAGGATTGGCTGCGCCTGTCCGGCGCGCCAGCCATCGAGCGCATCACGGGCGCCGGCCACTACATTCAGAAAGACAACCCCGTCATCGTCAACGAGGCGGTCAAGATGGTGGCGAAGAAGAAGTAGTGGCGTCGGATGACGCGGCGTACCGCCGCTAATCCGACCTGCTCCACCATTGAAGCCATTGTCAAAGCGTAGGTCGGATTAGCGAGGCGAAGCCGCGCGTAATCCGACACCATTGTTGGCGCTTTTGGTGACGTCGGATTACGCGCTTGCGCGCTAATCCGACCTACTCAGCTATTGAAGCCCTTGCCTTCGCCCGCCAGTTTCACCAGCAACGGCGCCGGCGTCCACGCTTCGCCGTGGCGGCCTTTCGCGTAGCCGGCGATCGTATCGAGCACGTTCGGCAAGCCGACCGTGTCCGCGTAGAACATCGGGCCGCCGCGGAACAGCGGGAAGCCGTAGCCCGTCAAATACACCATGTCGATGTCCGAGGCGCGCAAGGCGATGCCCTCTTCCAGGATGCGCGCGCCTTCATTGACCAGCGCATACACGAGCCGTTCGACGATTTCCTGGTCGCCGATCTTGCGCCGCGCCACGCCGATGTCGGCGGAGTGCCGCACGATCATGGCGTTGACCTGTTCCGACGGATAGGCCTTGCGGTCGCCCGCCTTGTAGTCGTACCAGCCGGCGCCCGTCTTCTGGCCATAGCGCCCCAGTTCGCACAGCAGGTCGGCCGTCTTCGAATACGTGACGTCCGGTTTTTCCACATAGCGGCGCTTGCGGATGGCCCAGCCGATGTCGTTGCCGGCCAGGTCGCCCATGCGGAACGGGCCCATGGCAAAGCCGAATTTCTCGACCGCCTTGTCGACCTGCTCCGGCAAACAGCCTTCTTCCAGCAGGAAACCGGCTTGCCGGCTGTATTGCTCGATCATGCGGTTGCCGATAAAGCCGTCGCACACGCCCGAGACGACGCCCGTCTTTTTCAGCTTTTTTGACAGCGCCAGCGCCGTGGCCAGCACGTCCTTGCCCGTTTCCTTGCCGCGCACGATTTCCAGCAGCTTCATGACGTTGGCCGGGCTGAAGAAATGCGTGCCGATCACGTCCTGCGGACGCTGGGTGAACGCGGCGATCTTGTCCAGGTCCAGGGTGGACGTGTTCGAGGCGAGGATGGCGCCCGGCTTCATGACGGCGTCAAGCTGCTTGAAGACGGTTTCCTTCACGCCCAGCTCTTCGAAAACGGCTTCGATGACGATGTCGGCCTGCGCGATGTCGGCATACGCCAACGTACCGCTGACCAGTGCGATGCGCTGCTCGGCCTTCTCTTGCGTCAGCTTGCCCTTCTTGACCGTGTTCTCGTAATTCTTGCGGATCGTGGCCAGGCCCTTGTCCAGCGCTTCCTGCTTCGTTTCCAGCAGCATCACGGGGATGCCCGCGTTGGCGAAATTCATGGCGATGCCGCCGCCCATGGTGCCGGCGCCCACGATGGCCGCACTGGCGATCGCGCGCACGGGCGTGTCGGACGGCACGTCGGGCACCTTGCTGGCGACCCTTTCGGCAAAGAAGGCGTGGCGCAAGGCTTTCGATTCAGGCGACTGCACCAGCTGCATGAACAGCTCGCGCTCGTACTTCAAGCCGTCCTCGAACTTCATCATCACGGCGGCCGCCACGGCATCGACGCATTTGAGCGGTGCAGGGAACGGTCCTGACATGGCTTTGACGGTATTGCGCGAAAACTGCAGGAACGCTTCGTGGTTCGGGTAATCGACCTTGCGCTCGCGCACCTTCGGCAGCGGGCGCACGTCGGCCACCTTCGTGGCGAAGGCCACGGCGGCGGCCAGCAAGTCGGCGCCAGGGGCGATGACTTCGTCGAACAGGGCCGTGCCGGCGAGTTTTTCGGACGCCACGGGCGTGCCCGAGACGATCATGTTCAAGGCCATTTCCAGGCCCAGCACGCGCGGCAGGCGCTGCGTGCCGCCCGCGCCCGGCAAGATGCCGAGTTTGACTTCCGGCAAGGCCATCTGCGCGCCGGGCGCCGCCACGCGGTAGTTGCAGCCGAGCGCCAGCTCCAGGCCGCCGCCCATGCAGACGCTGTGGATGGCCGCCACGACGGGCTTGGTCGACTGTTCGACGACGTTGATCAGGGTGTGCAGGGTCGGTTCCGTGAGCGCCTTGGGCGAATTGAATTCCTTGATATCGGCGCCGCCGGAGAATGCCTTGCCGGCGCCCGTGATGACGATGGCTTTGACGGACTCGTCCGCCAGCGCCTGGCGGATGCCGGCCACGGCGGCCGTGCGCGTCGCCAGGCCCAGACCATTGACGGGCGGATTGGCCAGGGTAATGACGGCAACGGCGCCGTTCACTTGATATTCAGCACTCATGTCTCTTCCTTATTGGTTTTGCTCAACGTATGAGGTGGTTGCAAGGGATGAAGCTTTACTATACCGCATAAAAGAACGCTCGTATTATTTTTGTACGGTGCGCCCTGCCGCCAGCATGCTACGCCATGGTACAACATCGTTTGCGGTTCGATTCTGTGGCCAGCGGCGAGCTCCAGCAGAAGCTATCAACTGGATATTGATTCAAATAACAAAACCGCAATAATCATAACGGCGTTTTATTATGCGAAGGAATGCGTTTGCGATATGCCGGCATGGGGTAATTACGACAATTCTTACATTATTTATTCCCTCCCCTTGTTTTTCGCCAGACGCTGGGGAATAATAAAATTATTGATTCAAATCAATACTCTACAATTTATCCACTATGGGGCCAAGCGCAGAAAAAACACTGGCGGCCGTGCATTGCGCACATTCTCACCGATTATCACCAAATCACGGCCCATGCAATAACATCCTTGCCTTTACGGATAGCAGAAAAATAATAACAGCAGCCTTATCGCCCCCATTCCTCTTCTCACATCGAAGGACCTACTATGGACGCAGCCAGCCATGTCAGCCCCACTCAGGATCTGGACTTACAAGCGATAAATACTGCATTGAACCGTGTCCAGGCCGTCATCGAATTCGAACTCGACGGCACCATCCTGCATGCGAATGACAATTTCCTGCGTGTCGTCGGATACAGCCTGGCTGAGGTGCAAGGCAAGCACCATGCGATCTTCTGCGATCCCGAGTATGTAAAAACGGTCGAATACGCGAACTTCTGGGCCAAGCTGGCACGCGGCGAATTCGACCAGGGCGAATACAAGCGCCGCGCCAGGGATGGCCGCGAAGTGTGGATCAACGCTTCCTACAACCCCATCCTCGACGCGGACGGCAATCCGTATAAGGTCATCAAGTTTGCCACCGACATCACGGCCAGCAAGCGCCGCAACGCCGATTACGAAGGCAAGATCGACGCCATCAGCAAGGCCCAGGCCGTGATCGAGTTCCGCCTCGACGGCACCATCCTCGACGCCAACGACAACTTCCTCAAGTCCGTCGGCTACACGCTTGACGAGATCAAGGGCAAGCACCACCGCATGTTTTGCCTGCCAGACTACGCCAACAGCGACGCGTACGCGCAGTTCTGGCACAAGCTGGGGCAAGGCCAGTTCGACGCGGGCGAATACAAGCGCGTGACCAAGGATGGCCGCGAGATCTGGCTCAATGCCTCGTACAATCCCATTTTCGACGCGGAGGGCCGGCCCTTCAAGGTGGTCAAGTTCGCCAGCGACGTGACGGCCCTGAAAAAGCGCAACGCCGAATACGAAGGCAAGGTCAGCGCCATCGGCAAGGCGCAGGCCGTGATCGAATTCGACATGCAGGGCAAGGTGCTGGACGCGAACGACAATTTCCTCGCCGTCATGGACTATGACTTGAGCGACATCCAGGGCGAGCACCACCGCATGTTCTGCGAGCCCGAGTATGCGGGCAGCGCCGAGTACAAGAAATTCTGGCAAAAGCTCAACCGGGGCGAATTCGACGCGGGCCGCTACAAGCGCCTGGGCAACCATGGCAAGGTGGTGTGGATACAGGCGACCTACAACCCCATCCTGGACCTGAACGGCAAGCCGTATAAAGTGGTCAAGTTCGCCATCGACATCACGGACCAGGTGAACCTGGAAAACAGCATCCAGGCCAAGGCCGCCAACGACAGCCGCAAGGTCAATGCCCTGCTCGACTCGGTGGCGCGCGCGGCGCAAGGCGACCTGACCTGCAAGATCGTGCCCGAAGGCGGCGAGCCGATCGATTTGCTGGCCGGCGGCATCAGCAAGATGATCGGCGACTTGCGCGGCGTGATCGGCAACGTGGTGTCGGCGGCGAACGGCTTTGCCGACGCCTCGCACACGATCGCCGAGCGGGCCACGGGCGTGGCCGTGGGCACGCAGGCGCTGGGCGCCACGGTGGAAGAAATGAACGCCTCCATCGACGGTTTGACCTTTTCCATCAATTCCATCGCGGAAAACACCTCGAGTGCCGATTTCCTCGCGAAAGCCACGCAGCAGGAAGCGGAAGCGGGCGCGCGCGCCGTCGCCAAGTCGATCGAGGCGATGGACTTGATCAACCGCTCGTCGGAAGACATCGGCGAGATCGTCAAGGTCATCAGCGAGATCGCCAACCAGACCAACATGCTGGCCTTCAATGCGGCCATCGAGGCGGCGCGCGCGGGCGAACACGGCCTGGGCTTTTCCGTCGTCGCCGACGAGGTGCGCAAGCTGGCCGAGCGCTCCTCGCAGGCGACCAAGGAAATCTCCAAGCTGATCAACGAATCCGTCAAGCGCGTCTCGACGGGCAGCGAGATCTCGCGTCAGGCCAGCGACGCCTTCGACAAGATCGTCTCGGGCGTGGCGAAGACCACCCTGGCCATTTCCGATATCTCGAAGGCGGCCAACGAGCAGCTGCTGACGGCGCGCGAAGTATCGACCGCCATCCAGTACATCGCCGAGGAAACGGAAAAGTCGGCCGCCAACTGCGACAGCATCGCCCGCTCGACGGACGGCTTGAACGAGCGCGCTGGCAGCCTGAACCAGACTGTCTCCGGCTTCGTGGTGTAGGCCATGAGCCACGCGGCCGCCTTGACGCCCGAGGTGCTGACGACCCTGATCGCGCTGGTGCGCCAGCATACGGGCATCGCCATGACGGCGCGCAAGAGCGTCTTGCTGGAGCGGCGCTTGCAGCCACGGCTGCGGGCGCTGTCCCTGCACAGCTATCAGGCTTACCTGGAGCGCGTGTCCAGCGACCGCGACGAGGTGGCCCATTTCATCGACCTGGTGACCACCAACGACACCCTGTTCTTCCGCACGCCGCAAATATGGGATTACTTCCGCGACCGCTACCTGCCCGCCTGGGCCCGCGCCCATCCGGGCGATTGCCTCGCCATCTGGTCGGCGGCGGCCGCCAGCGGCGAGGAGCTGTATTCGATCGCCATGCTGTGCGAGCAATTCAAGCTGCAAACGCCCGCCTTCCGCTACCAGATCCTGGCCAGCGACATTTCGCAGCAGATCCTAGGCGCGGCGCGGGCCGGCCAGTACAGCGGGCGCTCCGTCGAGCGCATCCGCCTGTCGCATCCGGACTTGCTGCGCAAATATTTCACGCCCGCGCCGTATGGCGTGCAGGTCAACGAAGCGCTGCGGCAACATGTGAGCTTTGCCCGGCATAACCTGCTCGACGCGCTGCGCCCGGCCCAGCGCTTCGACCTGGTCTTCCTGCGCAATGTGCTCATCTATTTCGACGCCGCACACCAGGAAACCGTGCTGCGCCAGGCGCGTCTGAGCCTCAAGGATGAAGGCAGGCTGATTCTGGGCGAGTCGGAAACCATCGCGCGCCTCGGTACCGGCTACCAATTCGAGTTTCCCATGATTTATAAGGCGGGTAGCGCATGAGCATCATCATCGACCATGGCCCGGCGCTGCACCATGTCGGCATGGGCCAACTTAGCGTCGGTACGCATGGCGAGCAGCTGCAAGCCTTGCTGGGCTCCTGCATCGGCATCGGCTTCCTCTGGAAGAACGGCCCCTGCTGCGGCCTGGCCCACTGTCTGCTGCCGGAAGCACCCGGCGCCGACAGCGCCCTGGGCGCGCGCTATGTGAGCCAGGCCGTGCCCTCGCTGCTGCGCCTGATGGGCGTGCGCCAGGCCGATTACGCCGATATCGACGTGGTGCTGGCGGGCGGCGCCAGCATGTTTGGCCCCGAGAATGGCCATGGGCGCTTGCAGGTGGGCCGGCAAAACGCGGAAGCGGCGCAAAAATACCTGGACCAGTGCGGCTTGCACGTCAGTTTTTGCGCGCTGGGCGGGCGCCACGGACGCCAGTTGCTGATCGATTGCGCCCGGCACAGCTATGCCGTCACCGACGTGGTGACGCCACCCGAATTAATTCCACGCAAGGAAGGCGCATATGGATATGCATGAAGCAACGGGCTTGCAAGCGCAGGGCGCCAGCGACACGGCCACCGAGCTGTTCGGTTCCTTCCACCTGGGCGACGATGAATTCGCGCTGCCTGCCAGCTGCATCCGCGAAGTGGTGAACTACCCCGCGAAAGTCACCGCCCTGCCTCTGTCGCCCGCATACCTGGAAGGCATGTTCACCTTGCGCGGCAGCGTCATTCCGGTGGTCAACCTGGGTCGCTTGTTCCGCGCCGATGCGCCGCGCGCCGTGGCCACGGACAAGATCGCCATCCTCGATTTCCAACAGGTGCTGATCGGCATCGTCTTCCAGGATACGGGCGAAATCCTGCGCGTGCCCGCCAGCGCCCGGAGTGCCCTGCAGTATGCGGCCGGCGACAGCCACGCCGTCATCGCCGGCACGATCTTGCTCGATGGCGGCGCGCGCCTGCTGCAGGTGCTCGACCCGCACGCCCTGCTGCGCATCGAAAACGTGCCCCATGTACTGGCCCTGCAGGCGACGGGCGCAAGGCTGAGCACGGCCCGCTACCATGCGCAAAGCGAACGCCGCCAGTGCGTGAGCTTCCATGCGGCCGGCGCCACGTTTGCCTTCGAAATGCTGGCCATCCAGGAAATCATCAAGGTGCCGGAACTGCACAGTTCCCTGCTGAACAACGAACTGTGCCTGGGGCGCATGCATTTCCGCGGCAACCAGGTGGCCGTCGTCGACTTCGGCGCCCTGCTGCAGGCCCCTGCGTGCGGCAAGGCGGCAGGGGAAGCCACGCCAGACCAGCGCGTCATCGTCGTGCGCCTCGACGGCACGACCGTGGGCTTCCTCGTCGACTCCGTCGACAGCATCGTGCATTTCTTTGGCGACGAGGTGTTGCCGATTCCCCTGCTGAGCAAGGCGCGCGCCGCCATGTTTGCCGGCTGCATCACGAAAGAAGGCCTGGGCGACATTATTTTCCTCGATCACAAGGGCATCCTGTCGCAGGCCGAGATCGTCGAGATGCGCGACGGCCACGCACGGCTGTACCCGGCCGACACGGAAACGGGCGTCGCCACGCACAAGGCGCGGCGCCGCGTCTACATCACGTTTACGGTGCAAACCCGCTTCGCCGTGGAAATCGGGAAAGTGCGCGAAATCATCGACTTCAGCGGCGCCATTACCACGCCGCCGGGCATGCCGGCCTGCATGCGCGGCATGCTCAACTTGCGTCAGCAAATGATCAGCATCATCGATCTGCGCCAGTTGTATGCGATGCCGGCCCTGCCGGATGATAAGGCCAGCAAGATTTTGATCGTGGAACGGGGCGCCGAACGCTACGGCTTCCTCGTCGACCATGTCGACAACATCATGACCATCTCCGACAGCCAGCGCTTTGCGGCGCCGCAAATCATCCGCACGGGAGAGCACGACGACTTGCGCAGCGAAATGGATGAAATGATCGACATCGGCACGGAGGCGCAGCGCCAGACCCTGTCCGTCTTCCAGTGCGATCATCTGCTGGAAAAGCTGGGGTCGGCGCTGCCGCAAGCGGCCTAGGTTTCCTTACATCCCCGGTAACTGGTGTCCCTTGAACTGCTCGCGCAGCTTGTTCTTCTGGATCTTGCCCGTCGCGCCCATGGGCAAGGCGTCGATGAACAGCACGTCGTCGGGCGTCCACCACTTGGCGATCTTGCCCTCGAAAAATTGCAATAGCGCGTCGCGCGTGACCGTCATGCCGGGACGCAGCACCACGACGAGCACGGGACGCTCGTCCCATTTCGGGTGGAACACGCCGATGCAGGCCGCCTGCAGCACGGCCGGGTGGGCCATGGCCAGGTTTTCCAGGTCGATGGTGCCGATCCACTCGCCGCCCGACTTGATCACGTCCTTGCTGCGGTCCGTGATCTGCATATAGCCATCCGTGTCGATGGTGGCCACGTCGCCCGTGGGGAACCAGCCGTCCTGCAGCACCTCGCCGCCCTCGTTCTTGTAGTACGACGAGATGATCCACGGTCCCTTCACCAGCAAATGGCCATAGGCCACGCCGTCCCACGGCAATTCCTTGCCGTCGTCGTCGACGATCTTCATGTCCACGCCGTAAATGGCATGGCCCTGCTTTTGCAGTATCTTGCGCTGCTCCTCCTTCGGCAAGTCCAGGTGCTTGGTCTGCAAGCCGCCGGCCGTGCCCAGCGGCGACATTTCCGTCATGCCCCAGGCGTGGATGACTTCGATGTCGAACTTGTCGATCAGGGTATCCATCATGGCCGGCGGGCACGCGGCGCCGCCGATCACCGTGCGGCGGAAGGAGGAGAACTTCAAATCATTCTGCAAGGCGTGATTCAGCAGGCCCAGCCAGACGGTCGGCACGCCGGCCGAGAAGGTCACTTTTTCCGCCTCGAACAATTCATACAGCGACTTGCCGTCCAGCGCCGCGCCGGGAAACACCATGCGCGCGCCGGACAGGGGCACGGAATACGGCAAGCCCCAGGCATTCACGTGGAACATGGGCACGACGGGCAGCACGGTGTCGGAAGCGCGCACGTTCAGGGCGCTGGGCATGGCCGACGCGTACGCGTGCAGCACGGTCGAGCGGTGCGAATACAGGGCGCCCTTGGGGTTGCCCGTCGTGCCCGACGTGTAGCACAGGGTGGCGGCCGCATTTTCATCGAACAAGGGCCATGCGTAATCGTCGGAATGCGTGGCGATCAAGTCTTCATAGCACAGCAGGTCGGGGATGCTGCTGCTGGCGGGCATCCGCTCGCGGTCGCACATCAGCACGAAATGGCGGACAAAGGTGCAGTCGGCGGCGATTTTCTCCACCACGGGCAGGAAGGTCAGATCGAACAGCAAGACCTGGTCTTCCGCGTGATTCGAGATGTAGGCGATCTGGTCGGGAAACAGGCGCGGATTGATCGTGTGCAGCACGGCGCCCGAGCCGGACACGGCATAGTAGGCTTCCAGGTGGCGGTAGCCATTCCAGGCCAGCGTGGCAACCCGGTCGCCCATGCCGACACCGAGCCCGTGCAAGGCGTTCGCCAGCCGGCGCGCGCGCTGGTGGCAATCGCGGTAGGTGTAGCGGTGCATATCGCCCTCCACCCGCCGCGAAATGATTTCGCTGCCCCCATAATGACGCGCTGCAAACTCGATAATGCTGGAAATCAGCAGGGGCTGATTCATCATCTGGCCCATCACTGGACTCAAGGGGAATGCCGACATCGTGTCTCCTGGAAGTAGATGCTCAGTTATTGTTGGAATTAACAGACTTTCCTTAGTTTCGTACGGTCGTGCGGAAATCGTCAACGCATTTCGATATTGCAATGCAGCATGGAATTTTTGATTCCGTTTTCAGCCGCATGGGCAAGCGCCACGCGCCTTGGCGCGGTGCGGTAAAATCGCATTCCAGGCTGGCGCACCTTGCCGGTCCATCTTCTTTGACTGGAATTGCCATTACCGCTCATACCTTACCACTGGATAACGCCTTTGCGGCCTTGCCGCCCGCGTTCTATACGCGCTTGATGCCCACACCCCTGCCCGCCCCATATTTCGTGGCCGCCAGCGCAGCCGCCGCCGCCCTGATCGGCCTCGATGCGGCGCGTCTGGCCGAGCCTGATTACGTTGCGCTGCTGGCCGGCAATGCGGTTGCCGGGCGCTCGCAGCCCCTGTCGGCCGTATATTCAGGCCACCAGTTCGGCGTCTGGGCCGGCCAGCTGGGCGACGGCCGCGCCATCCTGCTGGGCGATATCGCCACAGCAAGCGGGCCGATGGAGCTGCAGCTGAAAGGCGCCGGCGCCACGCCGTATTCGCGCATGGGCGACGGGCGCGCCGTGCTGCGCTCGTCCATCCGCGAATTCCTGTGCTCGGAAGCCATGGCGGCGCTCGGCATTCCCACCTCGCGCGCGCTGGCCATCATGGGTTCGCAGCAAGGCATCATGCGCGAAACGGTGGAAACGGCGGCCGTCGTCACGCGCATGGCGCCCACGTTTGTGCGCTTCGGCTCGTTCGAGCACTGGTTTTACCGCAAGCAGCCGGACGAACTGAAAATCCTCGCCGATTACGTGATCGACAGTTTTTACCCCGATTTGCGCGCCGCAGCAAATCCATACCAGGCCTTGCTGGCCGAGGTCTGCGTGCGCACGGCGCACATGATCGCGCAATGGCAAGCCGTCGGCTTCATGCATGGCGTGATGAATACGGACAATATGTCGATCCTGGGCCTGACCCTCGATTACGGCCCCTTCGGCTTCATGGAAGCGTTTGACGCGGAGCACATCTGCAACCATACGGACCAGCAAGGCCGCTATTCCTATGCCAACCAGCCGCAGGTGGGCCACTGGAACTGCTATGCGCTGGGCCAGGCTTTGCTGCCCTTGATCGGTGAAGTGGAACTGGCGCAGGCGGCGCTGGACACGTACCAGAGCGCGTTCGCGGAGAAGATGAATAGCTTGCTGCGCGCCAAGTTGGGCTTGCAAACGAGCCAGGACGGCGATACGGCCCTGTTCGACAGCATGTTTGCGCTGATGCAAGCCAATCACGTGGATTTCACCAACTTCTTCCGCGCCTTGGCTACACTGCAGGTGGCGGCGCCCGAACACGACACGGCGCTGCGCGACATGTTCATCGACCGCCCCGCCTTCGATACATGGGCAGCGCAATACCGCGCGCGCCTGATGCTTGAGAATAGCGTCGATGCCGAGCGGCAAGCGGCCATGAACGGCGTCAACCCGAAATACGTGCTGCGCAACTATCTGGCGCAGGTGGCCATCGAGAAAGCGCAGCAGCAGGACTACACGGAAGTGGCGACATTGCTGGAAGTTTTGCAAAAGCCATTTGACGAACAGCCCGAACACCAGCACTATGCGGCCCTGCCGCCCGACTGGGCCAGCCACCTTGAAGTCAGTTGCTCATCCTGAGGAGTCATTATGACCACGAACAAAGTCAAGAAAACCGACGCCGAATGGCGCGCCATGCTCGACTCGATGCAATACGAAGTCACGCGCCACGCGGCCACGGAACGGGCCTTCACGGGCAAATTCTGGGATCACCATGAACATGGCGTCTACACCTGCGTCTGCTGCAACACGCCATTATTTGCCTCGGATACCAAGTTCGATTCCGGCTGCGGCTGGCCCAGCTATTTCCAGGCGCTCGATCCCGCGAATGTCACGGAAATCGTCGACCGCAGCCACGGCATGGTGCGCACGGAAATCGTCTGCGCCGTCTGCGATGCCCACCTGGGCCACGTCTTCCCGGACGGCCCGCCGCCGACCGGCTTGCGCTATTGCATCAATTCGGCATCGCTGCGCTTCGATCCGCAGCCTTGATGCCGCAGGAATGACGGAGAGCGCGAATGTTGCTCCTAAGTCATTCCTAAGATGTTTACACCACGCCCATAGTAAAGTCTCGCCATGAAATTTCTATTCGACCTCTTCCCCCTGATTGCCTTCTTCACCGCCTTCAAGCTGGGCGGCATGTATGAAACGGCCACGCATGATTTTGTGCAGCAATATTTGTCCGGCTTCGTGTCTGGCGGCCTGATCAAGGCCGATCAGGCGCCATGGATACTTGCCACCCTCGTCGGCATCGTCGCCACCGCCTGCCAGGTCAGCTATCTGCTGCTGCGCGGGCGCAAGGTGGACGGCATGCTGTGGCTGTCGCTGTTCATCTTTGTCGTGTTTGGCGGCGCCAGCATTTACCTGCATGACGATTTCTTCCTGAAATGGAAGCCGACCCTGATCTACTGGCTGTCCGGCCTGGCCCTCTTGATCGCGCACGTGGTTTTCAAGAAAAACCTGATCCGCAAGACCATGGAAGCGCAAGTGCAATTGCCCGATGCCGTCTGGAACCAGTTGCTGGCCGCATGGATCATCTTCTTCGGCGCCATCGGCGCACTGAACCTGTTCGTCGCCTTCGTGCTGTACAAGGGCGACATGGCCGCCTGGGTCAGCTTCAAGGCGTTTGGCGCGACGGGCATCTTCTTTGCCTTCATCGTGGCGCAAACCCTGTTCCTGGCCAAACATATCAAGGAAGACGCATGATGCATACCACCACCGAACACACTTCGCCGGCAACGCGCATGGAGCGCATTCGTACCCGCCTGGAAACGGCACTTTCTCCTCTGGAATGCGTGCTGGAAGACGACTCGGCGCGCCACCGGGGCCATGCGGGCGCCGCCTCGGGCGGAGGCCATTACAATCTGCGTATAATTTCTAGTCGATTTGAGGGGCTCAGACTCGTCATGCGCCATCGACTGGTGTATGATTCCGTGCACGATATGATGCATAATGAGATACATGCATTGGCAATTGTGGCCCTGGCGCCGTCCGAAGTAGTGTAAGGATGGCGTTTTGGCGTACCCGAGCCATGTTATGGATTTCTTCCCATGCGTTTTTTACGAAACTTTCCCTAACAGGATTTAATAATGACTTTTAAGCCAGCCCGCTTGCTGATCGCACTACTCGCCGTTGTCGCGGTACCTGTTTTTGCGCAAAATGTTGCCGTTGTTAATGGCAAGCCTATCCCATCGTCGCGCGTTGATGCAGTCGTCAAGCAAGTCGTCGCCCAAGGCCAGCAACCGGATTCGCCGCAACTGCGCGAAATGATCAAGAAAGACTTGATCGGCCGTGAAGTGCTGATGCAAGAAGCGGAAAACAAAGGTTTCGGTAAAGATGCAGCCGTCAAGCAGCAAATCGAGAACGCACGCCAGGCCATCGTCATCAACGCCCTGGTCGGCGACTACCTGAAAAAGAACCCGGTCAACGACGCTGAAATCAAGGCCGAATACGACAAGTTCGTGGCACAGACCGGCGACAAGGAATACCACGTGCGCCACATCCTCGTGGGCACCGAAGCGGAAGCGAAAGACATCATCGCCAAGCTGAAAGGCGGCGCCAAGTTCGAAGACCTGGCCAAGCAATCGAAAGATGCCGGCTCGGCCGACAATGGCGGCGACCTGGACTGGGCAGCCCCATCGTCCTTCCCGAAAGTGTTCTCGGACGCCTTCGTGAAACTGCAAAAAGGCCAGGTCACGGAAACCCCGGTGCAAACGCCTAACGGTTTCCACGTGATCAAGCTGGACGACACCCGCGCGGCAAAACTGCCGACCCTGGAAGAAGTGAAGCCACAGATCGCCGAAGCGCTGCAGCAAAAGAAACTGCAAGCGTATCAAGAAGAAATGATCAAAAAAGCGAAAGTTCAGTAAGAACCGACCTCCCCGGCGCCCTTTTCGGCGCCGGTCGTGTATTCTGCGCCTGAATGCGCACTGCGCGACAGTCGCGCATATCGATTTTTAGTATATTTATTAGGAATGAACATGATTTTGAAGCCAGCCCGCCTGATCTTAGCCCTGGTCGCCGTCGTCGCGATCCCTGCGTTCGCGCAAAACGTGGCCACCGTGAATGGCAAGGCCATCCCATCGTCGCGCGTCGACCAGGTCGTCAAACAAGTCGTCGCCCAAGGCAAGCAAGCCGATTCGCCGCAATTGCGCGAAGCCATCAAGAAAGACCTGATCGGCCGCGAAGTGCTGATCCAGGAAGCCGACAAGCAAGGCTACGGCACGCGTCCGGAAGTCAAGTCGCAGATCGACAATGCCCGTCAAAGCATCATCATCAACGCCCTGCTGGCCGACTACGTCAAGAAGAACCCTGTCAAGGACGCTGAAATCAAGGCCGAGTACGACAAGTTCAAGGCACAAGCCGGCGACAAGGAATACCATGCACGCCACATCCTGGTGGCCACCGAAGCGGAAGCGAAAGACATCATCGCCAAGCTGAAAGGCGGCGCCAAGTTCGAAGAACTGGCGAAAGTATCGAAAGACGGTTCCGCAGCCAATGGCGGCGACCTGGACTGGGCTAGCCCGGCTTCGTACGTGAAACCATTCTCCGACGCCATGGTCGCCCTGAAACCAGGCCAGGTCACGCAAACGCCCGTGCAATCGCAATTCGGCTTCCACGTGATCAAGCTGGAAGAAACCCGTCCGACGAAGCTGCCGGCACTGGAAGAAGTCAAGGGCCAGGTGGCCGAGTCGCTGCAACAGAAGAAACTCGCCGCCTACCGCGACGAACTGATGAAGAAGGCCAAAATCCAGTAAAAACGCCTGATATAAGCTACTGCGCGTCGCGCTTTGCGGCCTGCGATGCTCACCGCCTCGGCGGCCCCGTACTTTCGTACGGTTGCGCGTCTCGGCCACAAATCGCTGCCGCTCGCTACGCTTCTATCAGCCGTTTGGATGGCTGGACAAGAGCGCTCTTCGGGGCGCTTTTTTTACGCCTGAAAAAAGCGAGATGCGATGGATTTACATGCAGAACTGAAAGCCGCGCTGGAAGCGGTTGCCGACCCCAGCCGTGCGGCACCCATGCAGGCCTACATGCGCGACCAGTTCGTGTTCCTGGGCGTGGCCGCGCCGCAGCGCCGGCTCGCTGCGAAGGCCTTGCTGGCGCGCCTGAAGGGCATCGGCGCCGACGCCTTGCTGGAACACGCGCAACTGCTGTGGCAGCAGCCGGAGCGCGAATACCAGCACGTGGCGCTCGACATGCTGGCGCTGCACCGGCGGGAACTGGGGGTCGAACACCTCCCCGCCCTGCTCGGCCTGGCGCGTCAGCGTGCGTGGTGGGACAGCGTCGACGGCATGGCGGGCATCGTCGGCGAGGTGCTGCAGGCGGAACTGCAGAGCGGCGGCGACGGCCATGCGCACATGGACGCGGCCCTGCGCCATGCGGATTTCTGGCTGCGCCGCATCGCCATGCTGCACCAGCTGGGCTGGCGCGCCGACACGGATGCCCGCTGGCTGTTCGACGCGGCACTGGCGCTGGCCCACGAAGACGAGTTTTTCATCCGCAAGGCCATCGGCTGGGCCTTGCGCGATTACGCGCGCCACGCGCCGACAGAGGTACTAGCTTTTGCCAAAGAGCACCGCCAACGGCTCTCTCCCCTCAGCTACCGCGAAGCGCTGAAGCACCAGCCACCTTGAACGACTGACCACCCAGCAATCGCAGCGCCGCGTCGATGCGCGGCGCCGCATCCCAGGCCGGCACGGGCGCCAGCAAGCCCAGCGCCATCTGCCGCAGCGGCTCGGCGATCACCATGGCCAGCAGCAAGCCGGCCAGTTCCTGACCATCGTGCCCATCCTGCAGCAGCAGATGGCCGCGCGCGGCCTGGCGCTGCAACCACTCGGCCAGCAAGGCCGTGCCCCGCTCGATGCCGTTGCGCTGATACACGGCCAGCAGATCGGCGCGCGCGGGGAATTCCGTGCATAGCAGACGGAACAGGCCCACGGCGTCCGCCGTCAGCACGCGCGCGGCCATCGTCTGCAAGATATCTTTCAATAAGGGCAGCACTTCGCCGGATCCGGCCGCATCGTGCGCCATGGCCGGTAAAAAGGCGTCCGTCCAGCCGCGCACCACCAGGGCCACGAGTTCCTCGCGGTTGGCCGCGTATTGATACAGCGACTTCTTGGCCATGCCCGCGTGGCGCGCCACCGCCTCCATAGTCGTGGCTGCATAGCCTTCGTGCAACAGCAGCCAGGTGGCCGCCTGCACGGCCGCCTCGCGCGCTTCCTCGGGCGGGCGCGCCGGACGGCCCCGTCCACGCACAGTCTTGCTCTCTACTTCCTGCATGCCGGCTCCAGGCGTGATCGATGGCCAATTTTACACTGAAACATATTTAGGAAACGTTGTTCGTTTCTTTAATATATAATTGCTTCACCCAAACAAAGGAGAACGACATGACGAAGCATATTGAATTCCCATGGAGCATCACCGGTACGGGCGACTTGCTCGACCCGTTTCCGCTGCACCTGGAAACGGGCATCACACGCCTGGAAAATGGCTGCCTGCTGGTGGCGGCGCGCACGGAGCTGCACGGCTGCAGCGGACGCATGCTGGACTGGTGGTTTACGTTTTTCGAGACGACGCAACACATCAAGTGGTGGCACCCGCACGACCACGTGGCCCATCACGGCTGGAACAGCGCGTGGAAAAAGGGAGAGAGTTACCACGGGGCCTCTATCGAGGCGGTGGAATCCTTGGGCGACATTCCACCCGTGAAAGCCAAGCTGAAGTTCCATGATCCGAAGGAAGTCTTCGACCCGGTGCAGCTGCAGCAGGCGCGTGACAGCGGCGCCCTGTCGGCCGCCATCTGCGCGCGCATCGGCTTTGGCGAGCATGTACAACTGGACCCGCAGGGCGACCCGCTCGATGGCGAAATGCTGCACCTGACGCGCGACACGACCACGGGCTGCGTGCTGCGCAGCCGCTTCTTGCTGGGCCGCAATAGTCTGGACCCCGTGCGCGACGTGCCCGACGTGCTCGGCCTGAATTTGCTGCGCCATTGCTACAGCGAATTTACCTATCTGTCGCGCTTTTTACCATCGCTGTATTATGGCGAGCATGCCAACGGGGAAAAGGCGCCGCTGCCCTGGTAGACAGCCTTACAGCCGCTTGTGCATGCGCGCCAGCGGCAGTTTGATCGCGTTGGGCAAGTCTAGGTAAAAATCTTCCGTGACGGCAAAGCCGCTGGCCAGGTACAGCGGCACGCCGGGCAAGGTGGCGGCCAGTTCCAGCGCCGTAAAACCGGCGGCCCGCGCCTGCCGCTCGCAGTGGCGCATCAGCATGCTGCCCAGGCCTTGGCGCGCCGCCGCCGGTTCCACAAAGAAGGCGCGGATGCGGCCCGGCTGGCTGGCCGGGTCGAGCAACGGGTCCGGCCCGCTCTTGGCGCGATCGGCGCCGTACAGCGTGGCGCGCCGGCTCCAGCCGCCGCAGGCTAGCATGACGCCGTCGCGTTCGATGACGAAATACGTCCGGTCGGCCACCAGCTGCGTATCGACGCCGAATACGTGGCGCGTCACGGCCTCGGCCTGTTCCTGCGTATAAAATCCCGCGCTCAGCACCACGCCGGAACGGGCGATCAGCGCGTTCATGGCAGGCACATCGGCCGGCAGCGCCACGCGCAGGCGCGTCAAGGCGCCAAAACTGAACCACGCACGGCTGATGCGGCCTTGCTCCACCTCATAGGTCGCCGCCAGTTCCTGTGCCGACACCCCATCGTCCGTGTCGCCATGGACGATTTCATGATCGATCACCAGCTTGCCGCAGGCGATGCGGTTAAGCAACTGCGCATGGGGCTTGCTGGCGGCGAAGCGGGCCGTGAAACGGGGGCCGATCTGCGCGCCGCCTGTGGCCAGCAAGGTGTCGGGATGCTGGAATTGCTGTGCATCATCGGCATAGATGGCCAGCAAGGCGGACACGTCGTGGGCATTGTAGGCGTCCAGCTGGGCCTGGACGATGGCGGCGGGCGCGGCGTGCAGTAGGTCGGTCATGGCGTGGTTCCGTGGAAGATGGCTGATTTTATAACGTTTTCTTTGCCTCCTGCATTTTCCTTCCACAACGCGCTTGTGTGCGCGGTGGAACGGAAGCGTCTGCGGAGTAGCGCCAGAATAGCCTTTTATAGCGATGAGGCCGCCCCATGTCCCGACAACGATCGTCCGCCGCTCCCCTGGCCGGCCACGTCAGCGTGCGCGGCGCGCGCGAACACAACCTCAAGAACGTGGACGTGGACATCCCGCGCGATGCGCTGGTGGTGTTTACGGGCGTGTCCGGCTCAGGCAAGTCCTCGCTGGCCTTCGGCACGCTGTATGCGGAAGCGCAGCGGCGCTACCTGGAATCGGTCTCGCCGTACGCGCGCCGCCTGTTTCACCAGATGGCCGTGCCCGAAGTGGACCGCATCGACGGCTTGCCGCCCGCCGTGGCCTTGCAGCAGCAGCGCGGCACGCCCACCACGCGCTCGTCGGTCGGCAGCGTCACCACCGTGTCCAACCTGCTGCGCATGCTGTATTCGCGCGCGGGCGACTATCCGAAGGGCCAGGCGCTGCTGTACGCGGAATCGTTCTCGCCCAATACGGCGGAGGGGGCCTGTCCCGCCTGCCACGGCCTGGGCCGCGTGTATGCCGTCACGGAACGCTCGATGGTGCCGGACGACAGTTTGAGCATCCGCGAACGGGCCGTCGCCGCCTGGCCCACGGCCTGGCATGGCCAGAATTTGCGCGACATCCTCACCTCACTGGGCCATGACGTCGATACGCCATGGCGCGCGCTGCCGCGGCAGCTGCGCGACTGGATCCTGTTTACCGACGAGCAGCCCGTGGTACCCGTATATGCGGGCCTGACGCCGCAGGAGACCCGGGCGGCGCTCAAGGCCAAGCTGCCGCCCAGCTACATGGGCACCTTCACCGGCGCGCGCAAGTATGTGTTGCAAACGTTCGCCAGCAGCCCCAGCGCGCAAATGAAAAAGCGCGTGGCCCGCTACATGCTGGGCGCGGACTGCTCCCTGTGCCACGGCAAGCGCCTGCGGCCGGAGTCCCTGAGCGTGCGCTTCGCCGGCCGCGATATCGCCGACATGTCGCGCCTGAGCCTGGCCGCGCTGGCGGACCTGATGGCGCCCTACGCGGCCAGCAAGGCCAGGCTGCGCGATGGCAAGCGGCACCCGGAAAAGGCAATCGTCGCGCAGCGCATCGCGCAAGACCTGGCGGGCCGCCTGGACGTGCTGCTGGACCTGGGCCTGGGCTACCTGAGCCTGGAGCGCGGCACGCCCACGCTGTCGCCCGGGGAATTGCAGCGTCTGCGGCTGGCCACGCAGGTGCGCTCGAGCCTGTTTGGCGTCGTCTACGTGCTCGACGAGCCGTCGGCGGGCCTGCATCCTGCCGACACGCAAGCGCTGCTGCGCGCGCTGGCGCGCCTGAAGGCGGCCGGCAATTCGCTGTTTGTCGTCGAACACGACCTGGACGTCATCGCCAAAGCGGACTGGATCGTCGACGTGGGCCCGCATGCGGGCGAGCATGGCGGGAAAATCCTCTACAGCGGCGCGCCCGCAGGCTTGCGCAGCGTGGCCGATTCGCAGACGCGGCGCTACCTGTTCGAGCAGGATGCGGCGCCGCGACGCACGCCCCGCGCGCCTGCCGGCTGGCTGGAGGTCGCCGGCGTGACGCGCAACAACCTGCGCAGCCTCGATGCGCGCTTTCCCCTGGGCGTGCTGTGCAGCGTCTCGGGCGTGTCCGGCTCGGGCAAGTCCACGCTCGTCAGCCAGGCGCTGGTGGAACTGGTGGGCGCCGCCCTGGGCCAGGGCACGGCAACGGACGAGGTCGACGAGTCGCCGCTGGCGCCCGCGGCCGCGCCCACGGGCGGGCGCATCGCCGGCGGCCTGGAGGGCATCGGCCGGCTGGTGACGGTGGACCAGAAAGCCATCGGCCGCACGCCACGCTCCAACCTGGCGACCTACACGGGCTTGTTCGACCACGTGCGCAAGCTGTTTGCCGCCACGCCGGCCGCCAGGCGCCGGCATTTCGACGCGGGGCGCTTTTCCTTCAACCTCGGCAAGGGCCGCTGCGCCAACTGCGAAGGCGAAGGACAAGTCATGGTGGAACTGCTGTTCCTGCCCAGCGTCTACACCCCCTGCCCCGTGTGCCACGGGACGCGCTATAACGCGGAAACGTTAAAGGTCGAATACCGGGGCAAGGATATCGCGCAAGTGCTGCAACTGACGGTCGATGACGCGCTGGCCTTCTTCGCGGACGAGGCGGCCCTGGAGCGCCCCCTGTCCGTGCTGGCCGATGTGGGCCTCGGCTATTTGCGGCTGGGCCAGTCTGCCACGGAACTGTCGGGCGGCGAAGCGCAGCGGGTCAAGCTGGCCACCGAGCTGCAGCGCCCCCAGCGGGGCGACACCCTGTACATCCTCGACGAACCCACGACGGGCCTGCACCCGGCCGACATCGACCGCCTCCTGGCCCAGCTCGATACCCTGGTGGCTGGCGGCAACACCGTCATCACCGTCGAACACGATATGCGCGTGCTGGCCGCCAGCGACTGGGTCATCGACATCGGCCCCGGCGCGGGCGACGACGGCGGCGTCATCGTGGCCAGCGGCACGCCGGCGCAGGTGGCGAAAACACGGGCCAGCCGCACGGCGCCCTTCCTGAAAAAAGCCCTGCGATAAGCCTGTGCGCAGCCACGTTTGCTGAGATAATCACAACACATAGTTACAAAAACCGCCGCAGCGTCTTATGCGGCATCAATAAAAATCATCGCAGCAGGAGTAAAGATCATGAAATGGGAAGGCAATCGCGAAAGCGACAATGTGGAAGACCGCCGTGGCGAAGGTGGCGGCGGCGGTGGGGGCGGCTTCGGTTTTGGCGGGCGCTCGATCGGCATCGGCACCATCGTCATCGCCCTCGTCGGCTCATATGTGCTGGGCGTCAATCCCCTGACCCTGCTCAACCTGCTCAGCGGCGGTGGCGGCCAGGTCAGCACCCAGCAAAGCCAGGCCCCGGCGCGCCAGCCGCCCGAATCGGACGAGATGGCCCGCTTCGTGAAAACCGTGCTGGCCGATACGGAAGACACGTGGGGCGCCCTGTTCAAGGCCGAAGGCGGCAGCTATGTGAAACCCAAGCTGGTGCTGTTTTCCGGCAGCATCCCGACAGCCTGCGGCACGGGACAGAGCGCCAGCGGGCCCTTCTATTGCCCAGGCGACCAGAAAGTCTACCTGGACCTCGATTTCTTCAAGCTGATGCAGCAGCGCTTCAAGGTCTCGGGCGAGTTTGCCGAAGCCTACGTGATCGCGCATGAAGTGGGCCACCACGTGCAGAACCTGATGGGCTTGTCCGAGAAGGTCGACAATGCGCGCCGCACGGCCTCCGAGCGCCAGGCCAACGCCATGTCTGTGCGCCTGGAATTGCAGGCTGATTGCTTTGCCGGCGTGTGGGCATTCCACGCGAACGCCGACCGCAAGATCCTCGAGCAGGGCGACATGGAAGCGGCCCTGAAAGCGGCCACGGCCATTGGCGACGACGCGCTGCAGCGCCAGGCGCAAGGCCATGTCGTGCCGGACTCCTTTACGCACGGCACCTCGGAGCAGCGCGTGCGCTGGTTCAGCAAGGGCATCGAGAGCGGCCAGATTGCCCAGTGCAATACGTTCGAGGCGCGCCAGCTGTAAAGATCGGCCCCCGTGCCGCCCTGCGCGCACACGGGGGCGTTCCGTCTACTTCAAATCGATGCGCCCGTACTGCCCATGCGTCTCGTCATCCGGTCCGGCCGCATAGAACAACGTATTGACGGGCTGGCCGTTCAGTCCATTGCCAAAGGCGATGCCCCACAGGCCGTCGATCGCCAGCGGCGTGCCATCCGTCTTGAGCAGCACGCCAGCGGCGGTACCCGTGTCGGGGTCATAGGCATTGATCTTGCCATCGCCAAAATTCCCTATCAACAACATATTGCTGGCCGTGCCGAAATCGGCGGGCGCCAGCGCCATGCCCCATGGCGCATTCAGGGCGCCGCCGCTCACCAGCCGCTTGATCAATGTGCCGCCCGTGTCGTACACATTCACGATGCCGAGGCCGGCGCCGGCCTCTTCATCGTCGCCGCTGGCTTCCCGCTTCGCGTACGCGACATAGATGCGCTCGCCAATGGCCTGGATGCCGAACGGCGCATAGCCGGCCGGCAAGCCGGGGTCGCTGAATGCGCCAGGCAGGGCGACCCTGGCAAAGCTGGCATCGAAGACATCGACGCGCCCGTTGTGGAAATCGCTCGCATACAGGTAATTGGCGCCCGCGTAGCGCGAGATGGCCAGGCCCTTGTAGACGCTGCCGCCCGCGCTGCCATCGAACACGACCAGGGCCGTCGTCGGGCTGACCGTCGGCGACCACGCGGAAATAGTCCCGCTTTCGCTGGCGAAGATGAAGGGGCTGGGCGCCGTCACGCCGTTCTGGCTCAGCTTGAAGTCCTGCGTGCCGTTAAAGACGATACCCGTGGGCCCGGCCGGCGTGCTGACCACCAGCGATTGCGGCACGCCGTTGCCATCGTACAAAGTGGACTTCGCCGTGCCATTCGCCACCACCCAGACGAAGCCGCGCGGATTGAAGGCCACGCCCCAGGCATTGACGAGGTTGGGGTCCGTGTGCGCCGCCGGCAAGGCGGGCGTGTCCGACACCAGGCGGGTGGCCGCATAGGCGCTCACGGCCGGTGGATGGTGGTGATGGCCGCCGCCGCAGGCAAACAGGGCCGCGGCCAGTGCGATGGCGAAACCGGTGCAGATCAGTTGCTTGATGCGGTGCGTATCCATGGTATTCCCCCTCGGCGTGATGGACAGTATTGTGCTGCCTGCTTTCAGGGTAGAACCAGGCCATGGAGCATGCTTGAGGCGTGTCAAACGCGGCCAAGATAAGCCGTGTCAGGGTATGCTGACGTCGTAGCGCTTGCCCAGTCTTTTCAGCTCGCCCGTCTCGATCAGGCTGTTCAGCTCCTGGTCGAACTGCAGGCGCAGCTTGTCGAAAGCGGAAGAGCGGGGAAAGGCGAAATAGCCGTTTTGTATGTCGATGATCCTGGGCAAGGGTTTCACCTGGCGGCCATAGCCGAGACGGGCGATGACGGGGTCGGTATTGCGGCGGTTGCTGATAAACACGTCGACGTGGCTGTGCACCAGCATCTTCAAGCCATTTTCCACATTGTTGGCCACGCTGACCTGCAGGCCGGGCCGCACGCGCTCCCAGTCCGCGCCATAGGCCCAGCCATTGAGCAGCACCACCCTGCGGTTCTTCAGCGCGGCGTAATCGCCATCCCAGCCGAAACTGGCGTCCTGGCGCGTATAAAACACCATCTGGTCCTGGTAGAACGGCTTGTCGGAAAACGCCATGCTGGCGATGCGCTCGGGCGTCTTGTAGGGACCGATCAGGATATCGGCCTGTCCCTGCACCAGCATGGCTTGCGCGCGCGCCCAGGGCACCATGCGAAAACGCACGGTGTTGCCCGTGCGCGCCGCCATCAGGCGCAGCAGTTCGGCGCCCAGGCCAGCATATTCACCGCTGTCCTGATATTCGAACACGCGCTCGAACTGCGCACCCACAGCCAGCAGCTCGCGCGCCTGCAGGGGTGCGGCAAATGCCGGCCACAGCAGCGCCAAGGCCAGCAGGCGCCGCCCTGCTCCTTTCATCAGCCGACGATGCGCAGGGAGTAATCGGTGGCCCGCACATCCTTCGTCAGGCTGCCGATCGAAATGCGGTCCACGCCCGTCTCGGCGATGGCGCGCACGGTGTCGGCATTGATGCCGCCCGACGCTTCGAGCAAGGCGCGGCCGTTGGTGAGGGCCACGGCTGCGCGCAGCATGTCGTTGCTGAAATTATCGAGCAAGACGGAGACGGCGCCCGCGTCCAGCGCTTCCTGCAATTGCGCCAGGGTTTCCACCTCGATCTGCACGGGCACGCCCGCGTCGAGGTTGCGCGCGTTTTCCAGGGCCTGGCTGACGCCGCCCGCCGCCGCGATATGGTTTTCCTTGATCAGGATGCCGTCGTACAAGGCCAGGCGCTGGTTCTTGCCGCCGCCCACGCGCACCGCATACTTTTGCGCCAGGCGCAGGCCAGGCAAGGTCTTGCGCGTGTCCAGGATGGACGCCTTGGTGCCGGCGACCACGTCGACATACCGGCGCGTGGCCGTGGCGACCGCCGACAGCAGCTGCAGGAAATTGAGGGCGCTGCGCTCGGCCGTGAGCAAGGCGCGCGCCGGCGCTTGAATCGTGCAGACAACGCTGTCGGCCGTCATCATGTCGCCTTCGGCGTAATGCCAGGCGATGTCGATGCTGCGGTCCAGGCTTTTCATGATGCCTTCGAACCATGGCGCGCCGCACAGCACGGCCGCTTCGCGCACGATGACACGGGCCGTGACGATGTGGTCGGGCGGCACCAGCTCGCCCGTCAGGTCGCACTGGCCCACGTCTTCCAGCAAGGCGGCCAGCAGATTGCCTTCGAACGCACGCGCCAGGGCCGGGTCGAAAGGAGCGAAAGAATTAACGAGGGTACTCATGCTGGACCGATTCCTTGGAACAATGTGGTTTCTTTTGCCAGGTCCGCGCCCGGCTTGAGGCCCGCCTTCTTGGCGGCGGCGAAGTCGAGCATGCGGTTGATCGAGCGCACGGCCAGCTGGCCGACGGCGGGATCGACGTGGATTTCGTTGTGCATGTTTTCCAGCGTTTGCGCCAGGTTCAGCAAGCCGTTCATGGCCATCCACGGGCAGTGCGCGCAACTCTTGCACGTGGCGCTGTTGCCGGCCGTGGGCGCTTCGATGAAGCGCTTGCCCGGCGCGGCGGCGCGCATCTTGTGCAGGATGCCGTTGTCGGTGGCGACAATAAACGTGTCCGTGTCCATGGTCTGCGCCGCCGCAATCATTTGCGACGTCGAACCGACCATGTCGGCCAGGGCCACCACGTTGGCGGGCGACTCCGGATGCACGAGCACCTTGGCTTGCGGATACTCTTCCTTGAGCAGATCGAGTTCGATGCCCTTGAATTCGTCGTGCACGAGGCAGGAACCTTGCCACAGCAGCATGTCGGCGCCCGTCTCCTTCTGGATGTAGGAACCCAGGTGCTTGTCGGGCGCCCACAGGATTTTCTTGCCCTGCGCATGCAGGTGGGCAACGATGTCGAGACCGATCGACGACGTCACCATCCAGTCCGCGCGCGCCTTGACGGCCGCGCTGGTGTTGGCGTAGACGACGACAGTGCGATCCGGATGGGCGTCGCAGAAGGCCGTGAATTCGTCCACCGGGCAGCCGAGGTCGAGCGAACAGGTCGCGTCGAGGTCGGGCATCAAGACCGTTTTTTCGGGACTGAGGATCTTCGCCGTTTCGCCCATGAAGCGCACGCCGGCCACGACCAGGGTCTTGGCCGGATGGTCGCGCCCGAAGCGGGCCATTTCCAGGGAATCGGAGACGCAGCCGCCCGTGGCTTCGGCCAGGTCTTGCAGGTCGGCATCAACGTAGTAGTGGGCAACGAGCACGGCTTCGCGCTCGATCAACAGGCGCTTGATGCGCGTGATCAGTTCGGCTTTCTCGGCCGGGGACGGCGTCGCTGGCGTGCGTGCCCAGGCGTGGGCAGTGCAGCTGGCTCCGTCTTGTGGATGTTCGTACTCGACGGATTTGATGGCTAAAGTTTGCATGGCTGTGTCAAACAAGAACGGGATAGACCGGCACGATTGCAATGAAGCAGGTGCGCCGGAACGAATGGACCGCGGCGCGTCGGTGTGGTGCTGGGTGGCTGGCCTTGTAATGTCGGATTACGCTGCGCTAATCCGACCTACCCAACTGAGCGCTTGCATCTGACGTAGGTCGGATTAGCGCACAGCGCGTAATCCGACGCAACGTTAGCGTACAAATTAATCGATACCCTGGCTCTTGAGGTAATCCTCGTAATTGCCGCGGTAATCGACCACTTCATCTTCCTTGATCTCGATGATGCGGTTGGCCAGCGAGGACACGAATTCGCGGTCATGCGACACGAAGATCAGGGTGCCCGCGTATTTTTCCAGCGCGATGTTCAGCGATTCGATCGATTCCATGTCCATGTGGTTGGTCGGCTCATCGAGCATCAGCACGTTGTGGCGGCCCAGCATCAGCTTGCCGTACATCATGCGGCCCTTTTCACCACCGGACAGCACCTTGACGGCCTTCTTGACATCGTCGCCGCCGAACAGCAAACGGCCCAGGATCGAGCGCACGGCCTGGTCGTCGTCGCCCTCTTTCGTCCACTGGCCGATCCAGTCGGTCAGGTTCGTATCCTTGGCGAAATCTTCCGTCGGATCTTGCGGCATGTAGCCGACGTTGGCGTTTTCCGCCCACTTCACGCGGCCCTGGTCCGGCTGCAGGCCGGCGATGTCGCCCGCGATGCAGCGCAGCATGGTGGTCTTGCCGGCGCCGTTGGCGCCGATGATGGCGATGCGTTCGCCCGCTTCGACCATGATGCTGAAGTTCTTGAACAGCTGGCGATCAAAACCTTTCGAGATATTCTCGACTTCCACGGCCAGGCGGTGCAGTTTCTTTTCGCCGTCGAAACGCACGAACGGATAGGCACGCGACGATGGCTTGATGTCGTCGACCTTGATCTTTTCGATCTGCTTGGCGCGCGACGTCGCCTGGCGGGCCTTCGACTTGTTCGCGGCGAAGCGGCGCACGAATTCCTGCAGCTCGGCAACCTTGTCTTTCGCTTTCGCGTTGTTGGCCAGTTGCTGGTTGCGCGCCTGGGTCGAGGCGAACATGTATTCGTCGTAGTTGCCCGGATAAATCTTCAGGGTGCCGTAATCCATGTCGGCCACGTGGGTGCACACCTGGTTCAGGAAGTGGCGATCATGGGAAATGATGATCATGGTGGAGTTGCGCTCGTTGAGCACGTCTTCCAGCCAGCGAATCGTATTGATGTCCAGGTTATTCGTCGGCTCGTCGAGCAGCAGGATGTCCGGGTTCGAGAACAGCGCCTGCGCCAGCAGCACGCGCAGCTTCCAGCCTGGCGAGACATTGCTCATCGGACCTTGATGCAGGTCGATGGCGACACCGGCGCCCAGCAGCAGTTCGCCGGCGCGCGATTCGGCCGTATAGCCGTCGTATTCGGAAACTTTGCCTTCCAGTTCGGCCGCCTGCATGTAGTCGTCGTCCGTCGCTTCCGGATTCGCGTAGATGGCGTCGCGTTGCTGGATGGCGGCCCACATTTCCGTGTGGCCCATCATGACCACGTCGAGCACGCGCATGTCTTCAAACGCGAACTGGTCCTGGCGCAGCTTGCCCAGGCGCTCGTTGGTATCGAGCATGACGTTGCCGCCGGACGGGTCCAGGTCGCCGCCCAGGATCTTCATGAACGTCGACTTGCCGCAGCCGTTGGCGCCGATCAAGCCATAGCGGTTGCCGTCGCCGAACTTGACGGAGATATTCTCAAACAATGGCTTGGCGCCAAACTGCATCGTAATATTTGCTGTAGATAGCATGTGATATTGGGTCTTTATTCAGTTAAAACAGCTAGTTAAATACTTTTCTCCCATTATACAGCACCCACCCTCATCACTCTATAGTGGTCCGCCGAGGGGCGACCGGAGTCCATGCGGAGAAATAATGGCAAGAAAATATGATTGCCTCATTTCAATTTAACGGATACGCTGCGCGGCATCCGTTTCCACCCCTCCACCTCACAGGCTTCACTTGAAAAAAATCACCCTCGCCGCGGCCGTGGCCGTCATTGCCGTCGCCGCCACCGCCTACGCCACGCCGTATTACACCTTGCACCAGATCAAGACCGCCCTGGCCGAGCGCAATGCCGACGCCCTGGCCGAACACGTGGACTTCCCCGCCCTGCGCGCCAGCGTCAAGACGCAACTGGAGGCGAGCATGGCGCGCAGCATCGCGGCGACGGCCGGCAGCGATAACCCGCTGGCCGCCCTGGGCCAGTCGATCGCCGGCGCCATGCTGGGCAAGATGGTCGATGCCATGGTCTCGCCCGCAGGTGTCGTCGCGCTGGTCAACAAGAGCGCCGTCAGCCCGCAAGCGGGAGCCGCCGGCGACGCGGACGCGCCTGCCGACGGCGCCCGGAAAAAAGCCGCGTATTCCGCAGGCTATACCGGCCTGAACACCTTCGTCGTGCGCGCGCAAGACGGCAATGCGCAGGACGGCGCGCTGGTCCTGCAGCGCCATGGCGTGTGGGGCTGGAAACTGAGTTCGATCGAGATCGCGTCGGCGATGGCCGCACGTTAAAGGAAAGGAACGCGCAGGCGCAGGCGATCTGAGACACAATGCGTGTCATTTCGCCTCGGATTGCAGGAAATTTCATGCTGAAACACATGGCTTTATCGCTGGCAATGACCCTGGCTTGTGCCGCGCCATTGGCCCGCGCCCTCGATGGCACAGCCGGGAGCAGCCACTCTGTTGCCGCGCGCATGCAGGCGGAAACGTCCAGCGCGGCCGCCCCCGACGCCCCCGCGCCGCTGCCCGTGCCCAGCGATATCTCGCTGGCCGAACTGGAGCGCCGCCTGGCGCTGGGCCAGGCGCAAACCGCCGAAAAACACTATACCAGCGCGCTCGATCCGGCCGTGCTGAGCACCTTGGCGCAGCAGATGGGGTGCCAGGATATCGCCGGCGTGCATCCGTTCGGCTTGCCGCTCAATCAAACGCAGCCCACCGTCCTGAGCGGCGCCCACCTGCTGGCGCGCTGCCCGGACCGTGCCTACGTGACGATCACGGCCATGTCGATGGCGGGCAAGGCAGGCAAGCGCGCCACCCTCAGCCCGCAGGCGTTCAGGCAGACTGTGGATGGCAGGCCCGCGCGTCGCCTGTATTACAAGGCGCCCAACGGCCGCCAGAAGGAATCGCTGACCATCATCGACGGCAGCTATGCGTATGCGCTCGAATACTGGTCGCACGATGACAGCCAGCAAAGCGGCATGGTGGGCACGCGCCGCATGGAAACATTGACGTTGCCACAACAAAACGGACAGGAATAGAGAAATACTGTATATTTATACAGTTATCGACTATTCTCCTGTCCGCCATGCCTGCCAACCCGCACAACGCCTTACCCTACACCATCAGCGTCAGCGCCACGCTCGACGCGGAAGTCGAGCAAATCATCCTCGACGGCTTGAATGCCTACAACGATGCGGTCACGGGATACCAGGACAGGCAGGTGTTGAGCGTGGTCGTGCGCGACCGCGACAGCCAGCGCGTGCTGGGCGGCGCCATGGGCCGGACCTCGCTGGGCCTGCTGTTTCTCGATTTGTTTTATTTGCCCGCCGCCTTGCGGGGGCTGGGACTGGGCAGCCAGATACTGGCGCAGTTCGAAGAGGAAGGCCGCCGGCGCGGCTGCGCCTCGGCGGTGCTGTACACCATCAGTTTCCAGGCGCCCGAATTTTACGAGCGCCGCGGCTGGCGCCGCTTTGGCAACATCGCCTGCAGTCCCGAAGGCACGAGCCGTATCTTCATGAGCAAGACCTTGTAGGCTGTCAACGGCAGTGGCCGGCGGCAAACCTCCCGCCGGCCGCTCTCCGATACCGCTTTACATGCCCAGGGACTTGAGCAGGTCGGCGTTGTCGTCGTCTTCCGGTTCCGCCGCAGGCGCCGGGGCGGCGTCGCGTTCGCGGTTTGCATATTCGCTATCCATCAGCGAATCGGCATCGACTTCGCGCGAATCGAAATCATGCAGCTTGATGAACTCGGTACGGTCGATAGCCAGTTCCAGGTAGAAAATATTGTTCTTTTCCGTGTAGAAGGTGACGCGGCGCATTTCCGGGCGGTCCAGCGGCGTGTCGACGCTGAGCATCACCTGCTTGTTCAGCACCAGCATCTTCGGCTGGCTCTGGGTGATATTCGTTTGCAGCTCGCGCCGCACCTTGCCCGTGAAGTCGCCGACGATCTGGTTCATCAGTTCGCCCATGATGTTCGACACTTCGTCCGACGTGTAGAAGCTGGCCAGCTCCGACTTCGGCATACCCATGTGCAGCATGTAGCGCTCGTAAATTTCCATCGCCGTATCGGCAGCAAAATTGAGCACCACCAGGCCCGTGAAACCGCCATCGAACATCACGAAGCAGCCGATGTCCGGCTTCAGGCCCGTCTTGGTGATGCGCTGCACCATGCCCGAATAATTGACCTTGCTTTGCGTTGCCACGTTGAGCACCCGAACCACCGAGTTGCACAAACTCATCAACAAATCTTCTGTACCGTACACAACATCCTTTTCTGCATCCATGAGCAACCTCTCCTACTATTTTAAAGATGACAGCACTGTTCCCTGCCCGCCGCGAGCCGAAACACGACCGTTTCGCTCAGCTGGCGGACGACTTCACCTTTGCATGCCTGACCTTGCGTGGCAGTGCGCGCCGCGATGCCGCCGGCCCGCACCGCCCTCTTACCTTTTTCTGTATAGAAATAAGTATTAGATGCGCAGAATACCGAGATGTAACATTTCCGTCCAGCCATACCTGCATTTACTTGACGATCTGTGCGGAAATACCATATCTGGCCAGGACACGGGGGCAGGCAGAAGAAATAGTAACTAAAAATCAAGTGCGCGCAAGACCACGCCGCTGACCAGCAGATCGCGGCTCAGATAGGCGAACGCGCGCTGGCCGATGCGCAGGCGGTGGGTGTCGAAGATGTCCAGCAAGTTGCCGCCCTGTCCCTGATCCAGGCTGTGCAATGCCATGACGGTGATGCGGCAGGTCTTTTCCGCGCCGAAGACGGTCAGATGGAAGCGGATGGCGTCGCCCGCCTGCTCAAGCACGATGCTGTCGCGCAGGATTTCATAGGGCATGGCCACTCTCCCTGCGGTGCACGCCCTGTTCTGGCCCGAGGCACCCGTTCATATGGCGAACGTAGCGGCAGGCAAATCGATGATAAAGATGCAGCCCTGGCCCGGCAGGCTTTCCACGCTCACGGCACCGGCATGCGCTTTCACGCTGCACCGGGCGATCGACAGGCCCAATCCCCCGGCCCGCCCTGTTGGCGCCGGTGTGCGTAAATGGCAGAAACATGTCATCCGCTGCCCCGGGCGCCAGGCCCGCGCCGTTATCCTCCACCTCGATCCGGATTCGTTCACCATGCGCATACACGCGCAGCACCACGGTGCCATTCCGCGCGCCAAGCTTGAAGGCATTTTGCAGCAGATTGCCTACGGCGGAGAGCGGCAAATCCTGGTCGGCATGGAGCTGCAGCAAGGAAGCGACCTCTTCCACGACCAGAGTGCAACGCAGCAAGTCCGCTTCGAAACCGGCCGAATAACGGCGTTCACTGATGAAGTTGTTCGGGATAAAGACCGAACCGACGGAACGGCCGGGCGCCGGCAATGGCCAACCGTGCATGGCGGCACTGTCGCCCAGTTCGGACGTGTCCATCGTCTCACCATCGGCAGGGCCGGACATGGCCAGGCTTTGCACCATCTTGCCCGCTTCTTCCGCTTTCAAGGTACGGGTCAGCTGGTCCGGGAAGAAAGGGATGCCTTCCCTTAACGGAATCTCGGTCGAAAAACGCTGGGACCGTTTGGCCACCTTTTCACGGCAACGGCGCTCCAGCTCTTCGCGATTTTCGGGTAGGAATCTATGCATCATGATGTTTCCGGCAATCTCAATGATCAATAACAAGCCAGCGTAGCGCCATGGCTCGCCAACTACCGTCTGTTACCGTACATATTTAACCGCGCGCCTGCCCTGGGGTCGTGCAGCGCACGCATCGGCCCTCCCCCTGTGCTATTGTCGTCAGCTACATCGCCAGGAAGGAGCCATGCATGAGCAACATCGTTACCAGCGTCTCGTTCCGCTACATCGATCCGCGCCACAAGGAAGCGGGACCCAGCAGGGAATTCGTCAACCAGAACATTCTGCTGCCGCCGGGCGCCCATCTGCCGCGTATGGGCGAAGCGATCGAACTGATGCATTGGGATTTGAAGCGCGACATGAAATCCGGCGTGTATGCGGTCCTGTTCGTCCACACGCGCATCGCCTTGTTTGATGGCAACGACAAGCCGTCCGGCTGGCACACCACGATCACCGTGGGCCCGCAGTCCGGCGACATCGACCCGCGCTTCCTCACCGCCCCCTCCTGACGTTCGTGCGGCCCTTGTTGCGGCCAGGCGTGAGCACCTAAAATAGTGCTTTATATTAAACATGACCGTGACGGCAGCCGGTGGCGCCGTCACGCGCAAGACAGGGAAAGACGACGACATCGATGAGTACACTTGTAGAGCAGGCAACACAGGAAATGATGACGGCCGTCCACGCCTGGTTCGATGAACGCCTGCAGCGCACGGACCTGGAGCAAGCCGTCAAGCGCACGACCTTGCAAGCAGGCATCTTCAATGAACTCCTGCTCGACTACAAACCGGGCCGCACCACCGTCGACGAATTCGACCTGGGCCTCGACGACGCCCGTTCCAGGACGCCGGTGCGTCTTGACGATGCGCAGGTGCGCGAGCTGATCGCGCCGCAGCTGACGGCGCTGGTGCAAGCCCGCCTGGCGCCGCTGGTGGACACGCCGATGATCGATTACCGCTTCACCGTCCGCGGCAAATTCCAGACGGCGCAGGGCAAGCTGCACCTGACCTTGCTGGAATACGTCAACGACGGCAAGCGCCTGGCCTTGCTGGAAAACATACATGCGTACATCGGCAAAAAGCTCACGCAGGGCAGCCATCCGACGAAGCCGCTGGAAACGTTCTTCCTGACGCGCCACCTGCTCGATCCCCTGCTGTTCCCGCAGCCCGATATCGCGTGGACGATCGCGCAATTCGAGCGCATCGAACAGTTGAACAAGTCGCGCCCGCAAGCGCTGGCCGAACATCGCAGCGACATCATCCAGGCCGTGTCGGCCTGGGCGGAGAAGCAGTTCCTGCCGCAGTTCTACGACGTGCAGCGATCCAGCTACCGCGGTACCGAATACGCCTTGAAGGCGGGCGCGGCGCCCGATGCCCAAGCGCTGGCGCCCATCGACCTGCTGCTGTATGGCGCCGTCATGATCTTGCGCCACGAACCGAGCTATGCCAAGTCGACCGGACTCAAATTCCTGGAAATCGCGCGCGAACTGGGCAGCGAACGGGCCGTGCGCATGCTCAAGGAAGGCAGCGGCACCTTCCCCGATGCCGACATCCACGTGAAAAATGCGCTGCTGGAATGCCGCGCCAACGATGTGTTTGTCACCATCAGCATCACGATTGCCCGGGAAGAGGAAGGCGCGTATGCGCAGGCGCTGGCCTTCATCACGCATTTGCTGAACAACGGTTTCCCGAAAAGCTGCCAGATCAAGCTCAAGTCCAAGGTCAAGCAATATCTGCCGATCAAGGGCCTGGCGAAATCCGACACGCACCGTTTCTTTGCCAATGCCCTCGCCTACGCCGCCCTGCAGCCGCAGTTGGAAGCCTATGCGCGCGCCGCCATCGAGCAATTCGAATTCTATGCCGACACGGAAGGCGAAAAGAATTGCATGCCCGGCACTTACGCCACGTTTGGCCTGGGCTTGCTCGATGCGCGCCACTTCCCCCTGGTGCAGCATTACATGGCGAACGTCGATGAGGAACACCAGTCCGTGCAGGACCAGTTCACGGCCGCCTTCGCCGAAACGCATGGCGTGACGACAGCGTCCCTTCCCGTGCTGGCTTCCTGCCTGCGCGCGTGCACGGACAACGCAAAAGTGAAAATCCAGGCGGAGCTGGAGGACCTTGAAAAACTGGAACTGTTCTGCCAGCAACTGCAGGGACTGGAAGGCTATCTGGTCGAGCACATGCTGTATCCGATCTGGGGCAAGCTGGAAAAACTGGCGGCCCTGGCGCGCAAGGCGGAGGGCCGGCGCAGGGAGCTGCTGCTGGCCTTGCTGGCAGCGGCAAGCAAGGCGCACGCCTGAAGTGTGCAACGTTATGACTTTCACCATATATAATGCGGCTCGCCAGAATTGCCGCAAGGCATCTTTTGGCGCCTGACATCGAATCGTGGAGAAAATACATGTATCAAACGCAAGAAACATCGCGCACCGCGCTGCTGGCGGCAGCCTTGGCCGCCGCCGTGGCGCTGACCCAGCCTGCCATCGCCGCGGAAACCGCCGTCGAACTGGCGCCGCTGGACGTGGCCAACCTGTACATCAAGACCATCATCAATCAGGATGAAGCGAGCGTCGCCAAGCTCAACGCTTACCTGCGCCCCACCCGCCTGGCGGGCCAGCAGAGCGCCGAATACGCGTCGTACAGCGGCTTGAAGGAGGCAGATGCCAAGTTTCCGACGGAAACCGGCAAATTGATCGCCGACCTGTTCCCCGCCGCCATGCGCGCGGCCGTCACGCCTGCCGCGGAACAGCTGGCCGCCAATGTCATCGCTGCCAAGAATGGCGCCGCGTGCCAGGCCACCAAGGCGGACCCGGTGACGGTGGAAAACGGCATGCAGACGGCTACCGTCAGCTTCGAATGCCAGGTGGTCAAGGTACCGGTGGCATGGGCGCCTGCCGCCCAGCAACTGGCGAAGAGCGGCTGCAAGGTCGAGCAATGCAAGGCCGGCCTGCAAAAGATCGCCGCCACCTACACGAGCTCGCCGAAGCAGACGTGGCGCGCCGTGTTTGCCGTCAACCGCGAAAAGAACTCGGAAGCCTGGCGCAACGATTTCGCCCGCGAAACCTTCGATGAAATCTGGGAATATCTGTAATCCTTCACTCATCTCTGGACTCCGGTGGATACACCCAAACTGACACCCGTCGCCCAGCCAGCAGGCCTGGCCCTGCTGCGCCTGCTCGATCCCGACCACGTGGAAGGCGCGCTGAGCAAGCAGGCATTGGCGCAAGACCTGGCCAGCCTGCACGGCAAGCAATTGCTGGCGCTGCTGCGCCGGCTGCGCGCCGCGCAATCCAACCAGCAGGATTATGCCGGCGCCAGCCCAGCGCAGGCCGAGCACCAGTTCGGCGCCGCCATCGCCGCCGTCAAGGCGGAGCTGGCCACGCGCCCGCACATCCCCAACAAGCAGGAAGCGAAGGCCCTGCGCCAGGCGGCCGCAAAGCGGCGCTGAACGGGCCTGCGGTGCGCGGGCGGGCGCGGCCCGCCTTCTATAATCGGTGACGATACATTGTTTCCCGCACTGAAAGGATTCCCCATGCCCACGTCAATCTCCCGCCATGTAATCGGCTGCGCCCTGCTGGCCTTGTCCAGCCTGGCGACCGCGCAGGCTGACCATGCCCCACACATCGGGCCCATCGACGCGCGCGCCGTGTGGCAGGAACGCTCGCTGTCGGCCTGCCGTAGCGAAGATTCGCCCACCGCGCCCGACGTCTGCCTGCTGCGCACCATGCAGCGCAGCGGCGCTCGCCCGCAAGCCATCGCCGCCGCGAAAATGCTCGTCAAGGCGAACAAGGCCGGTTTCATTTCCGCCTGGCGCCCGCTGGGCAAGGTGGCGCTGGCCACCGTCACCTATCCGTTTCGCGCCAACACGAATGAAAGCACCTTGCTGATCGGCAGCGATGGCGCGGCCATCGATGTCGACGAGCACTCCGTGCGCGAGGAAGACCGCGCCACGCCTGCCTGGCAAGCGTTTACCGCCGCCCACCGGGACGCCATGCCGTATGCGCCCGCCGAGTTCGTCGGCAGCACGGCCACCAGCGATGGCGGCCAGAGCGTGCTGTTTTCCACGCCCCTGAAGAGCTGCCATGCCTGCGCGGACGATGGCGCGCTGCTGGTCGCCTACACGATCGACAAGGATGGTATCGTGCTCGAGCGAAAACTCTTGACGATCAAGTAAGGCTGCATCAAAGATAAGATAGAATTGCTTGATGGCATGTCTATACGAGTACATGCCATCGATCCAAACTTACTTATCACAGGAAAACATGCGCCGCTCTTGCCTTGCTCTGCACCTCACCGCCGCCCTGCTGCTGTCCAGCCCCCTCCATCTCGCCGCTGCCGCGCCCGCCGCTACCGCTGCCGCCAGCGCGGCCACGCCGCTCGTCATCGGTGAAAGTTTCAACATCGATTCACAGGCGCTGAAGGAAAAGCGCCACATCAATGTGTACATGGCGCGCGCCTGGGATACCCCGCCCGACGCACCGCTGCCCGTGCTGTACATGCCGGACGGCGGCGTGGCCGAAGACTTTTTACATGTGGCCGGCTTGCTGCAAGTGTCGGTGGCGAATGGCACGATGCGTCCCTTCATGCTGGTCGGCATGCAAAACACGCAGCGCCGGCGCGATTTGACGGGACCGACCGAGAATGCGCAAGACCGCAAGATCGCCCCTGTGGTGGGCGGCTCGCAAGCCTACCGCGCCTTCATCCGCGATGAGCTGATGCCGGAAATCAAGCGCCGCTACCGCACGACGGGCGAGACGGCCATCGTCGGCGAATCGCTGGCCGGCCTGTTCGTGGTGGAAACCTATCTGCTGGAACCGCAGCTGTTCGACCACTACCTGGCGTTCGACCCCAGCCTGTGGTGGAACCATGGCGCCCTGCCGCGCGAGGCGGCGGCCCTGCTGGCCAAGGGCAAGCCGGGCAAGCGCGACCTGTACCTGGCGTCCAGCAGCGAAGCGGGCATCGCCGTGGAAGTGCAGCGCCTGGCCGACGTGCTGCAAAAACAGGCGCCGGCCGGCTTGCAATGGCACGTGGAAAAGTTGCCGGAAGAAAGCCATGGCACGATCTATCACCCGGCGGCACTGAAGGCCTTCCGCGCCGTCTTCAAGCCGGCCACGCCGCCGCAATAATCGGAACGGCTACGGCGCCGGCAGCGCCTGCGCCATCTGCTCGCGCAGCCAGCGCAGCAAGGTGGTGCGGCGCGCGTCGCCATCGAATGGCAGCGGCGACAGCAGGAAATAGCCGCTGCCATCGCGCCGGAAGCCAAAGGGAGCGACCAGGCGCCCGCTGTCGAGGTCTTCCCGTGCCATGAAAACGGAGCCGATGGCCACGCCGAGGCCGGCGCAGGCCGCTTGCAGGCTCAGATAGAAGTGCTCGTAGGTCTGGCTGTCGCCCTGGCCGCCGCCATCGTGCTTGCCGGCGGCGCGCCAGTGTGCCCAGGCGGACGGCCGCGACGCCGTGTGCAGCAGGCGCTGCGCGGACAACTCCAGCCGGCCTTGCCGCAGCAGGGCCGGCGCGCACACGGGCGCGATCCATTCATCGCACACCTTTTCCGCATGCAAGCCCGCATCCCACAGAAAATCGTTGCGGCGCAGCGCCACATCCACGGCGTCGCGCTGAAACGCCACCGGCCCGCCCGAGGCGAACAGGTGCAACTGTACCTCGGGATGGCGCCGGTAAAAGTCGCCCAGGCGCGGAATCAGCCATTTCATCGCGATCGTCGGCTCGCACGACACCACCAGCGGCCCCTGGCGCACCGGCTGGCGCACGGCCTCGAGGGCGGCGTCAAGCCGCTCGAACGCGAGCTGCACGGCATCACGCAGCTGCACGCCCGCAGGCGTGAGGAACACGCCACGGTTGCGGCGTTCGAACAGGGGCGTGCCCAACGACGTTTCCAGCAGGCGGATTTGCCGGCTGACCGCCCCGTGCGTGACGTACAGCTCGTCAGCGGCCTGGACGAAACTACCCAGCCTGGCCGCGGCCTCGAAGAAACGCAAGGTGCCGAGGGCTGCCTGCCTAGTCATGATCTGTCATTTTTTCTCACATATATCCGCAAGATATCATCGTTATTCATCCCCCGCCATTATAGGGATAATTTGTCTTCCGGCAGCCCCCATGCGCGCCACGCCCTTGCCCAACAGGCGAGAAATAGTCACCGATGGCCATGCAGGCGCCACCACTATTCAAGGAAGACACATGATCGCATTGCTTGCCGTTGCCCTGATTACCCTGCTGGCCTCCATCGTCCCCGGTCCCGATTTCGCGATGGTCACGCGCGCCAGCTATCTGTATGGCCGCCGCGCCGGCCTGCTGGCCGCGTTCGGCATCGCGCTGGGCGTGCAGGTGCACGTGTGCTATACGATGTTTGGCGTAGCGCTGCTCATCGCCAGCTCACCGCCCGTATTTACCGCGATCAAGCTGGCTGGCGCCATTTATCTGATCGTGATCGGCGGGAAAACCTGGGCCAACCGCGCCGGACTCGTCATCGACCTGCATGGCGGCGCCCCCGTGCCGCAGCGACAAATTTTGCTCAATGGATTCCTGACCAATGCCCTGAACCCGAAAACGACCCTGTTTGTCATCAGCACCTATACCCAGGTGGTGCAGCCCGGCACGCCTTTGACCATCCGGTTCGGCTACGGGCTGTGCATGTCCGCCATCCACCTGCTCTGGTTCGCCCTGGTCGCCCTCTTTTTCTCGCAAGCGCGCTTTCGCTCCCGCCTGCTCAGGCACCAGCGCACGCTCGACCGGCTGATCGGCGCGGTCCTGATGGCGCTGGGCGTCGCGCTCGCCTGCGCCAACATGGACAAACTGTAATCCGGCGCGGGGCGTGCCCGCCGCAGCTGGCGGGTAAAATCGGCCACCCTTCTTCAGCCCGCCGAGTACAGATACCCATGAGTTTTTTGCAACTATTTATTCTTTCCATCGTCCAGGGCTTTGCCGAGCTGCTGCCCGTCTCCAGCTCCGCCCACGTCATCATGGCAGAAAAAATGATGGGCCTGGACCCCACGTCGCCGGAACTGACCATGCTGCTGGTGATGCTGCACACGGGCACCATGTTCGCCGTCATCGTGTATTTCTGGAAGTCCTGGCGCGCCACGTATTTCAGCTCGGCCAGCGCCTTCCGCAGCAACGTCCTGCTGCTCGCGGCCGCCACGGTGCTGACAGGCATCGTCGGCTTCGGCTTGTTGAAGGGCATTACGCACGTCATGAGCAAGGATGCGCCCGGCTTTGAAATCGAACACCTGTTCGGCAACGCGAAACTGATGGCCGCCGCGCTGGCCGCCGCCGGCGTGCTGATCATCGTGTCGTCGCGCCTGCAGGCGCGCCAGCATGGCACTTTGTCTATCGGCAAGGCGATGGTGATCGGCGCGGTGCAAGGCCTGTGCCTGCCATTCCGGGGCTTTTCCCGCTCGGGCGCCACTATTTCAGCCGGCATCGCCATGGGCGTGCCGCAGCGCCGCGCGGAAGAGTTCAGCTTCGCCCTGGCCGTCGTGCTGACGCCGGCCGTGCTGGTCAAGGAAGGCTGGCGCTTTTACCAGGCCGTGGCAAATGGCAGCCTGGACCATCTGGAACATGGCGGCGGCGTGCTGCACCTGCTCGGCCCCAGCCTGCTGGGCATGCTGCTCTCGTTCCTGGCCGGCTTGCTGGCCTTGCGCTGGCTGTCGCGCTGGCTGGAACAGGGACGCTGGCATTTCTTTGGCGCGTATTGCCTGGCCGCTTCCATGGTCGTGTTGTACGTAGGGTAAAATCGCCGGGTTTGTAATTTGCCACTCACCATCCCAGCCAGGTTTTACAGAAAGCCAACGATGAATTTCGCCGCCACCGCCGCCCTCTCCCTTGCCATGTCCACCGACGCCTTCGCGGCGGCCGTGGGCAAGGGCGCCGCCCTGCACAAACCGCAATGGCGCGAGGCGCTGCGCACGGGGCTGATCTTTGGCGTCATTGAGGCGATCACGCCCATCATCGGCTGGGCCCTGGGCAGCGTGGCCGCGCCCTATGTGGAAGCGTGGGATCACTGGATCGCCTTCAGCCTGCTGGGCATCATCGGCTTGCTGATGATACGCAATGCCCTGTCCGACGCCGACGAGGAAGAAGCGCCGGCCCAGTCGCACTCGTTCTGGGTGTTGGCCGTGACCGGCCTGGCGACCAGCATCGACGCCATGGTCGTGGGTGCGGGCCTGGCCTTGCTGGGCGCCAATATTGTCGTGACTGCCGCCGCCATCGGCTTTTCCACCTTCGTCATGGTGACCCTGGGCGTGATGCTGGGCCGCGTGCTGGGCACGGTGGCGGGCCGGCGCGCCGAACTGGTGGGCGGCCTGGTGCTGATCGTCATCGGCTGCGTGATCCTGTACGAGCATATCGGCCATCCGGCCTGAAGCCCGGGCGCGCACGGCACAAGCACTGGCGTGGCTGGCGGCGCGCTTTGTGCTACATTCAATGCTCTGCATTCCTGTCTCGCAAGGTGACCATCATGGAAACTATTGAGCTGCTTTTTGCCGCGCTTGTGCGCGAAACGGCCGAGTCGATACGCGACCACCACGTCCCTTTTGCCATCAAACACGATGAACGCGCCTATTTCGAGTGGATGGATGGGCACCCGATCAATGGCTATATCCAGGAAGCGTATCGCGAGATCGAAGAAACAGCCCAACAAATCAGAGCCATTCGCGCTGGGTGATGACGGCTGCCGTCGTGACGTGCGTTGGATCGTGGTCAAGAATTCAAGCATTGATCGAGATCAAATACTCTACCGTTCGATACGCGTCGATGGTTCTGGCCCACGACAATCAGGTCTGGAGGCGGAGACATGGATCAGGGACAAAAACACCAGATCAGGGGTTATGAATTTCATGTGGCGGGGGCGCTGGAGAAGGATGGGCGCTACCGAGGCATGATACTGCTCAGCAAGCGCGGCGATACCCTGCAGGTGTACGCCAAGCCCGTGCTCATAGAAACGCCGAGCAGTTTCAAGTCCGTGCATGCGGCCCTGATCGAGGCATCGGCGTATGCCCAGGAACTCATCTATAACGGCGCCATCAAGGCGCTACTGCCGGCCGATGCGCCACTGACGGGTGCACAGCCAAATACACAGGCGCCGCAGCCGCCGGATTTCGTCGGCAACTGATGCCTGCAAGCTCATCCGGCCATCCGGCGCGGCGCGTATAATGGCGCGCTTTCCCGGACGAAAATTCAACACCATGGAATTTGTGAATCTACCGCTGGTCTTCCTGGTCGGCTGCGCGCTGATCGCCGTGCTGGCCAAAAAGAATGGCTATTCGTGGTACCTGTTTTTCTTCGCGATTGCCGTGCCCGCTCCCCTGTTGCTGCTTGCCTTGCCCCATGTGCTGGGCGTCGAGGCCGCGTCGCTGACTTCCGTCCGGCTGGGTACGGCCCTGCTGTTTCCGCTCGCAGGCTTGCTGCTGGCCTTGCGAGGCAAGCGCTAAGCCCGTTTCAGCGCACCGGCACCCCATCGGCCAGGCGCCAACCTACCGACAAGGCTATTTGCTGCGCCTCTTTTTCATTGCTGCAATCATCATAATCGCAGGTGTCCGCATACGCGCCTCGCGCCTGGTTCTGGCTGACATAGGAGCCGACCCAGCGGCCGTCGCGGCGCTGGCTGGCCGTGGCGCTGATGGTAAAACCTTTGTGGATGGTGGGGTTTTCAAAAGACATAATTCCTCCGATGCAAACGTAGCGTCAGGGATCTGACATGGCTCTACTGTGCGCCATGCGCCGCATATGGTCTGTACGTTGGCCCACACCCGCGCCTAGCGTGCGCGCACTGCACGCGCCATGGCGATCGGGTATGATTTCGCCATGTGTGGACGATTCGATCAAAATGACACGGCGCGCGTGCTGGCGTCATCGTTCGGCTGGACGGACGCGGTGTTCGACAGCGAGGCCGAGCCGCACCTGAACGTGTCGCCCGGCACTTACCGGCCCGTGCTGCATATCCAGGACGGCGTGCACAGGGTGGACGATGTCTTCTGGGGCTACCGCCCCGCCTGGGCCGCGCAAGCCGTGCCCGCCCCCGGCAAGAAAAAAATCCCCATCGCCATCAATGCCCGGCTGGAAAAGCTCGCCGGCGCCTACTGGAAACCGCTGCTGCGCGCGGGGCGCGGCATCGTCTGCGTCCGCGGCTGGTATGAATGGACTGGCGAAAAAGGCAGCAAGCAGCCGTGGCACATCCACCGCCAGGACCGCGCGCCGCTGTTCCTGCTGGCGCTGGCCCAATTCGGCCCCTGCAAATTCCACCGCGAGGAAGCCGGTTTCGTGCTGGTGACGGCCGACAGCCTGGGCGGCATGGTTGATATCCACGACCGCCGCCCCGTCGCCGTCAGCCAGGAAGACGCGCACCGCTGGCTAGCCCCCGCACTGACGCCCGAGCAGGCGCTGCACCTGGCGCGCACCTGCATGCTCGACGTGGACTTGTTCGAATGGCATGCCGTCGATAATCCGCTGGTGCCGTCCGCCAAGGCCAAGGCGCCGCCGCCGGCCGCGGCGCAAAGTACATTCGACTGGGGTACGGATTAAGGCAGGCGCGCCAGGCGGCGCCACAGCGCTTCCATCGGTCCCTGGCGGAACGTCCGCAGCCAGTAACGGCTCAATAGCACCTGCCCGGCCATGATCACAACCGCCAGGCCCAGCATCCCGGCGGGACGCAGCGTGGCGCCCCAGCCCAGCCCAGGCCCCTGCAGCAGCCAGGTGCCAAGCACCGATTGCAGCAGATAATTGCTCAGCGCCATGCGTCCCACGGGCGCCAGCCATGCCCCGAGCCAGCGCAGCAGGAAGGGACCGGCCAGCATCAATGCCGCTACATAACCGGCCGCCAGCACGGGACCGCCGGCGAACAGGCCTACTTCAAACAGGGCCGTATCGAACACGGTTTGATACGGATCGGCCACCTGCCAGGCGACGGCCCCCGCCGCCAGCAGGTTGAACGGCAAGCCCACGCCTAGCCCCACGGCACGCACGCGGCGCCACAGGACCAAGTGACGGTGCGGCCGCGTCAGCCAGCCTAAGCGCACGGACAAGATGCCCAGCAAGAACAGCACGATGATATGCGGCAGCATGACGGCGGCGTACAGCAGCGAGACGAGGAAATCGTTGGCACGCAGTCTGGCGACGCCCCACGCGCCGCCCTGCGTGTAGATGGCGTAGCGGTCCGCAAAGGCTTGCAGCTCGCGCGCGGTGTCCGGCGCGCCGCCCTGCTGTCCCACGGGAATGAGCAAACACATGAACAACAGGAAACCGGCCGCCACTAGCCAGGCACGGTTGCGTATGCGGCTCAATTTGGCCACTGCCAGCGGCAGGATCAGCATGCCCGCGACCGCATACGAGGTCAGCACGTCGCCGCTCCAGATGCAGAAGCCATGCAGCAGGCCGAACACCAGCAGCCAGCGCAGCCGGCGCCGGTAGGCCGCTTGCGCCTGCTCCCAGCTGCCCAGCTGACGTTTCAGGGAGCGTGTTTGCAGGGCAAAACCGGCGCCAAACAAAAAGGCGAAGATGGGATAGAACTTGAACTGCGCCAGCGCCGCCACACCGAAAATGACGAGCTGGTCGAACACGGGCGGCTGCGCCGGCAAGGTGCCGTAGCGCAAGGACAGCGTCCCCCAGGCAAAGCCCCAGATATTCACCAGCAAAATACCAAACACGGCGATGCCGCGCAGCACATCGAGCTGCAGCAACCTGCCGGGCCTGGCGCTCACGACGTTCAGGGCCGCGCCAGGGTCGGGTAATCCGTCACCTGCAGGCTGAAGCCGGACGCATCCGATTGCAGCCGCGCCTGGCCGCCGAACGGCAAGGTGACACGCCGGCGGATGTGGCCAAATTCCAGCCCCGTCAGCACGGGCACGGGCAGGCGCTGGCGCACATAGGCCAGCATGGCGTCGACATCGTAGCCCTTGTCCATGGGACTCAATTTATAGCCAGAAAAGTCACCGAGCACCACGGCCTGCTGGCGCCCAATCACGCCCGCATGCAGCAATTGCAGCAGCATGCGCTCGACCCGGTACGGGTGTTCGTTGACGTCTTCCAGGAACAGGATGCCGCCGTCGATCTCGGGGAAATATGGCGTCCCCAGCAGATGCACGAGCATGGCCAGGTTGCCGCCCCACAAAGTCCCCACTGCCTCGGCCCGCGGATTGCCAACCGACGCGCCCGTAACCGTGTGCGTGGGGCCGGCCAGGCACGACCACAGCTGGTCGAGCGTAAATTGCTCGGGCTCGTCACGGATGAAATCGTCGCAGACCATGGGGCCGGCAAAGCTGGCGCGGCCCGTCTTCGCCAGCAAGCCCATGTGGAAAGCCGTGAAATCGCTGTAACCGACAAACAGTTTGCGGCTGTCGGCCATGGCGCTAAAGTCGATCTCGGGCAGGATGCGGCTGATGCCGTAGCTGCCGCGCAAGGCGATCACCACCTGCACGTCCGGGTCGGCGGCCGCCGCGTTCAGCTGCGCCAGGCGGCCCGCATCCGTGCCGCCGAAACGCTGAAAGGTGTGCTCGGGCTTGTAGTAATTGTGGACGGTGGCGCCTTGCGCCTGCAAGCGGGCGATGCCGCGCGTCAGTGCCGCCTCGTCGGGCGCGCAACCGCCGGGCGCCACGATGGCGATGCCAATTTCAGGTGTCTTCAAAATGCCCGTGCCTTCAAAAGTGGTGGGCGCGCCTAGGCTGGCTGGGAGCGCATCTGGGGCGCCATCTTACCTTGCAGATGCACATCGATCAAGGCGAGCAGACGCTCGATCAGCTGGGGCGGCATGTCGTGTCCCATGCCTTCGATCACTTCGAGCGTGGCGCCCGGAATCAGCCTGGCCGTATCGATGCCGCAGGCGACGGGGATCAGGGGATCGGCCGCGCCATGGATCACCAGCGCCGGACAACGGATGCTGGGCAATAGCTGCGTGCGTTCGCCCGAGGCGGCGATCGCCACCATCTGCCGCGCCACGCCTTCCGGGCAACTGCCGCGCTGCAACGCCGCTTCGATGCGCTGGTACAGCAGCTTTTCCGACACGGGATAGGCGGGACTGCCGATGACGCGCACGGTGGCCGCCATGTGGGCCATCAGTTCGGCGCGGCTGGCATTGCGTTTCGGCCGTTGCAACAGCGCATTGCGTGCCGCCCGCGTGGGGCCGGGCAAGCCGCGCCGGCCGCTGCTCGACATGATGGAGGTCAGGCTGAGCACCTGCTGCGGCGCGCGCGCCGCCATCACTTGCGCGATCATGCCGCCCATCGACACGCCGATTACGTGCGCCTGCGCAATGCGCAAAGCCGCCAGCAAGCCCAGCGCGTCGTCCGCCATGTCATTCAAGGTGTACGACGTTTTCAGGGGCCAGCCCAGCAGGTTTTTCACGTAGGCCAGCGGCAGATACGGTTTGCCCGCCTGCGCCATCTTGCTCGACAGGCCGCTGTCGCGGTTATCGAAACGCACGACGCGAAAACCCTGTTCCACGATGCCTTCGACGAAGTCCGCCGGCCAGGCGATCAATTGCATGCCCAGGCCCATGACGAGCAGCACGCACGGATCGTCGGGGTTGCCGTGGCTTTCATAAGCTATGTTGAGGCCGTTCGCCATGATGGTTGCCATGATTGCCTCTCTTCCAGGAACCAGCACACAGGCACGATCGCTGCGGCCATGGAGTCAGCATACCACTATTGTGATCTTGCCATCACGGCTCATGCGGAAGTCCATCTGAAGTGTTGCCGCGCCGGTACGCCCGGGCGGCAACGGTGCGGCTAGTTACTTGGCCTTAGGCAAGGAATCGGCCAGGTCCACCCAGCTTTGCGGCTGCGGCTTGCCCCGTTCGCGCACGCCGAAGAAGGAGACCACTTGCGTGCCGTCATTGTCGAAGAACTCGACGGACGTGACGCCGCCGCGCTTGACGACCCAGCCGCTGCGCAGGGCCGTGTCGCGGATGTGCAGGTTGAAGTCGGGATCCAGCACATTGAAGAAGCCGCCGGCGGCCATGGTTTTCTCGATCTTGCCGCTGTAGATCTGCGTCAAGCCGTCATTGCCCAGGAACACCATAATGGCGACCTTGTCCTTGGCTGCGTTTTCCAGCAAGGCGTGCAGCGCTTGCGGCGTCACGCGCTCGACCACGCCGGCCGGCGCCAGGCGCAGCGCCTGCTCGCGCGTCAGGTGGAATTCGCGCATGATTTGCGCAAACTGGTGCACGTCCGTCATGTCTTTCCAGGCCAGCTGGAATTCCTTGACGTCAATCTCGGCATCCGGCTTTTCCGCCGCCTTCGGCGCCACGGCCAGCACGTTCAGTTCCGCGCTTTGCTGCGGCATGCGGAAGCTTGCCACCAATTTATCGTAGACGGCCACGCCCGGCTCGTTGCGCAGGTAGATCTTGTGCACGGCCGTGCCGTTGGCGTCAAAAAATTGCAGGCTGCGCGTCGGCTTGCCGTCGCGGCCTGCTTGTTCTACCGCAAAGGCATATTTCCAGTTTTCAAAGTGGAAACGCAGGTCGATCTGGCCGCCCAGGTAGCCGCCCGCGATATTGCGCTGGCGCGCTTCCGTTTCCGGGTCCTGTTTCGCGTCGGCCTGTTCCGACTTGTCGCCCGCCTGCTTGAACTTGCTGGCGACGCCCGTCGTTTCGATGACGCCGTTTTCATTGCGCGTGATGGCTTGCACGATGCCCAGGTCCAGCGCGGCGCGCATGATTTCGCGCGGCTGGTTGCCGTCGGCCTGCAGGCGGGTGACGCCCTTGCCGATGTTGGTTGCCAGCAATTGCGCTTCCGATACGCCCAGCGCGCGGGCCGCGTCGCGGATCTGCAGCTTCGGCTGTTCCGTGCGCAAGGTGGACCAGCGTTCCGCCAAAGTGGCTGGGGCCGCGGTTGCGTTTGCGATCAGCAGGCTGCCTAGCAGGGATAGAACGAGTTTGGATAACTTCATAGAGAGACCATTCAATCAAACATGGAAAAAAAGAGGGGCAAACACCCCTCCCCGGTAAAACTTAGAAATTCACGCTGAGGCTGGCGGCGACGTTGCGGCCCGGCTTGGCGTAGCGCTCGATCTCGGCGCGGCTGGCGGCCGTGGTGCCGGCGGCCAGGCCGCGGGCCGAGGCGTAATCCCAGTACTTGCGATCCGTCAAGTTGTACACGCCGACGACGATCTTGGCGTTCTTGTGCACGTTCCAGTAGGTCGACAGGTCGAAGATGGTGTACGACGGCACGGTAAACAGGGGCCCCGCATCGCCGATCAGCAGGTTTTCCGGCGCCTGCCTGGCGCCCGCATGCACGGCCGTCAACGCCAGGCCGAACAGCTGGTTCGCATGGTCGTAGCCCACGGTCAAGGCCGACTTGGCCGGCGCCACCGAATTCAGGCCGCCGCTCTCGCCCGTCCGTGAATTGAAGGAGCGGCCCTTGGCCACACCTGTGGCCAGGTCCACGTGATAGCCCTGCATGACCGGCGCCCAGGCGCCCAGTTCCGCGCGCAGGGTCAGCTCGGCGCCCCAGGTGCGGGCATTGCCGATATTTTCCGGACGGAACAGGCCGCGCGTGATGGTCGGGAAGTTCACCGGGTCATCCTTTTGCATCACATAGTCGACCATGTCCGTGTATTCCGTCTGGTACGCGGAGGCGTGCATGCTCAAGCCCTTGACGACGTCGCCCTTCAAGCCCAGTTCATACGCCTTGCTGGTTTCCTTGCGCAGGCTGGCATTGCCGAGTACGGCATAGCCCTGCCCCGTGCCCGTATAGCTGAAGGAATCGTAGGTGCCGGTGCGCTCGGCCGCCGTCGGCAGGCGCGTGCCGCGCGTGAAGGTGGCGTACGCGCTCATCTGCGGCAGCACTTCCACGGACAGGCTCAGGCTGGGCGTGAAATAGGTGTCGCTCTCGGTACGCACTTCCCTGGCCGCGTTCGGCACGGCGATCGCATAGGTTTGCAGGTTTTTCGGGGCGTTCTTGCGGTAATCGGCACGCAGGCCCGGCGTCAGCACGGCTTTCTTGCCGGCCAGGCTGAAACCGAGATCGTCGCGCACGTACACGGCCAGCCTGGTCGTGTCCATGTCGGCCATGCGGTTCTTGTTGGTGACCTGATGCTGGCCCGTGGCCACGATAACACGGTCTTCGCGCCACGGACGGCGCGTTTTCAGCTGTTCCAGCTGTACGCCGTACAGCAGCGCGTTGTCCGCATTGAGCTGCTTGAACGCTTCCGACGTGACGCCGATGCTGTCGTTCTTGAAGCTCGTTTCAATGGAACGCTGCGCCGGGCTGCCGAACGTGTAGACGCCTTGCGTCTTGTCATCGGTTTTCGCATTCTGCAGATACACTTTCGACGTCAGGCGGTCGAACAGGGCAAAATCCTTGAGCACCACGTCGTGGCCCAGGCTGACGCGCGTGCGCTTGGTGGTGGAATCCTGCTGCACGCCCGTCGGGTAATACGCGCTGACCTTGCTGCGCAGATCGCGCTGGTTCTTGCGCTCGAACATGTCGACCGTCAAGTCCAGCTTTTGTTCGCCTGGCAGAGACCACACCAGCTTGGACAGCAAGGCATTCGAATGCCAGTCATCGGGATTGGGCGGCGTGGTGCCGCGGCTGTCCGTCTGCTCGCCATCGCGGTGCACGTACACGGCCAGGCCTTGCAGCGTGCCGCCTATCCTGGCAGCGCCCGTCAGGGTATGTGCATTGCTGCGGTCGGCCGTGGCACGGCCGTATTTATAGGCGACATAATGATCCTGCCCCTCGCCCAGATAATCCTCGGGCGACTTGGTGACGAAGGCCACGCCACCGCCCAGGCCAGGGCTGGCGCCGCTGACGGCCGTCGTGCCCGAATCGATGCGCACTTCGCGGAAGGTTTCTGGATCGAAATAATCACGGCCCGTGCCGAAGGCGTTGAGGGTATTGCCATCGGGCTTGGGCGCCGCGTCCGGCAGTGCAATGCCGTCGAGCTCCAGGCTGACCCGGTTGCCTTCCAGCCCGCGGATGTTGTAGCCTGTATTGCCCGAACCATCCCACACGCTGCCGCTGCCCGAGGCTGCCGCTGGCGCGCTGATCAGGGGCAGGTAGCGCACGATGCCGCCCATTTCGGTGACATTGCGGCGTTCCAGGTCATCGGCCGTGACGACGGTCTTGGTGCCGGCACGGCGCTCGTAATCCTGCTTGGCGTTGACGACGATTTCCGGGAAGACAGGCAGCTTGGCCGGTTCCTGGGCGGCCACGCCCGCGTTGATGGCGGCCGTTTGCGCGACAGCCGGCAGCAAGGGCGCGGCGAACAGCCCCAGCAAGGCGGCGCGCAGCACCAGGTTATGGCGGCGGGCAGGAAGTTGAGCGGCAGGAACAACGGGGGCAGCGGAGCGCTGCGTAGGCACTGTAGTCATGATGATCCGGTCTAAGAGTAAAGGCTGGCTCTTGAACCCGGATCGATAACGATAATGTTAACGACGCATAAGGAAAGTTTGCTGGCGAAAACAATACTGTAACACGAATCATTCTCATTTGAGAATGGCGAAGTGATCCAGACAGATGTTATTTCGCAACAATTATAAAAAATGCCAGCCGGAATGGCTGACAGGGCTGGCGTGAGCAATAGACCGGACAAGGCCATGGCGGCCCTGCCCTGCCTGGGCCGGTGTCAGGCAGGAGGCTGGGCCAGCTTGCGCGCTTCGGCCTGCGCGCGGCGGCGCTCGGCAAAGAAACGCTTGAGGAAAGCGCCGCACTCGTCGGCCAGCACCCCGCCTTCGATGGCCGTCTGGTGGTTCAGCGCCGGCTGCTCGAACAGGTTCAGCACGGAACCGCAGGCGCCCGTCTTCGGATCGCCCGCGCCGTATACGACGCGCGCCAGCCGCGCATGCAGCATGGCGCCCGAACACATCACGCACGGCTCCAGGGTCACGTACAGCTCGCAGCCGGGCAAGCGGTAGTTGCCCAGCTTTTCGGCGGCGGCGCGCAAGGCCATCACTTCCGCATGCGCCGTGGGGTCGTGGCGGCCGATGGGCTGGTTGTAGCCGACGGCGATGACTTCCCCATCCTTGACGACGACGGCGCCGACGGGCACCTCGCCCAGGTCCCATGCGTGCTGCGCCTGTTCCAGCGCCAGCTGCATGTAGCGCGCGTCCTGCGCGCTAGCGTGCGTTTCAGTCATCGGTCACTTCTGCCCAGCAATTCGGCGTTTCATGCAGCACCAGCTTATGCAGGTGCAAGCCCGTGCCGAAATGGTCGGTAAACGCCGCTTTCAGGATCTCGAAGGCGATGCGCGCCAGGTTTTCCACGGTCGGGATGCGGTCGATGACGACGGTTTTATGGTCGGGCAGGCTGGCCAGGAAGTCGCGCACGGCCGTGTCTTTTTCGTAGACGAGGAAGGCGTGGTCCCACACGTCGACCAGGTGCTGCTTGGCCAGGGTTTTCACGTCGGAAAAGTCCATGATCATGCCATTGTCGGAATTGCCTTCCGCTTCGATGACCTTGCCGACCAGCGTGATTTCCACCGTGTAGCGGTGGCCGTGCAGGTTGCGGCACTGGCTTTTATGGTCGGGAATGCGGTGGCCCGCGTCGAATTCGAGCTTGCGTGTAATAGTCAGCATATTGTTTTATTAAGGTATTTGCAGGAGTTTATGGGTTTGCAGGCTCAGCTTCCACTTCGGGTTGCTTTTGCACGTCTCGATGGCCAGCTTCATGTTGTGCGCGGCCAGGGGGCCATCCATCGCCTGCACGAAGAAGTTCTCGAAGTCGAGCCCTTCGTAGGCGGCCAGGTTTTGCTGGAACTGGGGGATGACCACCTTGATCTCATTGCCCTTGTGGACGACCAGTGTCGAACCCATCTTCGGACTGACGCAGATCCAGTCCACGCCGGCCGGCACGGGCAAGGTGCCGTTGGTTTCGATGGCGATGGTAAAGCCCACCGCGTGCATGGCGTCGATCAGGGCCGCATCCAGTTGCAGCAGCGGTTCGCCGCCCGTAAACACCACGTATTTGCTCGGCGCGTAGCTGGCCGGCCACAGGCTGTCGATCAGCGCGGCCAGTTCCTCGGGCGTCTTGAACTTGCCGCCCAGTTCGCCATCGGTGCCGACGAAATCCGTGTCGCAGAACTGGCACACGGCCGTGGCGCGGTCGCTTTCGCGGCCCGTCCACAGATTGCAGCCGGAAAAGCGGCAAAACACGGCCGGACGGCCCGCGTGCGCACCTTCGCCCTGCAGGGTGTAAAAAATCTCTTTGATGCTATAAGTCACTGTATTTCCTAAGAGCTGGCTGGCGCATCGCGCAGGGCGTGCGCACCGGTGCCGGCGCACAGCGCCGCCACCGCAAAAAGCCGATTGACAACCCTCTATTATATGCCGCCACGACACTTCCCGTGCAAATGCCGTGCCTGCCGTCTGGCGCTGCGGCATCCGGCAGCAAGAAAGCCACAGCGGCCGGCAAAACTGCGCAGCTTTTGCGTTTAGACAATATAAATAATCCAAGGTTAATATATTTTCTGTAAGAACATTGCCCGTTGGAAAACATTTAGGGAGCGAGAAAATGATGCAACGCTGGCTACGCCCGCCGTGTCGCCTGATCATTCTGGCTTGCCTGGCGGCCGGCGCGCTCGCTTCCCTGCACGCCGGTTACGCCGCCGGCCCAATGCCGCAGACCGCCACACCCTTGCCCCTGATGCTGGCCTGCGCCATCCTGTGCGGTGCGCTGGCGCTGATGCTGTGGCGCCAGCACCGCCTGGCGCTGCGCCTGCGGGCGCTGGAACAGCTGCGCGCGGATGCCGAGCAGGACCGCCTGGCCAGCGGACAGCAGCAGGCACGCGAACAGGAGCGCCAGCGCATCGGGCGCGACATCCACGACGACCTGGGCCAGCATCTGCTGACGCTGAAGATCGACCTGTCCATGCTGCAGACCAGCACGCATGGCGCGGCGCCCCATCTGGCGCAGCAACTGGCCGTGATCGTGCGCAATGTCGACCTCAGCATCGCTGCGCTGCGCTGCGTCATCCATGACCTGCGCCCGCCCGCCCTCGACGCCGGCCTGCAAGCGGCATGCGAAGAGCTGTTGGCCGACTTCCAGCGCACCACGGGCATTGACTGCCATTGCGATTACCGGCTCGACGCCGGCGCCGGCAATGCGCATGGCCCCCTGCTGTATCACGTGCTGCAGGAAGCGCTGGCGAACATCGCCCGCCATGCGCGCGCCACGCATGTGCAGCTATGCCTGCAACAAGTGGACGCCACCGTGGCCTGCCGCATCAGCGACGACGGCATCGGGCTGTCGGACTCGCCGCCGCGCCTCGGTTGCGGCCTGTCCGGCATGCATGAGCGCGTGGCCGCCGCCGGCGGAAGCCTGCACATCGACAGCCGCAGCGGCGCCGGCACCACCTTGCGCTTGTCGCTGCCGCTGCCGATCCGCCATGACGAGGCGATGGTCCATCGCTGAAGATATTGCTCAATATCAACACCTTCGGCCCGCCACGCTGCATCATGGCCAACGAACCAGCCCCCACTCACGCCCAAGAAGGATGCTTTCATGCCGGATAGCCACGCACATGCCAGCGCATCGCCGTATGGTGAAGCCCAGGGTTTCGCCGTCAAGATGATGGAATTACTGGTCGTGCCCACCTTCGTACTCGATGTGCATGGCAGGGTGATGATCTGGAACCGCGCCTGTGAGCAGCTGACGGGCGTGCCAGCGTCCGAAGTGCTGGGCGCACGCGAGCCGGGCCGCTGCTTTTACAACGACGAGCGCCCCACCCTGGCCGACCTGCTGCTGACCGGGCGCGGCGGCGACATGCGCGCCCTGCATGCCCAGCAACAATATCGCAGCGGCACGGGCAGCAACCTGTGCGCGGAAAACTGGTGCGACATGCCGCGCACGGGGCGGCGGCGCTACCTGGCCGTCGATGCCAGCCCCATCTACGGCAATCACGGCGAACTGATCGCCGTGGTCGAAACCCTGCGCGACATGACCGATGAAAAACGCGCGCAGGTGGAGCTGGAACGCCTGGCCACGCGCGATGGCTTGACGGGCCTGGCCAACCGGCGCTGCTTCGACGATACCATGCTGGCCGAGTGGCAGCGCGCCCAGCGGCAGGAGCAGCCCCTGTCGCTGCTGATGGTCGACGTCGACAATTTCAAGGAATATAACGACAGCCACGGACACCAAGGCGGCGACCTGTGCCTGCGCAAGGTGGCCGGCGCCGTGGCCAGCGAAATGCGCACCAACGACCTGGTGGCCCGCTACGGCGGCGAGGAATTTGCCGTGATCCTGCCGAATCAGTCGCTCAAGGGGGCGGCCATCGTGGCCGAACGCATCCGCCAGCGCGTGGAGCGGCTGCAGCTGCCGCGCAAGCGCGCCGACGGCGCCTGCGTCACCGTCAGCATCGGCGCCGCCACGGCCCTGCCCGGCCCCGGCACGGAACTGGGCCAGCTGATCCACACGGCCGACTGCGCCCTGTACCGCGCCAAGCACCTGGGCCGCAACCGCATCAGCCTGCCGGAAACGACGCTCACCTAGGCAACACGGAAGCACGACCAAATTTGGTGCATATTTGGTCCTATCGTATTTTTTTTCGCATTCGGAGCCGCCATGGACCTCAAGGAACGTATCAAGCCGATTTCCTATCTCAAGGCCAATACCACCGAGATCGTCAACAGCTTTGACGCGGGCCAGGACGAGCCCATCATCATCACGCAAAATGGCGAAGCGAAGATGGTCGTGCTGTCCATGCACGCGTATCAGGAAGGCAAGCGGCAAGCGCGGCACATGCAGGAGCAGCATGCATTCATGAAACTGATTGCCATGGGTAACCAGGACATCGCGCGTGGCGACGTGGTGTCCGAAGAAGACTTCCTGGCCAGCCTCGATCACGACTGACATGGCGCGCATCGTCGTGCTGAAAAGCGCGCAAGCCGATTTCAATGAACTGCGCAGCGACTTCAAGGCACGCCACACAGCGGTCGCCCATGCGCAGCTCCTCCTGGCTTTCCGGCAATTATTCGCTGATCTCAAGACCTTTCCCGACAGCGGCACGCCCGTCGAGGCCGCCCGCGAAGTCGGCATGGATGTGCGGCAATGCCTATGCGCAGAGATCCGCGCCGTGTATCACCATGACCGCGCGCACGACACCGTGTACCTCCGCATGTTCCTGTCCACCAAACGCGACTTCCTCGCCCACTTGACGGCGCGCATCCTGCGGCCCGACTGTTAGCCCCTATGCAGGGCGGCACGAATATTCTATGCTGCGGCGTTGCACTTTCCACATTCCAAGAAAAGAAGGAGCCCCCGTGTCAAGAATCATGCCTGTGTTATTACCCGCTTTCGCCCTGGCCCTGTCGGCCATGGCCTCGTCGAACCTGGGCGCCGCGCCCGTCAAACCGGCGGCCGCCGCCCATAGCGCGGCCGCCAGCAAGGCCGATTTGCTGCCGTTCAAGGCCACGGAAAAAACCCTGGCCAACGGTTTGAAGATCATCATCGTGCCGACCGGCTTTCCCAACCTCGTCTCGCTGCAGATTCCCGTGCAGACGGGTTCGCGCAATGAAGTCGAGCCGGGCAAGTCCGGTTTCGCCCATTTTTTTGAACACATGATGTTCCGCGGCACCAAGGCGTATCCGCCCGAAAAATACCAGGAAGTCATCACCCGCGCCGGCGCGCGCCAGAACGCGTATACCAGCGACGACCTGACCAATTACCACACGACGTTTGCCAAGCAGGATCTGGAAACCGTGCTGAAGGTGGAAGCGGACCGCTTCCAGCACCTCGACTATGCGGAAGACGCGTTCAAGACGGAATCGCGGGCCGTGCTGGGCGAATACAACAAGAACAGCGCCAATCCCGTCTCGAAACTGTTCGAAGTGATGCGCGACAGCGCCTACACGACGCATACCTACAAGCATACGACGATGGGTTTCATCCAGGACATCGAAGACATGCCGAACCAGTACGCGTATTCGAAGCTCTTCTTCGACCGCTGGTACCGTCCCGAGCGCACCACCATCATCATCGCCGGCGACGTGGAGCCGCAGCAAGCCATCGCCCTGGTGGAAAAATACTGGAGCGCCTGGCAGCGCGGCAAGCAGCAGGCGGCCGTGCCCGTGGAACCGGCCCCGCGCGGCCCCGTCTACAAGCACGTGGCCTGGCCCACGCCGACCCTGCCGTGGGTGGCCGTGGGCTTCCACGCACCCGCGTTTTCCGTGAAGGACAAGGACCAGGCCGCCCTGGCGACCTTGCTCTCGCTGTCGTTCGGCCGCACCTCGCCGCTGTATCAACGCCTGGTGCAGAACGAGCAGAAGGTCGACCAGTTGTTCGAGATGACGCCGGACCGCGTCGATCCGACCCTGGCCGTGCTGGGCGCGCGCGTGAAAAACATCGATGACGCCGTCTACGTGCGCGACGCCATCCTGGCCACCGTGGCGCGGCTGCGCGACACGCCAGTGAGCGAAAAAGACCTGGCGGACGCCAAGTCGGCCGAAAAATATGGCTTGATCCGCTCGCTCGACAACACGGAACAGATCGCCGGCACCCTGGCGTCCTTCGTGCACTTCGACCGCTCCTACGCCACCATCAACCAGTACTACCGCCTGATCGACACGCTCACGCCGGCCGACCTGCAGGCGGCCGCGCGCAAATACCTGACGGACGACGGCCTGGTGGTGACGACCCTGTCGCACCAGCCGATGGCGGCCGCCATCGCCGCCACGCCAAAGCTGGCCAGCCTGCTGCCGGCCGCCTCGAACGCGAAGTTCGACGTGCTGGTGCAAAAATCGGCGCTGCCGCAGATCCGCTACAAGCTGCTGTTCATGGCCGGTTCCGCGCAAGACCCGCAAGGCAAGGAAGGCCTGGCCGCGCTGACGGCCGCCATGGTGGCGTCGGGCGGCTCGTCCGAGCGCAAGATCGACGAAGTCAACGCCGCCCTGTTCCCGCTGGCCGGCAGTTTTTCCCAGCAGACGGACAAGGAAATGACGACGTTTACGGGCTCCATCCACAAGGATAACTGGACCCAGTTCAACGCCATCGCCCTGCCCCTGCTGCTCTCGCCCGGTTTCCGCGAAGACGATTTCCGCCGCCTGAAGGATGCGCAAAAGAACGCGCTGCTGCTGGACCTGAAGGACAATAACGAAGAGGAATTCGCCAAGGAACGGCTGCAAACGAATGTGTATGCGGGCACGCCGTACGGCCACCCCGTGCTGGGCACGGTGGCCGGCATCGACGCCATCACCCTCGATGACGTCAAACAGTTCTGGAAGAGCGCGTATGCGCAAGGCTCCGTCAAGGTCGGCATTTCCGGCGACGTGTCCGACGCCATGACGGCCTCGCTGACGCAGGCACTAAGCAAGCTGCCGGCCGGCCCCGGCTTGCCAGCCACCGTGAAACCCGCGGGCCGCAAGGCAAACGGACTGGAAGTGGAAATCATCGAGAAAAACACGCGCGCCACGGCGATCTCGTTCGGCCTGCCTTTGGAAGTGACGCGCACGCACCCGGACTTCCCCGCCCTGTGGCTGGCGAAGACCTGGCTGGGCGAGCACCGCGCCTCGAATTCCTACCTGTACCAGCGCATCCGCGAGCTCCGCGGCATGAACTATGGCGACTACGCATACATTGAAGCCTTCCCGCGCGGCATGGTCCAGTTCTTCCCGAACCCGAACCTGGGCCGCAAGGCGCAGCTGTTCGAAATCTGGATCCGCCCCGTGGCGCCGGACAACGCGCACTTCGCCCTGCGCGTGGCGCTGACGGAATTGGGCAAGCTCATCGACAACGGCCTGACGCAGGACGATTTCGCCACCACGCGCGACTACCTGATGAAGAACGTCTTCGTCATGACGTCGACGCAAGACCAGCAACTCGGTTACGCGCTCGACTCGCAATGGTATGGCACGCCCGAGTTCACCAAGCTGATGCGTGACGGCTTGTCGAAACTGACGGTGGCCGACGTCAACCGCGCCATCAAGCAGCATCTGTCGGCGAAGAACCTGTCCGTGGTGATCGTTGCCAAGGAAGCGGCCGGCCTGAAGGAAAAGCTCGTCAGCGACGCGTTTTCTCCCATCAAGTATGACGGCAACAAGCCGCAGGCCCTGCTCGATGAAGACAAGGTCATCGGCGCGATGCAGCTGAACATCAAGCCGGAGGCCGTCACCGTGACGCCGGCGGCGCAGGCGTTCGCGAAGTAAGCCGGCGCAGTATCATCCCCATCCGATGCACACCGTCGGATGGGGTTCCATTCCGTACGGGCGCCTGCCGCTCGCTCTGCCGTAGCAAATTCATAGCACCTATATCCTCATGACATCCGAAGCACCAGATTCCCCACGAACAGAAACGCGCCCGCCGGCCATGCCTGACAGCAGCCAGGCGAGACGCCCGCGTCCTGCAGCCGTCACGGTGATTGCCTATTTATTACTCATGAACGCGAGCGGCGTGGTCATTTATTCCCTGCTGTTCGGCCGCCACGCGGCGTCCGGTGCGCAGCAGTTCCTTGAAGCATCCGGCTATGCCGACTTTTTCATTGCCATTGGCCTGCTCCGCGCACAGCGCTGGGCACGCATGGCCTACGTCATTGCGGGCCTGATCGGCATGGGGGTGATGATCACCATCGAATCACCGGCACAGGGCAGCCTCGCCCTGCGACTGCTGTTCGCCGTACCGGCGTTCGCGACCTTCCTCTACCTGCTGTACCGCGAGGATGCCCGGCTCTACTTTGCATCAGCGAAACTGCCCCGCCCCAGCCCTGGCGGCCGGCGGCGCATCGGCGCGTGCCTCTACATCATCGCCGCCGTCTATGCTTACTGGTGCCTCAATGCGATTGTACTGGGCATTACCGAGATCTATCCGGCAAGCCTGCATCGCGACAAGCTGATCTTTATTACCGTGCCGATCATTTTTATCGCGGAGTGGGTGGGCAACACACCGGGACGCTTGGCCAGGGCCAGCATCCTGTCCATCGCATTCGCCCTGTACCTGGTGCAGATGTTTTTCTACAAATATATCTCACCGTACGCCGTTCAAATTGGGCCATCGCTGTGGCAACTGCGGAACTGGGCCATCGGCATGAGCTGCATCGCAATTGCCCTGCATTATCTGCAGTGGTCACGGGGTCGGCGAAAATGATGATCGACGCTGACGCTGCACAAGCAATGATATTGCGGTTCTGCGAAGGCGATACGCAGTCGCCGCACTACATGAAGCACGCGATCCAGTGTTGCGTCCTGTCCGAACGCGGCGACTACTGGATCATCCGCGCCAATTCAGAGGCATATGTGGTACATGGCCGCAGCGAGTATTGCTACGTCGGCGTCAATGCATTCCTGCTTGACGTCGTATCGGGCGAGATCGAGACCGTTGTGAGCGGAAACCGTGTCAGTCACTACCTGCAGGATAAATATGACAGCCGCGACGCGGCCGGCCAAGCTTACGTGCTTGAACCTGCCTTTGAGCGGTCAGACAAAGCAGCCGTCGTCCGCCTGCGGCAAACCCTGGCTTGTCGCCTGCCCCACGCCCTGGCGCTGCTGTCGCCTGAACATCGCAGCTGGCTGACGGGCCGGCGTCGCGTGATGCAGTGGGCGCAACGCGAGCTCATGGCAAAAGGCGTGGCAACCGAAGTTATGCTGCGCCCGGGGTCGGGCGGCGCATTGTATATTCCAGAGCAAATCTGGCATTGGGATTTGCTGCTGGCCGAACTCAAGCGGCTTCCGGGCCTGGGCTGACGATACTAAAGCGGCCCGGCCATGGCCAACTCACTCGAAGGGATTGGCCACCGACGTCACCTCTGGCGGGGGCAGCCGGTCGGGCAGTTCCTGCTTTTCCAGCTGCGCCACCACGTCGGCCAGCAGCTTTTGCAGCTGCTTTGCCAGCGCCAGGCCCGGCTTGTCCAGGGTCAGGTCGATGTCGCCGCTGATGCTGATGCGGTCGATCCGGTTTTCGATGCTCAGGCTGCCGATTTCCAGCACATCGCTTTCATTGGCATAGGGGACGAATTTTTTTGCGCACATGGGATTTCCTTTTTGACGGTCTTGTTATTACTTGGACTTGCTCTTCACCTTGGGCAAACTCAGCATGCGCAGTTTCTGCTGGCGCGTCAGCGACGGTAACAGATCGATGCCTATCCTGTCTTCCAGTTGCGCAATGCTCAGCACTTCATACGTCTTCGTATCGACGTTTGCTATGAAATAGGCGGCGCCGGCGCGCTGGCGCGGGCTGTACACGGCCTTGTACAGATGGCTGGGCACGATCACTCTTCCCACCTTGCGCAGGTTGCCGCCAATGAACGCCGGCCCCGTGATCACGTACAGGTCGCCCTCTTTCTTGGCCATCTTGCGCACGGCGCCTTCGATGCCGGCCCACACATAGCGGTTGTTGCGCGCATCCTGCGGCACCATGTTGGCCAAGGTAAAGCTGTCGCGCTGGCTCTGGCGGTCCGGCATGTCGCCGTTGGGCGCCATGTGGCCACGGTCGAAGCCGCTGCGCGCATAGTCGGCCAATTCGGCGCGCTGGGCGGCGGGCAGCTTGCGTTCAGCGTGGAAGGAGTTTTCGCGCGACAAATCCTGCGCCGCTTCCAGGTTGTTCGCCGTCAGGTGTTCAGCCGACCACAACGGCGTGCGCGTGATCCCCGAGTGCATCACGCCAAACACGTTGTAGCACAGCTCTTTGGTCGCCACGTCCAGCTTGGGGTTGGTGATTTCCGGCTTGCGGCCATCGACGTAATGGCCGGGACAGGCATCGGCATGCGCCAGGTTCGCGGCAAAGGCGGACGCCAGCAAGCCGCACGCCAGGGTCAGCCTGGCGATCGATCGTTGAATCATATTTCCCTAAATGAAATCGTTGCAGGCCAGCATTCTAGCGGACGCCGGCCCTCGCCACAAACCGGCACACACCTGGCGTGCGCGGGTGCGCGCGGCGGCGAACGAGTGTGCACGCGGCCCTGCGCAGAGCTGGCGCAAATAAAGGCCAAGCGGCTGCGCACAGCCATTCATATCTGCTAAGATTGCCTTGATTCGTTCGCATCGACCATTCAAGATTTGGAGAGCATATGATCAAAAAAACCCTGCTGCTGATCGTTGTTGTCGTCGCCGCCATCCTCGGCTATGCCACCACCAAGCCCGACACCTTCAGTGTCCAGCGCGAAATCACCATCAAGGCCCCGCCCGAGAAGATCGCCGGCCTGATCACGGACTTCCATTACTGGGCCGCCTGGTCGCCGTGGGAGAAGCTCGATCCGGGCATGCGCCGCACGTTTACGGGCCCTGCCAGCGGCCAGGGCGCGCAGTATGCGTGGCAAGGCAATGACAAGGTGGGCGCCGGGCGCATGGAAATCACGGAGGCGGCCCAGCCCGACCGCACCGTCATCAAGCTGGACTTCCTCAAGCCGTTTGAAAGCCACAACACCACCACCTTTACCATGACACAAGAGGGCGACGGCACCAAGGTGAACTGGACCATGACGGGCCCCAGCCCTTACGTGAGCAAGGTCATGACGGTCTTCGTCAGCATGGACCGGATGATTGGCAAGGATTTTGAAAAGGGTCTGAACAACCTGAAGGCGGCTGCGGAACGCTAAGTCTGCTTGCCGCAAATGGAAACAGGGCCCGCGCGGCCCTGTTTTACTTGATGCCCCGTCAGAATTGCTCGATCCAGGCGGCCAGGTGGTCCGGCGTGAGCGCCGGCTCGGCCTGCACCACCTTGCCCTGCAAACCCAGGTCCGTCTTGCTCAGTTGCAGGGACCAGCCGCGCCGCGCCAGCCACAGCAAGCTGGCCAGCCAGAACGAGTGGATGGGCGAGACGGGCGCCGTGGTCGGCGTTTCCAGAAATTCCGTCAGCAGGCGTCCATCGAGGAACAGCGCCGTGCCGCCCTGGTTTTGCAGCGCCGCGCCAAACACGGGCAGCAGCATGTCGATCGCCTGTTCCACGCCACGCCCCGGATGCTCGCGCTCGAGCGTGTCGAGCTGCTGGCGCACGGCGGCGGCAAAGGCCGTGCCGCGGAAGGCTTCCGAGCTGACCAGGTCGGCATAATCCATCAGCAGCCAGTCCGGCTCGGGCGGCGTGACGCCGGCCGTCAGGGCCGCCGACAGATACGCTTCCACGGGCAGCTGCTGTTCCGGACCGGCCAGGCTGGCGCACAAGGCGTACAGGGTGCCGATGCGGTTGGCGACGGCTTGCCGCTGGCGCACCATCAGCTTTTCGCGCAGCAACTGGGCGTGCTCGTTGCGCAAGCGCGCCAGTTCCAGCGCCTGCTTGAGTTCCATGCGCAACGCCGCGATATCCCATGGCTTCTGGATGTAGCGGTGGATCTGCCCCTGGTTGACGGCTTCCACCGTGTGCTCGAGCTCGGAGTACGCGGTGGTCAGAATGCGCACGATGTGCGGATGGCGATCCCAGCAATACGACAGCAATTCGTTGCCATAGGCGCCGGGCATGCGCTGGTCGGAGACCAGCACGGCGATGCGGTCGGCCTGCTCGTCGAGGATGCGTTTGCCTTCCTCGACCGACGTGGCCGTCAGTACGTCGGCCAGCGGCGCGATGGCGCGCTGGAAGTATTTGAGGGCGTTGGCCTCGTCATCGACGTAAAGTATCGTCGGCAAGCCTTGCACCGGCTCACGCTGAGCCGGTGAACGCAGATTGGCGTCAATCATGCTCGTTCCTTATATGTACTGGAAAATTCAGGGTTACCGTGGTGGAAGTGTCAAACTCGGTGGCGATATCGAGGTTGCCGCCGAACGACTGCATCATGCGGTGGCAAAACACCATGCCCCAGCCCTTGCCTTCGCCGCCACCGGCACTGACGGGGTCGATCAACAGCTGTGCGACGATCTCGGGGGCGATGCCGGCGCCATTGTCGCGCACCGCGATGCGGCCGGCATCGATGCGGATGCCGATCGCAGGATGGGCTTGCTCGCCGGCCGAACGCAAGGCATTGCCCAGCACCGACGATAAAATCAGCGCGACGCAATTGGGTGACTCGGCAATGGAGAAATCGTCGCCCATTTCCACCGTAATGGCGGCGCGCTGGTCCGTGCTCAAGGGGTAGCTGTCGAGCAAGGCGTCCAGCAGTTGGCGCGCGCTGCCGGAGCGGCGTCCGCCCTGCATGCCGGGACCGGCGCTGGCCAGGCGCACCGTATCGACAAAACTGGCCAGGACCGACAGGCAATAACGCGCATTGTCGTGCATCAAGGCGGCCGCTTCGCCGATCTCGGCCTGCGGTGCGGCGTCCGCTTGCGCGCGGCGCGCGATGCCGCGCGCAAAATTGGCGATGGCCGCCAGCGGCGTGTTCAATTCATGCGCGAGAAAGGCCAGCGATTCCTCCATCGCCACCAGGCCCTGGCGGCGCACGGCCCGCTCGCGGCCCGTCTGCACGGCCAGTTGCAGCGCCGTTTGCATGGCGGCCAGGTCGAGCGGCTTTTCCAGCAAACGGAACAAGGTGCCGCCGTTGATCAGCTCGAGCAGCACGTCCTTGTCCGCATACGCGGTGACGAGCATGCAGACGATGTGCGGATAGCGCTGCGCCACTTCCTGCAGCAATTCGCTGCCCAGGCGGTCCGGCATGCGGTAATCGGTGACGAGCACGTCGATCTGACCGGCCTCGCCTTCCAGCAAGGCCAGCGCCGCATCGACGCTCTGCGCCGTCAGCACGCGGTAGCGCTGGCCGACGGCGCGCTCGAAATACTTGCAGGCGAGCGCTTCATCGTCCACGTACAGCACGCTGGCGCGGCTATCGTTGTCCATGCTAGCGGCCCTCCCAGTCGGAGCGCTGCAAGTCGAAATTCATGCTGGCCCATTCGCCGAGCACGCTTTCGGCGCTCAGGGTGCCGCCGTGGCGCTCGATCACGCCATAGCTGATGCTCAGGCCCAGGCCCAGGCCCTGCCCCACTTCGCGCGTGGTGAAGAACGGCTCGAACACGCGCGCCAGGTTTTCCGGAGCGATGCCGGGGCCGTTGTCGCGCACGCTGATGCGCAGGCGGTTGTCATCCCAGTGGGCCGTGATGCGGATCTCGAACGGCGGCGCATTGCCCTTGCGCATGGACAGCACGGCATTGCCCAGCAAATTGATCAACACACCCACGATGGCCGCCTCGTCGCCGCGCACCAGGGTGTCGACGGGCAAGTCGTGGCTGATGCTGACATTCTTCGTTTCGTGGCCCACGAGGCGAATGGCGGCCTCGAGCGCGCTGCGGAACTGAAAGTGGCCCGTTTCCAGCTGGTTGCCGCTCTTGCGGTAGGCGAAGGTTTTCAAATCGGACACGATGTGCTGCACGCGCAGCATGCCCTGCTTGGCGTCGGCCAGGCATTCGCTGACGAGCGCGCTTTGCTTGGCGGCCGGGTCTTCGATGGCCACCTCGATGGCCATCATGCAGAAGTTCACGGGGTTGTTCACTTCGTGCAGCATGCCGGCGGCCAGGGTGCCGATGGCGGCCATTTTCTCTTGCTGCAGCATCTGTCCCTTGATATCGGCCAGGCTTTTATTCGTTTCTTCCAGCTGCGTGTTCTTTTGCGCCACTTCCGCCTTCAGCTGGAACAGCATGAAGCGGGCACGCTCGTTAAAATAGGTAAATACGGCGCTGATGCTGGCCGACATGATGAGGAATAAACAGTTGACGACAAACGTGCCTGGCAAGTCGAAGCCGCCCGCATGCCAGGCGCACGCAGCCACGTACAGCAGGCAGGAAATCGCACCAAAGACCATATTTTGCCACAGGCCGAAGGCCAGCACGATGCCCGACGAATAAATGGCCAGGGTCATGCCCACATAATAGATCGAGGTGGCGCCTTCCGTGACGGCGATCATCCAGGCGATCATGATTTGCGGCAGGATCAGCCACACAAAAGTCAGGCCCTGGATGCGGTCTTGCGCCCAGCGCGTGCGCATGGCCAGCACGACGCAAAAGATCAGCACGGACACGACAATGCGCGCGCTGGTGAACGCCGACTGCTTGTCCGGATACAGGGCCGAATCGAGGCCCATGCCCAGCAGGATCAGCACGATCCCCGTGTACGCCCCGCCGCGGCTGAATTCCAGGCGGAAGTCGCGCAAAACGGCCGTGTAGCCGGCGTGCAGGCCTGGAGTATCCATCAAGGAATGCTCACTTCCGCGAACACATTCACGCCCGTCGCGTCGACGTAGATCAGCGGATCCGTCGCGTGCTCGGGCAGCAAGGCCGACAGCCCCGCTTCATTGCGATAGATCAAATGCCACTCCAGCAAGTGCTCCATGCCGAACTTGCCCGGGTTATTCGCGTGCACATTGGTGACGAGCAAACGTCCGCCCGGTCCCACGCGCGAGGCGAAGTGCATCAGCAGGCGCGCGCACACCTTGTCGGACAGATAGTCGAACAGGCCGGCGCAATACACGGCGTCGAAACTGCCGGGCAAGCCCGTGGCGCCCGAGCCATGGCGGCGCTTGAGCAGGTTATGCACGGAATCGTGCACATAATCGATCTCGACCACGCGCCCCGTGCGCTGCATGATGGTGGTCAGGCGCGCGCGCGTCCAGTCCAGGGTCTCGCTGCTGAAGTCGACCAGCTCGAAGGCCAGCCATTGCGCATCGGGGCAGGTGTCGAGAAAACGCTGCACCTCGATGGCCGGGCCGCAGCCCACGTTGAGCACTTTATACACGCGCCCGGCGGCGCGCGCGGCAGCCGCCTTTTGCGCCAAAAATTCCGTCAGGATATCGATGCGGTTGCGGTGCGCCGTGGCCACGGCCGCCTGCAGGAAGGCCGCATTGACGATCTGAAAATACGTGCTCGGGCCCTGGCGCGGATCGTCGAGCAGCTGGTTGACCATCTGGTAGTCGCCCGCATAGCCGAGCGGCTTGGTAAACGTGCGGAAGACGAAGGGCGCGCGCAGGATCAAAGGATGCAGCGCCGCCTGGGCGAAGGCGCGGTGGGCCGGCGCCCGCTCTTCCTCGACGAGCGACGCTTCCACCTCGAGCTGACGCAAGTAAAGCTGAGTCTGCTCCATCAGCGGCAAGGCCAGCTCGTCGAAGATATCGGGACGCAGGCGGCCGTTTTCCTTCGGCAGCGAGTCCGACAAGTCGACCTGCTCGACCCAGCGCGCCACTTCCGACAGGAAGGCGCGCATTTCATTGACGACGATCTGGTAGTCGCGGCGGATGCGGAAGCGCTCGCCCCAGCCGGCGACAAAGGCGCTCGACTCTTTCGCCACGGCGCCCTTGACGACGACCACGTCGCTCAACTCGCGCCACTCGTCGATCAGGGTCACGGAAACGATGGCGGTCAGGCCCGTGTTGACGCTGCTGATGACGACGGCCTTGCCCACGTAGGCGTTTTTCGCCCCCATGCGCACGGTCACATCATTGAGCACCTCGCTGACCTGCACAATCGAGTATGGATTATAGATTTCCATGACCAGCGAATTGCGCTGCAAGTTGAAAATCGTGCCGCGCACCGCCTCACCCTGGGTGTTGCGGAAACTGACGACTGGATCGATCTGCGATTGTGAATACACGATTGAGCATTATCAAGTTGCCCGGTTTCCAGCGCACCACACTGGTGACGCCAGTTTCCAGGCTGGGTTAAGGCACGGCACACCGGTTGTCTGCCGCCGGTCCGCCATCGTGATGGCGGTATTGCGGCGTCGCGTGACGCCGTACCGGAGCGCCTCAAAGCGCGTCTGTTCGCTCTCTGATCGAGTGTACTATGGATGTAGCAGAACGAGCAATTGTTCCCTCAGGAACGACTGCTCATGGCGCTGGCGCGCAACGCCGCCAGCAGAACGTCTTCAGCCAGCAACAAACAAGGCCAGCGCGTGACGTAAGAGCTGTGGCGTTTGCCCCGTCCAGCGCTTGAACGAGCGGCGGAAGTTGGTGGCATCATGAAAGCCGAGATAGGCGGCCACGGCATCATTGTCGTAGCCATGCGCCTGGAACAGGTAGATGGCCTTGTGTGCGCGCACTTGATCGAGCTCGGCCTGGAAATGCGTGCCATGGCGCGCCAAATGGCGTTTCAGGGTGGCGGGACTGACGCCGAATTCCTGCGCCGTGCGCTCCAGGGTCGGTGCGCAGCGGATATTGGCCAGCAGGTAGTCGTACAGCGCACCGAGCAGGCTCGCTGCCGGCACGGGCTCCAGGGCCGCCGCGCGCAAGGCCAGCGCGGCCGCCGTGGCATTGCCGCGCGGCCAGGGCTTGTCGAGCCAGCTGGAATCGATGAGCATGGCGTCTACCTGGCAATCGAAACGCAGCGCCTGGCCCAGGTGCACCTCGTGCTGCTCCACGTGGCGGGGCCGCGCGCGGTTGAAGCAGAAGCGCCACGGCAGTGCTTCGCCCGCCAGCCAGCGGCACATGGCCGCCAGCGCCGTCATGTGCATTTCCACCAGAAACGGCAGCTGGCTGGGCGCGCCGAACGCATCGACCCAATACAGAACGTGCATGTCCCCGGCCGCGCGCAGGCGCGGTTGCAGCAGCGGACACAGCAAGGTATGAAAATCGCACAGGATGGTCAAGGCCTGGCGCAGATTCTGTGCCTGCAGCAAGGCGTGGCTGGCGGCGCCGTAATGGCCGGGCAGCATTTGCTGGCCCAGCATGAAGCTGGTGTCGGCACTGTCCAGGCCGCGCGCCACGTTGGCCAGCAATTGCAGATATTGCGCGGCGCTCACCTGGCTTTCCGCGGACGGCAGCGCGCCGCCATCGAGGCCCGTGCCCTTGAGCAGCGGCGCGGTGGCCAGGTCGCGGCTGCGCGCATAGTCGAGCACCAGCGCCGGCTGGTGATGGGCTGCAATGCTGGGGTCGCCCTGCTGGATCAGCGGCATCAGGCAGGCGCGGCGCTGCTGGCCCTGGGACTGGCGCTGCGGCCCGGCGTTTCCACGGCCCGGCTCAGCTCGGCCAGCACCACTTCCGGCACGCCATCGGTGAGCGAGCACGCATGCCGCAGACTCAGGCGGATTTCGCGGTTGTCGTTGGCGTGGTGGCGCATCTGCCCCACCATGACGCACAGGTGGCGCGCCCGCACGGCCGCATCTTCGCGCGACACGCCCGGCATCAGCACGGCGAAGCGGTCGCCCGCATAGCGGCACAGCAAGTCGTCATTGCGCAAGTTCAACAGCAGCATGTGGCCCACGGCTTGCAGCACACGGTCGCCTTCGCGGTGGCCGTATTCGCGGTTAATCAGGTGGAAGCTGTCGATATCGAGCAAGACCAGCGCGCAATCGAGGCCGGGCCGGCGTTCCTGCTCCAGGCGCATCTGCGTGCGCAGGTAGCTGGCGTCGGCCAGCTGCGTGATGCGGTCGAAGGCGCGGTGGTCGCGGAACAGGCGTTCGCGCTTTTGCAGGTGTTCGTTCAGGCGGAACTGTTCCTGGCGCCAGTAATACATGCCGATCGTCAGCACCAGCATGCCGAACGGGATCAAGGCTTCGAGCCAGTTATCCCATACTTCCTGCTTGTCGATGGCGAAGAATTCGTCGAGGCAGTCGGCCCAGGACCCCAGCATGATGGCGCACAGGCCGCCAGCGATCAAACTCGTCACCCGTCCGCGCGGCCGGCTGCTGAGGGTAAACAAAAACCAGACGCCCGCCATGACGGCCGTGCCGCCTTCGCAGACGATATCCATCCACTTCCAGACGGCAAACGGTTTAACGTGGCCCAGTGTGGCGTACAGGAACAAGAACAGGGGCAAGGCCAGTGCGGCGGCAATCAGGCTGTTACGGTGCAATGGCAGCATGTGGGAAAACCTTTAAAAGTGGTGCTGCCGCCACGATAGCGCCCGCCCATGACGGCACGATGACATGCGCCGCTCCCGTGCGGCAGGTGCAAACGGCTCATCATTACCAGGGACACCCATGCAAATACGGCAAGCATTTGCCCACGCGCCCTGCGCCGGCAGGTCATTTCAGCTCACCCCGGTTCATTTCCGGCTGGAAAGCCTTCACCCGCCGTTGTTTTCAGGGTGGCAATCGCTTGCCTGTCACGCAACCGTCATATTTGCTGCCTAGAATCCGCCCGGTTCCTTCCCCCTAACCGAGCTCTTCATGAAAACCATGCACACTTCCTTCCCCTCCCCGCTGCGCCTGACGGCCCTGTCCCTGGCCATCATGGCCGTCTTCAGCGGCGCTAGCCAAGCACAGGCACAGGACGACGGCCAGCCGGCAGCCACCGTGGTCGTCAGCGGCCAGCGCGCCAGCCTGCGCAACGCCATCGCCGCGCAAGAGAAAGCCGACAACATCATCAGCGTCATCAGCAGCGACGATATCGGCGGCTTGCCCGATAAAAACGCGGCCGAGGCGCTGGCGCGCTTGCCGGGCGTGTCCGTGCAGCGCGACCAGGGCGAAGGCCGCTACATCACGGTGCGCGGCCTGGGGCCGGACCTGAACGCCGTCACCATCAACGGCGCGCTGGTGCCGTCGCCGGAAGCGGGCCGCCGCGCCGTGGCGCTCGACATCCTGCCTGCCGGCCTGATCCGCACGCTGGAAGTCTCGAAGACCTTGCTGCCGGAAATGGACGCCAACTCGCTGGGCGCCACCATCGAAGTCAAATCGCTGTCTGCCTTCGACTTGCCGGGCAAGCTGCTGTCGGCCAACGTGGCCGCCAGCCATGATGAAAAGACGGGCAAGACCAGCCCCAGCGGCGGCGTCCTGTGGGCCCAGCGCTTTCTCGACGGCAAACTGGGCGTGGCCGCCGGCCTGAGCGCGGAAAAGCGTTCGTTCGGCTCCGATGACGTGGAAACGGGCGGCGCCTGGAGCAAGGGTAAATTGTCGGGCCTGGAATTGCGCGACTATCTGCCGGTGCGCAAGCGCGGCGCCCTGGCCGTCAACCTCGACTACCGCCCCGAAGCGGGCAACAGCTGGTTCCTGCGCTCGTTCGTCAGCGAATTTTCCGACGATGAAGTGCGCGACCGCCTGACCATCAGCAATATCGCCGGCGGCAGCCTGGCCGAAGAGCAGACGGCCAGCGCGCGCGCCGAGCGCCGCATCCGCCAGCGCAAGTACACGCAGCAAGTGCGTTCGCTCGTGCTGGGCACGCAGCAGAAATCGGGCGACTGGACGCTGGACGTGAAAGGCGGCCTGAGCCGCGCCACGGAGGACACGCCGGAGTCCTTGAACGACGGCCGTTTCCGCGGCATCAGCAATTTCGCCGGCATCAGTTTCAATGGCACCGAGCAACCATTGTTGAGCGGCCCCGCCTCGCTGTACGACCCGGCCAGCTACGCCCTCAACGCCATCACCCTGCAAAAGCGCTACTCGAAGGACAATGAGCACCATGCACGCATCGACCTGGCGCGCAAGTTCGACATCGCCACCCTGAAATTCGGCGCCAAAGTCAGCCGCCGCGAAAAAACCAATGACACGGATCAATGGGCGTATAACAGCAGCAAGACGTCGAGCGGCAATTACTGGGGCGCCGGTTCCACCTCGATGAGCGCCTTCGTGCAAGGCCACAATCTCGACTACGACCTGGGCAACATCGGCGTGGCGCTGGACCCGGCCCTGATACGCGCCCGCGTGGCCGGCCTGGACCGCAGCAAGGCGCGCCTGAGCACGGAATCGATCATCAACGATTACCGCATGCATGAAGACATCAACGCCATGTATGTGCAGAACAGCTATGACTTCGATGCCTGGCACATCCTTGGCGGCGTGCGCGCCGAGCGCACCAGTTTCGAAGCAGCCGGCTCGCAGGTGGACAGCGCCGGCGTGGCCACGGCGTTGACGCGCGAACGTTCGTACACCAACTGGCTGCCGAACCTGCAAGCCCGTTATGACCTCGATCAAAAAACCAGCGTGCGGGCCGCCTGGACGCAAGCCGTCGTGCGCGCCAACTTCAGCCAGCTGGCGCCCGGCATCAGCCTGGCCAGCAACACGGAAGCCGTGATCGGCAACCCGGACTTGAAACCGCTGAAAGCGAACAACCTGGACCTGGGCGTCGAAAGGGTGCTGGGCAACGACGGCGTGATGTCGGCCTACGGCTTCTACAAGGACATCAAGAATTTCACCTACACGACCAACCTGGCCGGCACGGGAGCATGGGCTGGCTACACGACGGCCACCTCGTATGCGAACGGCGACGCGGCGAAAGTCAAAGGTATCGAACTGGCCTACATGCAGCCGCTGCGCATGCTGCCGGCGCCCTTCAACAAGTTTCTCGTGGGCGTGAACGGCACCCTGAGCACCTCGCGCGCGCAAATCGGCCGCTACGACAAGGCGGGCAAACAGCAGATGAACCGCGACATCCGTCTGCCGGGCCAGTCGAACCAGGTCATGAACCTGATGCTGGGCTATGAAACGGGGCCCGTCAGCGCCCGTCTGGCCCTCAATTACAAGTCGCCCTACCTGCTGGAAATGGGCGGCGATATCCTCGACCAAAGCCAGGACCGTATCGTGGACAGCCAGAAACAGCTCGATTTCTCGCTGTCGTACCAGATCAACAAGCAGTTCCAGGTGACGTTCGAGGCAGCCAACCTGAACAACGAGAAATACTATGTCTACCAGGGCACGAAGCAATACAACGTGCAAAACGAACAATACGGCCGCACTTTCAAGGTGAGCCTGAAAGCCAGCGCCTTCTGATGATGATTTCCAATACCATGAAAAAAACCGTACTCTGCAGCGCTTTGCTGGCGGCCTTTTGCCTCGGCGGCATCGCGCAGGCCGCGCCCGCCGCCGCTGTCCCTTCCTTCACGCAGGAAGCGGAAGAACTGGCGCGCCTGCCCGGCGGCGGCTGGCTGACTTTGGACAAGCAGGGCTTGCATTTGTTCAACGCGGCCGGCCAGGAGCAGGACCGCATCGCCGTGCGCGCCAAGCAGCTCGACACGCGCATCGATGGCGGCAAGGTGCTGGCCGTCTTCCTGGAAGCGGACACGCAGCGCCCGCTGCCCGTATCCGTGAATGTGCAGGCCGGCAAGCTGGTGAAACTGTCGCCGTTTCCCGTTCCCACCTTTTCCGTCGAAGCGTCGTGCCTGTACCGCGACGCCCAGCAGCTGGCCCATCTGTTCTTGATCGGCAAGGATGGGCAAGCGGAACAGTGGGTGATGCAGGGCGAGCAGCGCAGCCTGGTGCGCAAACTGGCCTTGCCGCCGCACGCGAAACATTGCCGCGCCGACGATGGCGCCCGGCGCCTGCTGGTGAGCGAGTCCAACATGGGCGTGTGGGCGTATGACGCCGACTCCGAAGGCATGGGCAAGCGCGAAGTGGTGGCCCTGCGCAAGCCATACGGCCAGGTCGACGGCGGCGCCGGCGCCCTGGCCGTGCTGCCGGGCGGCGTGGCCGTGCTCGACGGCAAGGCGGACAAACTGCACCTGTACACCCATCAGGGAGATACCTGGACGGCGCAGCCAGCCCAGGCGGTCGCCTTGAACGTGCGCAAGGGCGACAGCCAGCTCGCGCTGGACAAGGACTCCTTGCTATTGCGCGGCAAGAACGGTTGGCAGGCGCGGTCCTTGAAATGGACAGGCAAGGCGGAAACCCAACCGGCGGTGGCCATCATTGCCCCGCAAGCGCAGACGGAGCCGATGGCGCGCCAGGGCGATGCGGCCGACGATCCGGCCATCTGGCTGTCCAGCAACCCCGCCGACGCCCGCATCCTCGGCACCAACAAGAAACAGGGGCTGCTCGTCTACGACCTGCAAGGCAAGCAGACGCAGCTGCTGGAAGTGGGACGCCTGAACAACGTCGACGTGCGGCAGAACATCCAGTTCGGCGGCAGCAAGGTCGACCTGGCCGTGGCCACCCAGCGCGACGACAACAGCATGATGTTATTTACCATCAATGCCGGCGGCGAGGTGGCGGAAGCGGGCCGCTTCCCGACCGGCCTGAAAAGCATCTACGGCATGTGCTTGTATCAGCCGGCCAGCGGCGGCGTGCAAGCGTTCATCAACGACAAGGACGGCACCTTCCAGCAGTACAGCATTGGCCTGGAAGGCAACAAATTCAGTGCGACTCTGTTGCGCAGCTTCAAGGTTGATACCCAACCGGAAGGCTGCGTGGCCGACGACGCCAACGCCAGACTGTTCCTGGGCGAGGAAACGCGCGGCGTGTGGACCACCTCGGCCGACGCCGCCAGGCCGGACGCCCTCGCGATGGTCTTGCCCGTCGGCCCGCACCTGACGGCCGATGTGGAAGGCATGGCCATCTATCGCCAGCCTGGCGCCAAGGCCAACACGGGCTACCTGATCGTCTCCAGCCAGGGCGACAGCAGCTACGTGGTGCTCGACGCGCAAGCGCCGTACAAGGTGCGGGGCCGCTTCAAGGTGGGCTTCAACCTGCCCGCCGGCATCGACGGCACCTCGGAAACGGACGGCCTCGACGTCACCTCCGCCAACCTGGGCGGCGCGTACGCGCAAGGCATGCTGGTGATCCAGGACGGCTACAAGCGCCTGCCCGATGGGCCGCAGAACTTCAAGTATGTGGCATGGGCGGATGTGGCGAAGGCCTTGAAGCTGGACTAGTGACACGGGGGAGGCCTGCGCAGGCCGCCCCTGCCGCCGCGCGACAGACAGGCGCTACGCCGCGCGCGCCAGATCGATGACGAAGGGCAGGCTGTCGCCAAAAAAATCCACCTTGCCCGTCAGCGCCAGCCGATGCACCGACAGTTCCACCAGGCACAGGTCTACCACATCGCGGTATTCCATCATGTAGAGACTGCATTCACAGTCCGTACTGCTGGCATCGACGGCCAGCCCATGCAGGGGCGCGGCAGCCGTTCCCGCGACGAGCAAACCGTGCAAAGAGAATGACGGCGGATACAGCGCCCACGACCACGGTGCGTCGTCGTCTTCCGTCAGCCGCATGAACTCCTCATCGTCGGCCTCGACCGTGATATTAATTTCCCGCATGCCATTGGCAAGTGCCGCCACGCTGATACTGGATTTTGCGGCATCCACGGTAAAATTGGTGTCGCCGATACTAAATACATGCATTCAACACTACTCCATCGTAACAAGTCAGGGCACGGCGGCACGCACGGAAAGCGTTCCCGTCGCGCCCGGCTGGGTCAAGGACATGCGCAGCACCCAGCTGTACTTGAGCCGCCCCTCACGCAAGATGGCGTAAGACGAGGTCGCCATATCGCCCTGCCTGTCCTCGGCTTTCTGCATCACGGTGTAGCCGGTGCTCGCCGGAGGAAGCCACCGTTCAAACTCGCGCTTCAAGTCGGCTGGAGCTATCTGTTTCACCACAACGGCGCAGGTTTGCGGCTGCGTGGCAACTACCGTAAAGCGGCCGCCTGTTTCGCTCGTGGACCAGGACTTGCCAGGCACATCATCCGGCAGTGCCCACGCCTCTTTTGACGTCACCTCGACCAGCTTCACACGCCTGACTGCCGTTTCGATCTGCTGTACATCCCCTTGAGAAGGCACGCAAACGCCGAGAAACAACTGCATCGCCAATTTTTCAACGGTTTCAGGCTCTGCCGCGCGGACGCCGCAACTGCCCCCCAAGGCGAACGCCAATATTGTGCATCCGACGAGTTTCTTCCCGTATTGCCCCTTAACTGCTTCTCTCATTGGTTCCCTCATTTGCGCCATCAAGCCGCACCGGCAAGCAGGCAGGCAAAGCGCTGTGCCAGCATGGTCCATCGCTCCCGGAGACCGGCCTCGGCGTTGAATGCCGAGGCCTTGCAATAGGCAAGCAGCTCTTCGCAACGCGTCTTGCTTAGCGAAATATTCCCCGATTCCATACAGGCATCCATGCCGCAGCATGCGCCGGCAAGGTACACGTCGAGATAAGCGACGCCACCGCGCTGCAGCAGTTCCTGCGCCAATTCAGCCACCACGCTCTTGACGCACCAGGCTTCCTTCGCCCACTGCGTCTCCGCGCGATACAGGGCGGCAATCAGCGGCAAGGAGCATGCCTGCGCATGCTCTTCGAAATAGTCGCCTATGACGGTGCGAAACGCCATGTTGGCATCGTCGAAATCGGCCCCATGCCTGCCATTCCAGGCAAAGGCAATTTTCGCTTCGGATGAGGGGGTATAGGATGCAACGAAATCCACTGCCAGTGCTGTCATATTCTCAATTCATGCAGATTCAGGCTCTGCCCATTCCCGTGGGCTGCTTGCCAGCCAGCGGCCATGCGCGGGCAATCCATCAATCGCCCTGCTGTTGCCAAAACGCCTTGCCGCCCTTGATATAGATCAAGGCACTGGCAGACCCCTCTTTCGCCACCACGATTCCATCCGTTTTCAGCTTGAGGGATTTTTCATGATAGCTGTGCTGCAACGATCCCTTGTCTTCCACCTGCCACACTTCCAGCCAGGCGAAATCGTCGCCGCCGCTGGAGAAGGCATGTCCGGCACCGACGATGAAGGGCGCCGTCTTTTGCCTGAACAGGAAGGCGATGCCCTCCTTCTTGCTGTCCTTGTTCCTGACGAGCACGGCCAGATCACCTTTGCCATCGCCATCGAAATCGCCGCGCAGGACAAACGGGTTCATGCGCGCACTCACTTCGATCGCTTCGCGTTTGGCCAGACTATCGAGCTGTTGCGTTGCCCAGCCCGGCAATTGCGCCTGCGGCGGCAAGGCCTGTGCTCCAGCCATGCCGGCGGCAAACACCAAGGCGACGGTCACTGCCATGCTTTTGCAATTCATAGAGCGGCTCCATTAGAGACAAAGAATCGGTGGCGGCACCCCACTGTTCCGTGGAGTACTGGCAGAATAACATTATCAGAAAATACTTGCACTATTACAACAGTGTCCGCTCCGCTTTGCAGCCAGTACGGGCGGATAAATGCCGTCCGTTGCTGATCTGCCAGCGACTAGCAGCCTGTTGCATATTAAAATGGCGCCCCATGACCTCCCCCACCTCGACCTCTTCCCTCCCCGACAGCATCCTGCTCCCTTCCCTGGCCGTACTGGGAGGGCAGATTTCCGTCAATCTGGGGGCGGCGATTGCGAAGAATCTGTTTCCCGTCATCGGCGTGGAAGGAATTACGGCGTACCGCGTGGGGTTTTCGGCACTGATCCTGCTGGCCATCTTCCGGCCCTGGCGCTACCGGCTGACGCGCAAGGATGTGCTGAATTTGCTGGTCTACGGTTCCGTGCTGGGGCTGATGAATTTATTGATCTACCGGGCGTTTGCGTTGATACCGATCGGCATCGCCGTGGCCATCGAGGTGACGGGGCCGCTGGCCGTGGCCATGCTGTCGTCACGGCGGCCGCGCGACTTGCTGGCCGTGGCGTGCGCCGTGTTCGGCTTGTATTTACTGTTGCCGCTGCAGGGTAGTCCGGGCAGCCTGGACCCTGTCGGCGTGGCCTACGCGCTGGGCGCGGCGCTGTGCTGGGCGCTGTACATCATCTTCGGCAAGCGCGCTTCGACCTTGCAAGGCGGCCAAGCCGTGGCCTGGGGCATGACGGTGGCGGCCATGGTGACCGTGCCCATCGGCGTCGTGTATTCGGGCACGGCCCTGCTGGCGCCGTCGATTGCCTTGATGGGCCTGGCCATAGCCATGCTCTCCAGCGCCCTGCCGTATTCGCTGGAAATCTTTGCCTTGCGCCGCCTGCCGCAAGGGGTGTTCGGCATGTTCAGCAGCGCGGCGCCGGCCGTCAGCGCGCTGGCCGCCATGGCCGTGCTGGGAGAATTGCTGAGCCTGACCCAGTGGCTGGCCATCGCCTGCATCGTGTTCGCGTCGGCCATGGCGGCGCTGGGCGCACAGGGCGGCAAGCGCTAGCGGTATTGCGTCCATCGTGCGCCGCTTCCAAGGCTCCATGTTGTGCTGGCGGGCAGGTTTTGACGTGCGCCTGTAAAATGCGTCATCGCTTGCCACGCATTGCATGCCCGCCTCACCGATGACCTCCACCTTTCTTTGTCGCCTGCTCTCCCCTCTGGCCGCTGCAACCCTGCTGCTGGCGCCGGCAGCCGTAGCGCAGGCTGGCGCTCCTGTCCCCCTCACCGGCAACGCCGAGGCGGGCAAGGCAGCATTTCGCAAATGCGCTTCCTGCCATCAGGTGGGACCATCGGCGCGCGGCGGTTTCGGCCCCAAGCTGACGGGCGTGATCGGCCGCAAGGCCGGCGCCACCACCGACTACAAATACTCGGCGGCCATGAAAAACGCGAATATTGTCTGGACCGAGCAAAACCTGGCCGCCTTCCTCAAGGCGCCCAGCGATTTCATTCCCGGAAACAACATGCGCTTCTGGGGCATCGGCAATGCACAGCAAGTAGCCGATTTGCTGGCCTACCTGCGCACGCAGTAAGCCGTTCCATTACGCAGGCATGGAGAGGCGCACACCGCATCCGGCGCATGACGCCAGCTCAAGCCTCCAGCGCTTGCAGCACGCCCTTGCGCTTCTTGTGTGCCGCCTCATAAGCACGCAGCCGCTTGCGCTGGGCAGCGGACAGGCCATCCAGCTTGTCGCGGATCTGCGCCGCCGTCAGTTGCTGGTAGCCGGCGATGGGCAAGTCAGGCGGTGACGCATCGAAGGCAGCGCCGCCGGCTTTTTTCCGCTCCTGCGCCACCCTGGTTTCACCCGACTGCGCCCTTTGCTTGTTCACGATGCGCACCGCGACCTCTTCCTCGCGGCCCGGGTAACGTTCTTCCTGCCTGAAATCCCGTTCCAGCTTCTTGAATTCGCGTTCACGCTTGGGGCTTGCACCAACAGGCATGTGTCCTCCCGTCTAGGATTTGGCCGGGAACTTGCGCAGGCACAGGTAAATGGAATACAGCGCCGCCAGTCCCACCAGCACGTACACGCCGCGCGAAGCCGCCGTCATGGCACCGAGGATGCGGGCCACGATGTCGATATCGAACAGGCCCACCAACGCCCAGTTCAAGCCGCCCACAATCAAGAGGATCATGGAGATCCAGTCGACCACGTTCAAGCGCTTTGCCGACATTTCCTGTTTTGCCGCACCGTCCGATCCTGCCTGGATATTCGCCATATCAGCCTCCTGTAAGAAGAAAGGACCCGCCGCCGGGTCTATCAAACAACAGTGTAGGCGCGGCACCGGCACACGCCAGTCGGACGATGCCGGGTATCGAGGTAGGACGGCTCTGTAATAAGACAGGTAATTTTATCTGGCAACAAGCCAGCCCACGGTGGCGGGCGGCGGCATCATGCGGTCCTTGCGATGCCTGAGTTCCCCTTGCCAGTTCATTGCTGCAGGTGCTTGTACATGATGGTGGTGGCGTCCAGCCGGTCGCCGGCAGGCGCCAGCGCATAGCCGGGGATGCTGCCCGCCACCATGTAGCCGAGCGACAGGTACAGCGGTTCCGCATGGTCGCCGCTGCGCGTGTCCAGGGTCAGCAAGCTGCGCGGCAAGAGGCGCGCCTGCGCTTCCAGCGCCTGCATCAGCTGGCGCGCAAGGCCGCGCCGGCGGAAAGCGGGCGCGACCAGCAACTTGCGCACTTCGGCCCGGTGCCCCTGGTTGGGATTGGTGTCCCAATCCAGCTGCACGGCGCCCGCCACCCTGCCTTCCACTTCGGCCACCATCAGCAGGCGCACGCCGCGCGTGACGGCCGGCAACACATTGTCCGTCCAGAACGCCTGGCTGGCCGCCATATCGAAGGGCAAGATAAAACCGATGCTGGCGCCGTCGTGCACGCAGTCTTGCAGCAGCGCGCCCAGTTCCGGCAGGCGTTCGAGAATATCGGTGGATGAGAAATGGCGTAGCGACAGGGACATATCAACCTCAGACGATGAACAAAAAATAGCGGGCGCCGCTGTCGGCCGGCGTCGTAAATGCGCTGGCGCCATGCAGCTGGTAGCGCAGGCAGTCGCCCGGCAGTAAATCGTGCGAACGGTCGTCGAGCGTCACGTTGAGCTTGCCCTCCTGCAGCAGCAGATGGTGTTCCATGCCGGGCCGGGGCGAGGCGGCATAGCTGATCGTCGCGCCGGCAGCGAGCGCGCATTCGAGCGCTTCGCCGGCCAGCGCGCGCGACGGGGGCGACACGCAGCGGCGGACAAAGCCGGTGTCCGCATCCGTCCACACGGTTTGCTCAGCCCGCCGTAGCAGGGGCGGAAAATCGTCCTCCACCATGCGCAGCAGGCGCGACATGGCCAGGCCATACGCGGCGCACAGCTTGCCCAGCACCGCCGTCGTCGGGCTGACTTCGCCATTTTCCAGGCGGGATAAGGTCGCGCGGCTGACCTGGCTCATGTTCGCCAGCTGGTCCAGCGACCAGCCGCGCTCCACGCGCAACTGTTTCAGCCGCACGGCCAGCCGCTGTTCCGTATCATTCTCTGCAAATGTCGAATTTTCCATATATGGGAATTTATTCCATATAAGAAAAACAGTCAAGCCATGCGCGAGGCGTGACGGCACAGTTCCAGGAATCCCGTCAAACGGGGCGAGAGGATTTTCTTCGATTGGCGGATCAGATAGAAATTGCGCTCCAGGGGCGGCAGCATGGTTTCCAATTCCACCAATTGCCCGCTGGCCAGCAAATCGGCCACCACCACGCGCGACAAGCAGGCGATGCCCAGCCCGGCCGCCGCGCCATACTTGATCGCTTCCGAGTTGCTGAACTCGCCCGCGGCGCGCAGGTAGTGCAGATACGGCACCAGCGCCTGCTCCACGGCTTCGCGCGTACCCGAGCCCGCTTCGCGCAGCAGCCAGCCCGCCTGGTTCAGCTCCGCAAAGCTGAGAAGGTGACGCAGTTGCGCCAGCGGGTGCGCAGGCGCGGCCACGATCAGCATCTGGTCCGTCAGCCACGGCTCCACCAGCAAGCCCGCCTCGTGGCACGGCCCTTCGATCAGGCCGATATCGACACGGAATTCCGCCACGGCGGCGGCGATGTCGGCCGTGTTGGCAATCGTCACCTGCGGGATGTTGCGCCCGTACTGCTGCGCCGCCTGCGCGAGGATCTGCGGCAACAGATAAATGCCGATGGTCGTGCTGGCGCCGATCTGCAGGCTGACGGGCACGGACGGGTCGGCGCCCGCGAACTGGCGCTCGATGCTGGCGGCCGCGTCGCGCATCTGCCGCGCCTGCGGCAACAGCAGGCGGCCATTGTCGTTGAGCAGCAATCGCTTGCCCACCCGGTCGAACAGTTGCGCACCAAGCAAGGTTTCCAGTTCGTTCAGGGCCGCGCTGGTGGCCGATTGCGACAGCGCGATCAACTCGCCGGCCGCGCTGGTGCTGCCCGTGTCCGCCACGGCCAGAAAAATCTGCAGTTGCCGCAAGGTCAAAGCCATCTCATCTACCCATTAAATTGGTTGAATATACCAAAACAATCCGTTTTACCATTTAATCGACGAACTGTACAGTCTGTCCATACGAACACAGAACCATGGAGTACGGCATGTCATCCCTCTCAACGACGAATACAAACAGTGTCAACCACCGCTACGGCCGATTGCTGCCCGGCCTGCTGCTGAGCGGCGTGATCGCCTGGGGCGCCATCGCGCTGGGCAAGCTGGAATGGCTGCAAAGCCACGGCATGAGCGCCCTGACCCTGGCCATCATGCTGGGCATTGTGCTGGGCAACAGCGTGTATGGCCGCCTGGCGCCCACCTGCGGCGCGGGCGTGGCCTTTTCCAAGCAGACATTATTACGACTCGGCATCATCCTGTACGGCTTCCGCCTGACGTTCCAGGATATCGGCCAGGTGGGCCTGGCCGGCATCGCCATCGACGCGCTGGTGCTGGCGTCCACGTTCGGCCTGGCCATGCTCCTCGGCACCAGGGTGTTCAAGCTGGAACGCAACAGCGCCATCCTGATCGGCGCGGGCAGCTCGATCTGCGGCGCGGCGGCCGTGATGGCGACGGAACCCGTCGTCAAGGGACGCAGCGAGGACGTCACCGTGGCCGTCTCCACCGTCGTGGTCTTCGGCACCATCGCCATCTTTTTGTATCCATTGCTGTACCAGCTGAATCAAGACTGGCATGTGCTGTCGGCAACACCATCCGCCTTTGGCGTGTACATCGGCTCGACCGTGCATGAAGTGGCGCAAGTGGTGGCGGCTGGAAAGTCGATCGGGCAGGAAGCGGCGAATGCGGCCGTGATCGCCAAGATGGTGCGCGTGATGATGCTGGCGCCCTTCCTCGTCATCCTGTCGGCGGTGCTGGCGCGCGGCAAGGCCAGGGCCGGCAGCGGCGACGGCAAGGCGGCCAAGCTGGCCATCCCCTGGTTCGCCTTCATCTTCATCGGCGTGGTGGCCTTCAATTCGCTGGGCCTGCTGCCAGCCAGCACCGTGGCCGCCATTACCGAGTTCGATACGGCCCTGCTGGCCATGGCCATGGCGGCTCTGGGCTTGACGACGCACATGTCGGCCATCCGCCGCGCCGGCATCAAGCCACTGCTGCTGGCCGGCCTGCTGTTTTGCTGGCTGATCGCCGGCGGCGCCGCCATCAACCACGTGGTCGCCAGCCTGTTTGCATGATGTCAAGCCGGGGCCGCTGACGCGGGAGCCGAAAACTTCGTACAATACAGTTGTTTTGACTCCGCCAATCCGGCTTCGGCCCCACCCAGGAACACCCATGCATCTCTCGAACTGGCTGCTTTTCTGCAGCGTCGCCCTGCTCGTCACGTTTTCTCCCGGCCCGGCCGTCTTGCTGGCCATCTCGAATGCCATCGCCGTCGGCCCGCGCCGCGCCATGATCAGCAGCATGGGCAATGGTTTTGGCTTGTTCATCATTTCCGGCGTAGCCATGGCCGGCATGGGCGTCGTGCTGGCCACCTCGGCCACGGCCTTCATGCTGCTGAAACTGGCTGGCGCCCTGTATCTGGTGTTCTTGGGCATCAAGCAATGGCGCAGCAAGACCAGTGTCGTGGCCGATGCGCCCGTGGTGGCCGGCGCGGCGAATCCAAATTCATTCTGGAAACTGTTCCGCCAGGGCTTGACGGTCGCGCTGACCAATCCGAAAGCCATCCTGTTCTTCTCGGCGCTGTTTCCGCAATTCATCACGCCGGGCGAACCGGTGGCCATCCAGTTCACCGTGCTGACGACCTCGTTTGTCGCCTGCGCCATGCTGGCGCACTTGTTCTACGCCAACCTGGCGCGCCTGCTGAAAACCCAGCTGGCCACGCCGGGCCGCGCCAGGCTGTTCAACCGCATTACGGGCGGCGCCTTCGTCTTGCTGGGCCTGAGCCTGCTGCGCCTGCGCAGCAAGGCCTCATAAGGTCACAGCGCCGATAGAAACGCCTCGATGCTGGCCGCCAGGGCCAGCGGGGTTTCATTCATCGGATAGTGTCCCGCATTGCCCAGCACCTCCAGCCGGGCTTGCGGGTACCACGCCAGATACGTGCGGCGCATCAAGTCCGCATTAAAACGGGGATCGTGCTCCCCCACCAGCGCCAGCAAGGGCAGGTTCGACGCCGTTCCTCGCACTTCGCCGCTGAAATCCGTCCCGCTCCACGCGAGGAAGTAGCGTGCAAACGCGGCCTGATCCGCACTTTCCCACGAGTATTGCGCCTTCCAGTCCAGCCAGGTGCCCGGCAGGCGCCCGCCCGTGCTGCGGTCGATGATGGCGCGCCGCGCCGCCACGTCGTCGGCGGCGGCAAGAAACGCCGCGCGGGCAGCCGCATCGAACGCCACGCCGCAGCTGGGCACGGGCGCCACGGCCACCAGTTTGCGCAGGCGCAAGGGCGCGAGCAAGGCCAGCCGTTCCAGCGCCATGCCGCCCATGGAGTGACCGACCACGCTGAACGTGGCAAAGCCCAGCGCATCGGCCAGGGCCAGCGCGTCGCGGGCGACCTCGTCGATCGAATACGCACCCGCCGCGCCGCGCATGCCGCCATAGCCGCGATTGTCCATAAAGACGTAGCTGAAGGCGCTGCCATCGAGGGCCGTTTCCATCGGCGCGAACGCGTGCGCGTCGCCAAACCAGCCGTGCAGGACGATGACGGCGTGCGGGCCATGGCCCACGCGATGATAGCTATTGTGCATACGCTCTCCTGAAAAAGAGTCGATGGTAAGCGCAGATCAATCGGCCCGCCTTCGATGCCAGGTCATATACTGTAGAGTATGGGCCATGAATGATTTTTATACGGAAGTGCCGCGCTCCTTGATTGCCACCGCGCGCGACTATGCCCCCGGCGAGATATTTCCCAGTCACAGCCATGTGCGCGGGCAATTCGCGTATGCGGCGCGCGGGGTCATCAGCGTGCACACGCCGCAAGGCAACTGGCTCGTGCCGCCGCAACGCGCTTGCTGGGTACCTGCCGGACTCGTCCACGGCATGCGCATGCATGGCGCCGTGACCATGCACAATGTGTTTATCGATCCTCCCGCCATCGCCGGGGCCGGCTTGCCGTCCCACTGCCAGGTGCTGGACGCCTCGCCGCTGCTGCGCCAGTTGCTGGCCGAAGCGGTGACCGTGGAAGCCCTGTACGTGGAACAATCGCGCGCCGGACGGCTGATGGCCTTGCTGCTCGACGAGATCGCCGCTGCCCGCCCCCTGCCCCTGAGCGCGCCCCTGCCGCAGGAAGCGCGGCTGGCGCGGCTGTGCATGGACTTGCTGCGGCAACCGAGCCTGGACAGCAACCTGGACGCGATGGCGGCGCAGGCGGGCATGAGCCGGCGCACCTTTACGCGGCAATTCCGCGCCCAGACGGGTCTCGGCTTTGCCCAGTGGCGCCAGCAGGCGTGTCTGCTGGCCGCCATCACCCGCATGGCCGACGGGCAAGCCGTCACGCGCGTGGCGCTCGACCTCGGCTATGCCAGTCCCAGCGCCTTCACGGCCGCCTTCCGCCGCGTGCTGGGCCAGACGCCCAGCGACTATTTAACCTAGTCGATGATGGCGGCGATGCGCTGCGACAACGCCTGCGCCAGTTTCTGCACATGATAGCCGTCGACAAAGCCATGGTGGGCCTGGGCGGAAAACGGTATGCGCATGCGCCCGTCCTGCTGTGCGGGGCCGAATTTGCCCCAGGTAAAGGTCGGGATATCGGCGTCGCGGTGGCGGTGGATCGGGTGCTCGATGGCTGCCAGTTCCAGCCAAGGCAGGCAGGTGATAAAGATATTGTTGCGCTGCTCGCGCTCGGTCTCCCCCTCGCCCGTATTGATCAGCGCAGAACTCGCTTCGGCGATACGTTTGGCTGCCAGGCTGCGTTCGATGAACAGGTCTAACTGGTCCGTCATCGTAAAACGCGTGTAATTGAGGTTGTCGTCGCCGTTGATGACGGTGTACGAGGCGGGAAACTCGTCGATCCTGATCACTTCGCCCTGGTAGATGCGGTACATGAATTGATCGATGTCCCTGACCGTATTGAGCAGGCAGAACAGGAAAAAATGAAACACGGGAATTTTCCGTTCCTTGCACCAGGGCCGGAAGTCCGGCACGTCGAGCTGGAAATTGATGTTGACGAGGGGATTGTCAAACGCCCGGAACAAGTCATAGCGGTCGCGCCGCTTTTCAAAATTTTTCATGCGGCGAGTGTAGACGATGGGGGTGCTGGCGGGCAAGTTACGCCACACCGGCAGCGCTGCCCGCCAAAATTTCCCGGGCCACCTCCGCCACGCCTTCTTCCAGCTCGCCAGCCGTTGGCGCCAGGGCGAAACGGGTCAATTCCCCGTCCACGGAGGCAGCAAGCCCGGGGGAATGGCGCACGATGCCCAGCAAAACAACATATTTCCACTGTTCATCGTCACTGGCCAGCACCGTCTTGATATACGGAGCCAGGCGTGGGCCGATGCCGGCCAGAAAAGGCAGGAGGATGGCGGACACGGGCCAGTTCGCATCCTGCACCCACTCGAGGATCTGCGGCATGGCGGGACGGATTTCCTCCCATGGCAAGGCGGTCAGGGCTTGCGCATTGCCCGTATCGTGTTTATCGCGCGGCAATGGCAGACTCATGCGAGGTATCCTGTCATGCTGCGCCGCCATGCGCCAGACCCCGCTGCACCTTCCACGCCAGCGGCAAGGTCAGCAGCAATACTGCCGCCAGCACCAGCAAGGCCGTATGCACGCTCGTATGGTCGCCCAGCGCGCCGAACAGCACGGGCGACAGCGCGCCGCCGCCGATGCTGCCCGTGTAGAACAGGGCAAACGCGTGCTCGCGCTTGCCGGGCTCGGCCAGTTCCGGCACCGCGCCGTACAGCACGGACGAAGTGCCATTGAGCGCCAGTCCCAGCAGGGGCAACATGGCCATGATGCCGGCCAGCGGCAGCCACAGGGCTGCGACGATGAGCAAGGACGTCATCGATTCCGTCAGCCACACGGTCTTCATCATGCCGATGCGCGCGCCCAGATAGCCGCACAGCAGCTTGCCGAAGGCGCCGCCCACGAACAGCAGAGATAAGGCCACGCCGATGCCGGCCGTGCCCGCGCCCTTGCTTTTCAGCAGGAATGGCAGGAAAGTCAAAAAGCCCATGCGCACGGCGCTGTCCAGGGTGCCCGTCGCCAGCAGCGCGCGAAAGCTTGCCTTGGAGCCGCTGCCAATGATGGGCTTGACCGCTTTCTTCTGGCTGGCCTGGATGTCTTCCGGCTTCGGCAGCAGCCACCACAGCAAGCCGGCCGCCGCCAGGCCCAGCAAGCCCAGCAAGGAGACGCTCGCTCGCCAGCTGCACACCAGCAACAGCAAGCCCACCAGGGCGGGGATCAGGGTCTTGCCGATATCGCCCGCAAAGTTGTAGTGCGACAGCGCTTCCTTCACGCCGCCGCCCGCCTCATGCGTGTCGGTGACGATGGACGAGGCCAGTGGATGCTGCGTGCTGGCGCCCAGGCCACCCAGCAGCAAGGCGATCAGCAGCACGGCCAGGCCGCCCGCCTGCCCCGCGATCAGGTAGGCGACCCCGGCCAGCGCAGTGCCGCCCACGAGCAGGCGCTCGCGGCCCCAGCGTTTCGCCATGCGGCTGGCCAGCAGCTGGAAACCGGCCATCATGCCCGAGTATGATCCGCGCAACAGGCCCACCATGGCATAGCTGATGGCAAACTGCGCCTGCCAGATGGGCAGGAGCACATAGATGACATCCGTCAAGCCGTCATGCACGGCATGCGCGCTGCAGGCGGCGAACAGCGAGCGGCGGCGGATCGATTTGTCGGCAGGGGACGAGGCGGCGGACAGCGTGGTGGCGGAGGGGTCGGTCATGACAGTGCATGCAGGAAATCAGGAGGCCAGCAGCTTACACCAAACTCGCCAGCCGCACGCTGCCGGGTCAGTCCATCAAACACCGCCAACGTAGCGTCTTCCTGCTAGCGACAAGTCAACAGGAAGAGCAGCCAGTTAGTAACATACAAACATTCATTTTTTCAAAAGTTTCCACTTGGAAATAATACATGAGCAATGTATTATCTATATTTAAATTTTCGCATGAAAAACATGAATACAATTTTGGTTAAAACGTTTGGCGGCCTGTCCAAAAAGTATTATATCCGCCAATTTTTCTTTGCCGCCTTAATGGCGGTACTGTTTTTCTGGATCGGTTCCACGGCCAACAAAACACACCCCGAAAACAGCATGCCATGGCGGCTGCTTGTGTGCGTACCCCTTTATCCCTATTCTCGCTTCGTGTATGAAAGCATTATTGAATTTATTGTTGGCGACAATGTCTTTTTTGTGAATGCCATCATGATGGTGATTGTAAAAATCGTCACCATGATTGCCTGCCTGATGTTGGCACCATTGATTGCACCTATCGGCCTGGCTTATTTATATTTCCATCACAGTCGTAAAAGCGCCTAAGCGATAACAGCACTGTTAGCCACGTGTCGGCACCGGAATCGGCCCGACTCCCCATACGTCTAACAGTCCTTGCGCCCCATCACGGCGGCGCAAGGTAGCCGGCCTTACTTGCCCATCTCATCCTTTTTCATTTCATCCTTCTTCATGCCGTCTTTTGCAATGCCATCCTTGGCCATGTGGTCCTTCTTCATGTGTTTCTTGGCCATCGGCTTTTTCATGCCGTCCTTGTCCATCGCATCCTTGTGCATGGCGTCCTTGTGCATGGCATCGGCCGATGCGTCCTTGGCCATCGGATCTTTCTTCATGGCATCCTGGGCGAACGCGGCGCCCGACATGAGGATGGCGGAAGCGAGGATGGCGGCGAAGCTGGTGATCGTGGTTTTCATGATATATCCTTGTCTCTAGGTTGGTTGGGCGAATGCCCGGTGTGAAAGCGACTGCGGTGCTACGGGTGCTGCTTGCTGATAAATAATAGGACGGCCGGGAGGTGGTCAGGGCCAGGCGCATTGCCGCAGGCAGTACGACTAGTACGACAAGGCAATGCAACGCCGCCCTGGCCAGCTCCCCGGCCTTCCTAGGAACCGCCGAACCAGTTGTAGCCCTGGTTTTCCCAATACCCTCCCGGGTAGGTATTCGTGACGAAAATAGCCTGGATGTGCTTCGGGTTCTTGTAGCCCAGCTTGGTCGGCATGCGCAATTTCATCGGGTAGCCGTATTTGGGCGGCAATGGCTGGCCATCGTACGTGAGGGCCATGATGGTTTGCGGATGCAGGGCCGTGGCCATGTCGATGCTCGTGAAATAATCGTCGGCGCACTTGAAGCCGATGTATCTGGCCGTCGTGTCGGCACCCACGCGCTTGAGGAAATGGGAAAACGGCACGCCGCCCCACTTGCCGATGGCGCTCCAGCCTTCCACGCAGATGTGGCGCGTGATCTGCGTTTCCTGCGGCAAGGCGCGCAGCTGCGGCAAGCTCCACGGCTTTCTGTCGGCGATCAAGCCGCTCAATTCCAGGCGCCAGGCGTCGCCATCGACTTCTTCCACCTCATCTTCGCCGTAATACGCGTTGAAGGGAAACGGCCGCGTGATCATGGAGTCCGGGTAAGTCGGCGCCAGTTTGGTCGGGTCGAACAGCCAGCCCTGTACCTTGTCGTTGAAGCGCGACACGGCCGTCAACGCCGTCTCGATGCTGGACGGGTCGCTGGCGTTGCAGCCGGTCAGCAAGGACAGGCCGCCCAGGGTCAGGCTGCGCTGCAGGAACAAACGCCGCGACGGCTGTTTGATCTGGCGCAAGGCGTCCGCCAGCATGGCCTGGCCCTGCTCTTGCACAATGATGGTTTTTTTCATGATCGTTTCCTTTAGCGGCCGCGCAGCATGGCGACCAGAGTGCGCGGCACCAGCGCCACCATCAGCAAGTGCACGCCGACAAAGCCCGTCAGCAGCGCCATGGCGATGAAGTGGACTCGGCGCGCGCTCTCGTAGCCGCCCAGCAGTTCACGCAAGATGGGAAACTGCACGGATTTCCACAGCACCAGACCGGACAGCACCAGCACGATGCAGTCGAGCATGACGAACAGATAGGCGGCGCGCTGCACCATGTTGTAGCGGCGCGGGTCCGCATGGGCCAGCTTGCCCTTCAGCGCGGCGATGAAATCGGCCAGCAGCGCTCGCGGCGACAGGGGAAAGAACTGGCGCCGCAGCCGTCCCGAGACGATATTGATGACCAGATACAGCAAGCCATTGCCCACCAGCAGCCACATGGCGGCGAAATGCCATTGCAGGGCGCCGCCCAGCCAGCCGCCCAGGGTCAGCGCGCGCGGCAGTTCGAACGGGAAGAATGGCGCCGCGTTATAGATGCGCCAGCCGCTGGTGGCCAGCACCACGACGGCCACGGCATTGAGCCAGTGCGTCAGGCGCAGCCAGGCGGGATGGATCACGCTCGTTTGTCCATTCATCACATCGCTCCCTTCGCGCAGGATGCCGTGCTGACGGCTTGCAGGATGGCGCTGCTGTCGGCCCGCTGCACGAAGGCCACCACTTGCAGCTGCTCCGGACGCCAGCTGGCCGGCAGGTTGACTGCGCGGCGCAGCCGGGCGCGGCCCTGCGCCAGCGCAACCGGCCCCAGCCACAGGCGCACGGCAGCATCGTGGCGCAGGGTGGCGCCGCGGTTTTCGCCGCGCAGCACGGTCGAGACGATGCCGCTTTCGCTGATGGCCACATACAGCTGGCCGTCCGTCCGCGCGTCCGGCGCGCTGGCATCGGCTTCCAGCAATAATTTTCCGTCCGGCCCCGGCGCGGCGGACAGGCGGATAGCAACGGGCGCGGCGGTCGCATTGATGCGGCGGATGGCGGACGGCAGTTGCGTATCCCAGCCGCGCAATTCCGTGCCGCCGACGAAGAACTGCGGCGTGTAAGCCACATGGCGCGGCTGGTGGCGCAGCAGCTCGGCCTGGCGCGCATCGAATTGCGCCTGCGCCAGCGGGTCCGCCCAGCCGATCTGGTCCCAGTACGTGACGTGCAGGGCCAGCGGCACGACCAGGCTGGCCGCCCCCGCTTCCTTGCGCAAGGCGTTCAGGCGCCGGTCGGCGGGCGGGCAGCTGGAGCAGCCTTCGCTGCTGTACAGTTCCACCAGCGCCGCCGTCTGCGCACCGCTTTTGACTTCGCAGCGCTGGCCGGACGCCAGTTGCGCGTACGCGGGCGCCGTCGCGGCCCACAGGCAGAGCGGAACGAGGCTGGCGGCAAGGCGGTGCTTGATATGCATGATGACTACCCGTTATAGTGAATGAAGAAACGTGCTTGCCTGTCAATTCGCCGCGATGGCCGGATTGGTTACAGTCGCCGGCAAAATTAGTGATATTTATTTTTTTCAATGCCTGTCACCAAAGGCCCGCATGCAACGAATACCAGTCAGTGAGCACCTGCATGGCACGGAATTGCGGCTGCATGGCTTGATGCTGCGCGGGCTCGAAGGCGATGCGGCGGCGTACCGCAGTTTCTTGCAAGCCAGCAGCAGCCATTTGCGCGCGTTCCTGCGGCGCCGCCTGCAACGCTGGCCGGACGAGGTGGAAGACCTGGTGCAGGAGTGCCTGCTGGCCATCCACAACCAGCGGCTGACGTATGACACGGGCGTGCCGCTGACGTCGTGGATCCATGCGATCGCGCGCTACAAAATGATCGACTGGCTGCGCCGGCATGGTCGGCGCGAGGCGCAGCATTTGCCGTATGACGAAGAAGATAGCGCGCAGGAACTGTTTTCCAGCGCCGATGCCGAGGCGGCCGAGGCCAGCCGCGACCTGGGCAAGCTGCTGGCCACCTTGCCGGTGCAGCAGCGCGACGCCATCGTGCATACCAAGCTCGATGGCTGGTCCGTGCGCGACACGGCGGCCGCCATGGGCATTTCGGAAGCCAGCGTCAAGGTGGCCGTGCATCGCGGCTTGAAGGCGCTGGCCGCCAATTTGAGGATAGAAGGACACACATCATGAAAACCGATGACTTGATCGCCATGCTGGCCAGCGGCCCCGACGTGGCCGCCGCGCCGCCCCCGGGCGCCGGCTGGCGCGCCGCCGGCACCCTGGGCGCCGGCCTGCTGGCCAGCGTGGCCCTGATGGCCATGCTGCTGGGCGTGCGCCCCAACCTGGAACAGCTGGCCCTGCTGCCCGACTTCTGGATCAAGGTGGGTTTTGTCGTCTGCGTCTGCCTGGCTGCCTGGCATGTCAGCCGCCGCCTGTGCGTGCCGGGTGCGCCGACGCGCGCCCTGCCCCTGCTGCTCGCCATGCCCCTGCTGCTGATGTGGGCGCTGGGCGCCGTCATCCTGCAGGAAGCCGCGCCCGAACAGCGCGCCGACCTGTTCTGGGGCGCCACCTGGCGCAGCTGCCCCCTGCTGATCGCCATGCTGTCGCTGCCCCTGCTGGCCGCCGTGCTGCGCCTGATGCGCACGCTGGCACCCACCCGCCTGCGCCTGGCGGGCGCGGCCGCCGGCTTCGCCGCCGGGGCCCTGGCCGCCCTCGTGTACTGCTTGCACTGCCCGGAACTGGCGGCCAGCTTCGTCGGTTTCTGGTACGTGCTGGGCATGCTGGTGCCGGCCGCCATCGGCGCCGCCATCGGCCCCAAGGTGCTGGCCTGGTAAGCCCTGGGACGCCCTTGTCAAAGAACTGAATCCGCTTTCTCTCCCCGTGCGTATAAGTCAGGCAGCCTGCATTTTCCTGGACTTGTCTGTCAACGCCAACAAAAATTGGGGAGAATTGAAATGTCTTTGTCACGCTCGAAAACCGCACTGGGCGCCGCACTGCTGGGCAACCTGCTCGCCGTATCCTTACCTTTGGCCGTCGCGCCAGCCGCCCACGCTTCCAGCCACCGCGAAGCGCCGTTCATCACGCAAAATCCGAAAGTCGACGGTACCGACTTCTACATGTTCCGCAGCTACGAGGCGGGACGCGGCGCCTACACGACCCTGGTGGCCGACTACCTGCCGCTGCAAGACGCGTACGGCGGCCCGAACTATTTCTCCATGGACCCGAACGCCCTGTACGAAATCCATATCGATAACAATGGCGACGGCAAGGAAGACCTCACCTTCCAGTTCCGCTTCACCAACACCATCAAGAACGATCAGTTCACCGTGGGCGGCAAGAAAATTTCGATTCCGCTCGTCATCAACGGCGGCGCCATCGATTCCGTCAACCCGGCTGGCCTGAACGTGCGCGAAACCTACAGCGTGACGGTGGTGCGGGGCGACCGGCGCAGCGGAACCCGCAGCGCCGTGACCAATGCCACGGGCGGCGGCACGACGTTCGACAAGCCCGTCGACAATATCGGCAACAAGGCCATTCCCAACTATGCCGCGTATGCCGCGCAGCACGTCTACACGGTCAACATCCCAGGCTGCGCCGCGCCGGCGCGCATGTTCGTCGGCCAGCGTAAGGACCCCTTCGTGGTGAACCTGGGCGAAACGTTCGACTTGATCAACATCAAGGCGCCCGCCACGGAGTTCGCGGCGAATGCGGAATCGGCCGCCAAGGATGACCTGGCGCGCAAGAACGTCACGGCCCTCGAACTGGAAGTGCCGACCGCTTGCCTGACGGCCGGCAGCGACCCCGTCATCGGCGGCTGGACCACGGCCAGCCTGCGCCAGGGACGCTTGCTCAACCCCGCGCCGGGCAGCGCCATTCCCGCATCGAAGGAAGGCGGCGCGTGGGTGCAGGTGTCGCGCCTGGGCATGCCCCTGGTGAATGAAGTGGTAATCGGCCTGAAGGACAAGGACCGCTTCAACGCCAGCAAGCCGTCGGGCGATGCGCAATTCGCCGATTACGTGAAAAATCCCACCGTGCCCGCCCTGGTGGAAGTGCTGTTCGGCTCGGCAGGCGCCAAGGCGCCCACCAACTTCCCCCGCAACGACCTGGTGGCCGCCTTCCTGACGGGCATCAAGGGTGTCAACCAGCCAGCGACGGTCGTCGCCTCTGAAATGCTGCGCCTGAATACCGCGATCGCTCCTACGGCCGTCGGCGCGCAAAAGCGCCTGGGCGTGATCGACGGCGACAACGCGGGCTTCCCGAACGGCCGCCGCCCCGGCGACGACGTGGTCGACGTGGTGCTGCGCGTGGCCATGGGCAAGCTGTGCACGCTGAACATCGGCTGCGCCCCGGCCGATGCACCCGCCGGCGGCCTGCACTTCACGGACGGCGCCTTCCTCGATGAAACCTACTTCACGGCAGGCTTCCCCTACCTGAAAAACCCCATCGCCGGTTCGCCGCAACTGTAAGCCAACGAGGAGAATGCGATGAAAAAGCTCCAAGCAATCGGCGCCCTGGCGCTCACGACCCTGCTGGCCGGCTGCGGTGGCGGCGGCAGCAGCCATGGCGGCGATAACGGCAATGGCGGCACCACGCCGCCGCCCGTGGTCATGCCCGACGCCTTCTATGCCGCCGTCAGCGACGTCATCACGACCACCGGCGACGACAAGGATGGCATCGACATCGACGCCATCGTGGCCACGTCGCCGGACGACACGGAACCGGTGCCGCTGTAAGCCTCACGCGGGCGCCGGGGCATGAATGCCCGGCGCCTGCGCCCTTCCACCGTCGACACGGAAGCATCCGCAATGAAAACACCGCTTTTCCTGCTGTGCGCCTGCCTGCCCCTGCTGGCCTGGGGCGCGCCCTACACGCCGAACGATGGCGGCGCCGTCATCGAACAGTTGCCGCGCCGCGCCGACGCCACGCAGCTCGCCCTGCGCGGCCTGCGCCAGCAACTCGACGCCGCGCCGCAGGACCTGGCGCTGGCCACCGGCCTGGCCCAGCGCTACATCGCCCTGGCGCGCAGCGAAACGGACCCGCGCTACCTCGGCTATGCGCAGGCGGCGCTGGCGCCGTGGTGGCGGCAGGCGGCGCCGCCCGTCCCCGTGCGTCTGCTGCGCGCCACCATCCTGCAAAGCACCCACCATTTCGGCGCCGCCCTGCAAGACCTCGATGCCGTCATCGCGCAGCAGCCGCAAAACGGCCAGGCCTGGCTGACGCGCGCCACCGTGCTCACCGTGCAGGGCGACTACGCCCAGGCGACAGCGGCCTGCGCGCGCCTGTCGGCGCTTTCCACGCAGCTGGTCACCGTCACCTGCCTTGCCAATATCGCCAGCGTCACGGGCCGCGCCGCCAGCAGCGAACATTTGCTGGACCTGACCCTGCGGCGCAGCGCCGGCGCGGCGCCCGAGCTGGAAAGCTGGGCCGCCACCCTGCTGGCGGAAATGGCCACGCGGCGCGGGGAAACCACGCTGGCCGAGGCGCGCTACAAGACCTCGCTGGCGCGGCAGCCGCGCGACAGCTACCTGCTGGGCGCCTATGCGGATTTCCTGCTCGAGCGGCAGCGCCCGCAGGAAGTCGTCAACTTACTGAAGGACCAGCAGCGCATCGACGCCCTGCTGCTGCGCTACGCGCTGGCCCTGCAGGCGCTGCCCGGCCGGCAAGCGGCCTTCCAGGCGGCGAAAGCGGAATTGGCGGCCCGCTTCAACGCCGCCATGCAGCGCGGCGACACCGTGCACCAGCGCGAGCAGGCCCGTTTCGCCCTGTTCCTGCAGCAGGATGCGCCGGCCGCCATGCACCTGGCGCAGCAGAACTGGGCCATCCAGAAGGAAGTGGCCGACATGCGCATCGTGCTGGAAGCGGCCCTGGCCGCCCGCAACTACGCGGCGGCGCAACCGGTGCTGGCCTGGATCGCGGCGCATGGCGTGGAAGACGCGGCCCTGCGGCGCCTCGTCAGGCAGCTGGGGCCGCAGGGTGGACAGAAAATCAGTACCGCGAAGAAAGCAGGTGTGCTGTGAAACGCTGCCTGTTCATCGTGCTCCTGTGGGCCTGGCTCGCCCCCGCGCAGGCCCACAAGCCCAGCGACAGCTACCTGAGCCTGGCGGTGCACGGCCAGCAGATCGCAGGGCAATGGGACATCGCGCTGCGCGACCTCGATTTCGCCATCGGCCTCGATGGCAATGGCGACGGCGCGCTGACCTGGGATGAAATCCGCGCGCGCCATGCGGCGATTGCCGCCTACGCGCTGCAGCGCCTGCAGCTGGCCAGCGACCAGGGCGTCTGCCCCTTGCAAGCCGTCGAACAGCTGGTCGACAGCCACACGGACGGCGCCTACAACGTGCTGCGCTTCCGGGCCACTTGCCCCGGCACTGCGCCTGCCAGTGTGACTATCGGCTATACGCTGTTCGCCGACCTCGACCCGCAGCACAAGGGGCTGCTCAAGATCGATAGCGGCGGCACGACGCAAACGGCCATCTTCGACCCGGACAACCCGCGCCAGACGATGTCCCTGGCCGCGCCCGACCGCCTGGCGCAGTTCGGCGCCTACGTGAAACACGGCGTCTGGCATATCTGGATCGGCTACGACCATATCTTGTTTTTGTTGTCGCTGCTGCTGCCGGCCGTGCTGCTGCCGGGCTTGCGCGACCAGCGGCAGGGATTGAAAGCGGCATTTTATGACGTGCTGCAGGTCGTCACGGCCTTTACGCTGGCCCATTCGATCACCCTGAGCCTGGCCAGCCTGTCGCTCGTCTCGCTGCCGTCGCGCTGGGTGGAGTCGGCCATCGCCGCTTCCGTCATTTTGGCCGCGCTGAACAACCTGCTGCCCCTGTTCCACGGCAAGCGTCCCGTGGCCGCCTTCGCCTTTGGCCTGATCCACGGTTTCGGCTTTGCCAGCGTGCTGCGCGACCTGGGCTTGCCGCAGGGTTCCCTGCTGGCCAGCCTGCTCGGCTTCAACGTGGGCGTGGAGCTGGGCCAGCTGGCCATCGTCGCCGCCTTCCTGCCCCTCGCCTGGCTGCTGCGCAAGACCTGGCTGTACCGGCAAGTGCTGACCGTCGGTTCGCTGGCGATTGCCCTGGTGGCGTGCGTGTGGCTGGTGGAGCGGGTGGCCGATATCAAGCTGATCAGCGCATGAGCAGGGCCATTCATTAACGCGGCTAATAAGACCATGCCGATTCCAGCGGCTTATCAAAGAGTAGATGACACCGTAGAGTAGCTCCTGTCTATGACCGAAGGAGCTTTGCCATGAACCATGTCACCCTGAACAACGGCGTAACGATGCCCCTCGCCGGCTACGGCGTCTTCCAGATTCCCGATCCCGCCGAGTGCGAGCGCAGCGTCATCGACGCCATCGCTTCTGGCTACCGCCTGACCGACACGGCCGCGTCCTACCTGAACGAGGCGGCCGTCGGCCAGGGCATTGCCCGCAGCGGCGTGGCGCGCGAGGAACTGTTCATCACCAGCAAGCTGTGGGTGCAGGACACAGGCTACGAGCGCACGCGCGACGCCATCGAGCGGTCGCTGCAACGCTTGCGGCTCGATTACCTGGACTTGTTCCTGATCCACCAGCCGTTTGGCGACGTGCACGGTTCCTGGCGCGCCATGCAGGACGCGTACCGCAGCGGCAAACTGCGCGCCATTGGCGTCAGCAACTTCCAGCCCGACCGGCTGATGGACCTCATCGCCTTCAACGACATCGCACCCGCCGTCAACCAGATCGAAGTCAATCCCTTCCACCAGCAGGCCGACAGCGTGGCCTTCATGCTCGAGCACGGCGTGCAGCCGCAAGCGTGGGCGCCGTTCGCCGAGGGCCGCAACAACCTTACATGGCCGCCATCGCCCCCCTGGAAACGGGCAGCAGCAGCTTCTTTTCGCACCGCGACCCGGCCATCGTCCAGTGGATGGCTGAACGCAAGCTTGATATTTAAGGGAAAACACACATGCCAACAAAAGATACAAGCACGGGCCGCCGCGGGTTCCTGCTGGCGGCGGGCCCCCTTGCCGCCACGCCCTTGATCAGCTCGGCGCAGGGCCAGACGGCGCACGCGACGCTGGCGGGCCGCCGCAAGCTGGGCCAGCTGGAAGTATCAAGCATCGGCCTGGGCGTGCAGAACATGAGCCGCAGCTACCAGACGACGATTCCCAGCCGTCCCGAAATGCATCAAATCATCCGCACGGCCTACGAACGGGGCGTCACTCTGTTTGACGCGGCCGAAGCCTACGGCCCGCACGAGGTGGAACGCATCCACGGCGAAGGCGTGGCGCCGTTTCGCAAGGACGTCGTCATCGCCACCAAGTTCGGCTGAAATATCGACCAGCAGACGGGCCAGCGCCGCCCCGGCCTGAACAGCCGCCCCGCGCACATCAAGCTGGTCGTGGAAGGCATGCTCAAGCGCCTGCGCACGGACCGCATCGACTTGCTGTACCAGCACCGGGTCGACCCGCAAGTGCCGATCGAGGACGTGGACGGCGCCGTGCAGGAGCTGATGCGCGAAGGAAAAATCTTGCACTGGGGCTTGTCGGAAATGGGTTTGAACACCCTGCGGCGCGCCCATGCGGCCCTGCCCGTTTCGGCGGTGCAAAGCGAATACTCGATGCTGTGGCGCGGGCCGGAAGATGGCGTGCTGGCCCTGTGCGAGGAACTGGGCATCGGCTTCGTGCCGTGGAGTCCGCTGGGCGTGGGTTTTTTGACGGGCGCCATCGACGCCAAAACGCGCTTTGCCGACGGCGACATCCGCCGGATCGAATCGCGTTTCTCACCGGAAAACCTGCCGCATAACCTGGCGCTCGTGACCCTGCTCAACAGCTGGGCTACGCGCAAGAACGCGACACCGGCCCAGATCGCCCTGGCCTGGCTGCTGGCGCAGCGGCCGTGGATCGTGCCCATTCCCGGCACCACGCAGCTGGCGCACATGCTCGACAACATCGGCGCGGCCAGCGTGCGTTTGACGCCAGCGGAAGTGAAGGAATTGAACCAGGCCGTGGCCGCCATCCGGGTGCAAGGGGCAAGGCTGCCCGATGCCGTGCTGGCCTACTCCGGCGTGGAAGCCGCAGTCCGGCCTGGCCTCAGGGAAAGCCGATAAACCCCGCCGGCACGGTATCGACCAGCCACACGCCATTGGCCGACACGTAAAACGCGTGACCCTGCGCCTGCATGGCGGCCGCATCGACCGTCAGCACGACCGGCTTGCCATGGCGCGCCCCCACGGCCATGGCCGTTTCACGGCTGGCCGACAAGTGCACGTGGTTGCGCGATCCCGGCAGCAGGCCGCCGGTACGGATCGCCTCGACAAAGCGGCTGGCCGTGCCGTGGTACAGCACGGCGGGCGGCGTGGCGGGCGGCAAGGCGATATCGACGGCGGCCAGGGAATGCCCCTGGTTGGCGCGGATGCGCAAGCCGTCATCGCTGATCGCATAGCGCGTCTTGCTGTCGCGCGCCACCACGTCATCCAATTGTTCACGGGAAAGGCGGCGCCCATGCCGGGCCGATTGCGCCAGCAGCTGGCCGATGTCGGCCCAGCCGTTGCTATCGAGCGCGAGTCCGATTTTTTCGGGGGCGTGGCGTAATATGAGGGAGAGGAATTTACTGGTATGTACTAAATGATCTGTCATGCCCCAGTCTACCGTTATCAGAACGCATATGACAAGGTCAGGCGTACGGAACGCGGTTCGACCGGATGGAAATGCCGGTCATTCACCCCGTCCGCCGCCTCGCCGGGCAGGCGCGACGCATAGTAATAATCGATGTCGCTGGCGCGCTTGTTGAACAGGTTGAACACGTCGAGCGACAGCCGCGTCTTGCGGTTGAGCTGATACGCCAGGCGCGCATACGCGAGGGTGGTCGAGGCGGAGCGCACGCTATTGTCCTCGATCAAGGGACGGGGGCCGAAATAGCGCAACTGGAACGCACCCGACCACGGGCCCCGGTCCGTCACCGTCACGCCGAACGACGCCACCTTGTCGATGGCGCCGGGGATATGGTTGCCGGCCGGATCGTTTTGCGTGTAGCGCGAGCGCGAGGCGGCCAGGTCCAGGTCGAACAGCAGCCACGGGGCGGCAACATAATGGTTGTTCCACTCGATGCCGTGGCGGCGGCTGGCGCGGCTCGCTTCCGTTTCGCCCGCGTCACCGACGAACAGCAGTTCCGACGCCACGTCGAGCCGCCACAGGGCCAGCGAGCTTTGCAAGCCCGGCAGCCATTCCGTGCGCGCGCCCAGTTCCATGCCTTTCGTCGGCACCAGGGGCGTGACGGGCGCGGAAGGCGTGCCATCGGACAAGCGCGTCTGCGTCGTGCCCCGTGCATCATTGCTATGAAAACCCTTGCCATAGTTCACGAAGAATTCCGTCTTGCTCCATGGACCGAGGATCAATGACAGCTTGGGCGACACTACGTGGCCGCTTGCCGCGCCGCTGTTGCCGGCTATGCTGCTGGCCACATTGAAACGGTAGGCGTCGTAGCGCACGCCCGCCACGGAACGCAGCCACGGCAGCCACTGGGCCGTGTTTTCGCCGTACAGGCCGATGCTGGCTTCGCGCACCTTGTCTTCGCGCACCGTGCTTTGCCGCACTCTGTCCACCGTGCTGTACAGGCCCACGGGCGACAGGCGGTCATAACGGGCCTGCACACCGAGCTTGTTGCGCAAGGGAAGACCGAACAGCGCCGTGGTCCAGCTTTCGCTGGCATTCACGCCCGCCACCGTGCGCCGCTCGCTCTGCTGGAACTGGTCGCCGGTGGCCGGATTGGCGAGGAAGTAGGTGAAATCGCTGTTCAGTTCCAGCTGCGAGCGGATCAGGTAGGCGTCCAGTTCGAACAGCCGGTTTTCCGTGCGCTGGCGCATCGCGTACGACAGACTGGTGCGCGAGGTATCGCCACCGTCGCCGGGCGCCAGCGAGCCGAAACGACCGATCTTGCCGGACTCCACGGCGCGCAGCGGCACCTGGTCGGTGGCGTTCCAGCTGTTCCTGTACGCCATGGCCGTCACGCTGAAGCCGTCGTCTTGCGTGCCCTGGCGGTAGCGCAGCACGCCGCTGACCTTGCGCACGCGCTCGGGCACGTCCCAGGGGCCGTTGTTGCGGTGCACTTCCAGGCCGTACAGCAAGGTGCCAGCCCCGACAGCGACCGAATCGGCGACGACGCCGCGCACATAGCCGTGCTGGCCCACGGACACGCTGGCCTGGCCTTGCGGCAATTCGTCCGCCAGGCGGATGCGGGCGCTGCCTGCCGAGGAAAAATCGCCTTCGCCCGCGAAATACGGCCCCTTCTTGTAATCGATGCGCTGCACCAGTTCGGGAATGAGGAAATTGAGGTCGGAATAGCCCTGGCCATGCGCATGCGTGCGCATGTTGACGGGCATGCCGTCGACATAGGTGGCAAAATCCGTGCCGTGGTCGAGGTTAAAGCCGCGCAGGAAATACTGGTTGGCCTTGCCGTCGCCGCTGTGCTGGGTGACGATCAGCCCCGGCACGAATTCCAGCAACTCCCCCGTGCGCAAGGCGGGCCGGTTGACGATCAGCTCATTGGTGATGACGCCCTGGCTGGCCGCGTCCGACGTGCCGACGGCGTTGTCGTAATGGCCCGTCACGCGCACGGTGCGCGACGATTCCATGTTCGATGCGGCCTCCGGCGCAGCCGCCTTGCCGGCGCCGGCGAGCAGCAACAAGGCACAAGCTGCCAGCTGTTTGCGCTTTATCAATCGCATCGCGTCTCCCCTTTTTATGATGTCAGTACAGGCTCCTACGGGATATATACGCGGCAGGCTGGCTGCCTGGATTCAGCCTTTTTCAAGGAGCGACCGTGGACCTGAGCGACAGCAGCGGCAAGGCGACAAAAACCGCCACGGCGGCCGTGCGCAAGCGCGACGTGCTGCCCTACATCCTGCTGTTCATCCTGCTGGCGGGCTTGCTGGCCGTGCTGGCGGGCGCCCTGCTGCCGCCCTACTACCACGCCGTGCCGGCCCTGCTGTGGAGCCTGGGCTTTTGCGTCAGCGGCATGCTGCTGGGTTTTTTGTTCGGCATCCCGCGCACCCTGCCTTCGGGCACGGTCAACATGGCGCCGCCCGACGAGCGGACCAATGGCAAGAGCCGTCCTAGCGACGAGGCGCCGCCGGCAGGCGCCGAAGCGGCGGCCGGCACCCCCAGCAATACCCTGTTCCTGGGCACGCCCACGCCCATGGAAATCAACTCGAATCTGGTGGAAGTGTCGGACTGGCTGACGAAGATCATCGTCGGCGTGGGCTTGATCGAGCTCAAAAGCCTGCCCGGCAGCGCGCGCAGCATGGCCGCCTTCATCGCGCCCAGCCTGGCTGCCGATACGGCCACCGCGATGGCGGTAGTGGGCGGCATCATGCTGTTCTTTTCCGTGCACGGCTTTTTGATCGGCTATTTGCTCACGCGCATTTACCTGTCGATCATGATCAAGCGGGCTGACAGCCTCGTCAAGAATGAGTCCGTGCGGCTGGAGAGCGGCAAGGAAATCGAAGTGACGGAACTGAGCCGCCTGCAGCAAAAGTCGCTCGACGACATGCAGGAAGCCGTCACGCAACTGCTGCTGGCCCACCCGCCCGATGGCGGCGCCGCCGTCGCGGCCCTGGCCGGCGTGCCGACGGCGCAAAAGCCTGCCAGCCTGGTGCTGTGGCTGGACGACCATCCTCGCAACAATACCTTGCTGGTCGAGCAACTGGAACGGGAAAACATCAAGGTAGACCAGGCCGTGTCGACGCGGCAGGCGCTGGCCATGCTGCAACAGAAGCATTACGCGCTATTCATCACGGACATGGCCAGGGTGGAAAACGGCCGCCGGGTCAAGGATGCGGGTGTGCGCACGGTGCGCGAAGTGCGCCAGACCTTGCCGGACCTGCCCATCGTCGTGTATTGCAGCAAGGATACGGTCGCCAGTTACGGCACGGAAGCGCAGGCGGCCGGCGCCCGTTTCATCACCACGTCAGGCACCAGCCTGCTGGCCAGCGTCAACAAGCTCATACATGAAAAACGCGAGGATGGCGCTCAGCCACCGTCGTAGGCGTAGCTGCCCACATGGTGCAGCGAGCTGCGCTGCGGATGCGCCAGCTGATTCGGCGCAAACACGCAGACGACCGTATCGGCCAGCAAGCGCTGCCCATCCACGCACGCCTGCGCCAGCCAGCTGTCCGCATACGACACGCCATCGAGCAACTCTGCCAGCGGCGCGGGCGAGGCCAGCAGCGCGCTCTCGAAACAGGCCGGCTCATAGCACGTGAGGCCCGTTTCCAGGAAGAATGGCGACGGCACGGCATCGCCGTCTTCCGTGTACGCGGGAGACAAGTAAGCCTGCAGCGCTTCCCAGCTGGCAAAGCGGCCGCTGCAGACAAACACGTGGACCGTGGGCACGCTGTCGCACACGTTTACAGCTTCTCCATCTTTTGCCGCACGGCCGGCGCCGTCGAAGCCGTCGGCGCCAGTTCCAGATAGGTTTTATAGGCCGCTTTCGCCTTGGCGGCATCGCCGGCCTTGGCATAGGCGTCGCCCAAGTTCAAATAGGCGATGGCGCGCGACGGGTCCATCTTGACCGTGTTTTCAAACCAGCGGGCCGCTTCGCGGTATTTTTCCTGCTTGTAGAAGACAAAGCCCAGGTTGTTGGCCGCCAGCGCGAAGTCGGGACGCAATTTCAGCGCTTCCGTAAATTGCGCTTCCGCCGCCGCATACTGTTTCTCCTTGTACAGCTGCAAGCCCCGGTCGTTGGCCCGCTGCGCCAACTGGCGCGTGGACGTCGGCACGGCGCCCGGCGTGACAATCTTCTGTTCGCCGCCCTGCAAATCCTTCACCGTCACGCTGGCCGTCGCCGGCTTGGCGTCGAGCTTGCTGTTCAGGGCAATGGCTTCCGTCGACAGCTGCGTCGTGTTCGGGCTGAGGAATTCCGTCTCGCCCGGCAATTCGAAGACGAAATCGCCCCCTTCCGAGCCGGGCAAGCTGCCGAACGCGGGCGTCTGGTTCGATACGCTGGACACGGCGGGCGCCACATAGGCCGCCAGTTCCGTGGCCGTGATCAAGCCATCGCCGTTCAGGTCGCCCTTGCCCGCCAGGCCCTGCAGCAGGGTCCACGTGAACACGGAATGGCCGTTAGGCCCGCCGTCGGCTACCAGCTGGTCGCCGCCGCCGGCCGTCAGCATTTGCCGGCCGATGCGTTTGGCGTTGTCGCGCAAGAACGAGCTGGAACCGGCGCCGCGCGTCAGGCCCAGGCCGCTGTAGCAGGCATCCATGACGAAGAACGCATGCTTGGCCGTCAAGGACTCCGCGATATTCTGGATTTCCGTCATCGGGATCGCATCCGTGGCAAACTGCGCCGGGTCGGAATCGACGGGCACGATGTAGCCGAGGTCGCGCCCGGAGCTGAGCTTGCGCGTGGCGCCGTGGCCGGCGAAGAAGACGAAGATGCGGTCATTCTTTTGCACGCCGCCATGCGCCAGCTTGTCGTGGAAGGCGGCCAGGATATTGTTGCGCGTCGCTTCGCCATTTTTCAGGGTCACGACGCGCTCGGGCGCAAACGCGAATTTCTCGATCAGGGTTTCGCGGATGCCTTGCGCGTCGCGCACCGCATATTGCAGTTTCGGCCATTTCGCATAATCGTCGATGCCGATCACGACGGCCCAGGAATTGGCGTAACCGGTGGTGACGGGCACTTTTTCCGGCGCGGGCGCCGTGCTTTTGGCTACCTGGAAGCTCGTGCCATCCCAGCCCGCGAATTGATAACCTTCGGCGATCAGCTTGTCGAGCACGGCCGGCAAGGCTTTCACCGTGCGTTCATGGATGTCGTGGAACAGGACGATGCCGCGCCCCGCCTTGTCGACGGACGCCAGCACCCGGTTCGTGATGGAACTGGGCACGGGGTCGGCCCAGTCCAGCGAATCGATATTCCACATCACGGATTTCAAATGCGCGTCGGCCAGCGCGGCCATGCCTTCGCTGTTGCGCGCGCCATATGGAAAGCGGAACAGCGCGGCGCGGTCGGGGCTGATGGCCTTCAACAGCGTATCGGTGCCGAGGATCTCGCCTTTCAGCTTGTCGCCCGTCTGTTTCGACAATTGTGCGTGGCTGAAACTGTGGTTGCCCACGGCATAGCCTTCTTTCATCAGCTTGCGGCTCACTTCCGCGCCCGCGCCCAGCTTGGCGTGGCCTTCCGCGTCGAGCGATCCGAGGTTGCGGCCCACGTTGAAGAACACGGCCGGCACGCCATACTGTTTCAAAATGGCGCTGATTTCTTCCGTGTAGCGGCGGTGCGGGCCATCGTCGAAGGTCAGCACGATGGTTTTCTTCGGCAAGCCGAGGCCGAAGATTTCCGCTTCATCTTTTTTTGGCGCCGGCTTGGCTTCCGGGACAGAACCGGCCGGGGGTACCGCATACGGCACGACGATGCCGTTTTCCTTCAGAATCTGTTCGCGGCTGTAGAGTTTTTTCAGCTGTGCCACGTAATCGTCCCAGCGTTCCCGCTTGAGTTCAATGGAACGCTGGCCCAGGTTGCCGAAGATTTGCCGGATTTCCTTCTCGTAATTACGCTCGATCTCGCCCAGCGCGTCGAGGTCCTCGGAAATACGTTTGTGCAGCTTGATCGCCGGCAGGGAGGTATCCTTGGCCACGTCGGCCAGCATGCTTTGCAGCAGTTCGCGGAAAGCCAGGCGGTCCGCGTCGTACAGGCCGGGATCGGATTCGATATACGTGAGCAGGCTGTCGAGCGCTTCGAAGCGGCCCGGATTGGTCGGCGCCGTCAGCTGGTCGAGCGCCGCATCGAGCCTGGCGATGCGTTCCTGGTTTTCATGGAACAGGGCCTGCCCCACCTTGCGGGCTTCATCGCGCGCGCCTTCCGGCAGGCTTTGCTCGTCGGCCAGCAGCACGATAATCTTGCGGAAATTGCCCAGCAAGTCGCGGAACTGGGCGGCCACGGCGGCCGTATCGACGGTCGATTGGGTCGCGGCGGCCGGGCTGCCCGAGGCGGGTGCGCCCGGCGTGGCGGTGGCGGCGGGACGGGTGTAGCTATAAATGCCGGCCCCAGCGGCGAGTGCCACGACGACGGTGGCGGCGATCTTGATCGGCTTGGAAGTCACAGGCTTGTCATTCCCTTCACATACTATGCATAGAATTCAGATGGCGCGGATGCGCCCGATGCATAATTGTAAAGCACGCTAGGCACAAGCTCAGCCCGCACGCTGAATTTGGGCAATAATATCGCTGAACACCTTCATAGATAGTGAAAACGGAAAAGACGATGCACAAGAAACTCTGCGCAGCCGCGCTGATGCTGGGCGTGGCCCTGATGCTGCTGCAACTACGCGCGCATGCGGGCGATGGCACGGACAACGTTGTGGCCGGGCGCGTGTGCCTGCCGCACTGAACCACGCCTCGCGCTGACGCTACACCTTGGCCGGCTCCCAGTAATTGGCCAAGCCCAGCTTTTTCAAGCCTGCCGCCACGAAGCGCGGTTCCAGCAATTCTTCCGCCGTCAACGGCAGGCGGATCAATTTTTGTTCCTGCGCAAACGCCAGCACCCGGCGGTAATGGCGGTACACGGCGTCGTCGTACAAGGGCGACCAGCGCTCCTTCCACTGCAAGCCCGGATCGTCATAGCTGCGCCGCACCACGCTGTCGGGCGTGCCGTTGCGCGTGCCATCCTTGATGATCGCTTCACGGTTGCCGTCCAGCGCCGCCCAGTGCTGGGCCCGCAGCCAGGCCGTGGCCACCAGTTCCGCGATATCGGGATGGGCTTGCGTAAAGTCGCGCCGCGCCCACAGTTCCGCGCGCATTTTACGCTCGGGCAAGCCCTTGCTGGACCAGATGATGCGGCCGATGCCCTTGTCTTCCAGCGGATAGCCATTGATCATGAACAAGGCGTCGACGGCGCCCGTGGCCAGCGCGGCCGTGCCCGGCTTGAGGTCCATATTAATCAGGCGGAAATCCGTGGGCGACATGCGCTGGTCGGCGATCAGCTGGCGCAAGCCCAGTTCCCATGGCCGGCCCCGGTGCACGCTGATGCGCTTGCCCTTCAGTTCGGCCAATGACGTGGCGCGCGAACTGGTGGGCACCAGCAGGAACTGGTCCGTGCCCCGCCCCGCCGGCACGATCACCTGCGTGCGCACGCCGCCCGCATTGAGGATGACGGACGGCAAGTCGCCATACGCGGCCATGTCGATGCGCCCGCTGGCGAACGCTTCATTCATGGTCGCGCCCGTGTCGCCCGTGACGGGCAGCCATTCCAGCCGCACGCCCCGCTGCTTGAGTTCGCGCGCCAGCCAGCCTTCCTGCTGCACCCGGTAAGCGATGCCGCCCAGTTCCGCCTTGCCGTTTTCCGCAAAACCCGTCGAGGCGATGCGCAAGGCCGCCGGCGGCGCCCCCGCCTTCGCCGCCGATACCGCCTGTCCCGCCAGGGGCAGCAAGGCCAGCCCACCCATCACCGTGCGTCGCCGCATCGCATTCTCCTCATCATCATGCATGGCCACTGTCGACGTGCTTCCCGCTCAAGCCGCCCGGCGCGTCTGCGCCAGCGCCGCTTCGAAGGGACGGGGATCGATCCACGCGCGCACGTCGACCTTGCTGGGCAGGAAGTTCCAGCGGAACAGGAAGTCGCTGAAATCCTGCAAACCCGCGACCGACGTTTCCGCCAGGTCCGTGTCCAGGCGCAGATGCGCATCCTTGCCGTAAGCCACTTGCACCCAGTACTCGCTGGCATTCGATTCGCGCGCGAGGAAACGCCGCGTCTCGTCCGCATGGCCGCGCGCCCACGCTTCGGCCCGCAGCACCTGGTCGACCAGGGTCACGGCAGAGCTGAAATGATTGTCCAGCAGGTGCGCATCGACGCTCAGGGTGCGCGGCGTGCCATTGTTGGCGCGGATCAAGGGCTCCGGATGGATGCCCGTGTCGATCACCGTATGCAGGCCGAGCTGCTGCGCCAGCTGGGCCGCCGAGGCGCCTTTCAGGAAGATGGCGTCCACTTCGCCCCGCAGCAGCCCCAGCAGTTCCGGGCTTTGCCCGCCGCGCCGCGCGCCGCTGAACAGGTTTGTGGCCGCGCCCTTCTCCGGCGCCGTTTCGCTCTGGCCCGTGCTGACCACATAATCGACCAGTTCCACGTCCGCCACGGCCAGCCCTTCCAGGCTCAGCGCGTTTTCCAGCCCGCGCAAGGCTTGCGCGCGCGCAAAGTCGATCTGCGCCTTGCTCCATAATGGCAAGCCGAAGCGCCGCCCCTTCAAGTCACGCACCGACTGGATGCCGCTGCCGGGCAAGGTCAGTATCAGTTGCGTCTCGTCCGACCATGACAGGCCGATCACGCGCGTCTCGCGTCCCGCCGCGCGCGCCCACAGGGCCGGGATATTGCCGCCGTGACGCACGGAGTTCTGCAGGGTGTGGTCGAAATGCGATTCGCGCACGGCTTCCTGGTCCGACTCGCGCAAGGAGCGCAAGCTGGTGCCGTCGGCGCGCAAGGCCTCTTCCAGCCAGCCTTGCTGCAAGGCTATTCCCAGGCCCGTCGGGACGGGGCAGCGCGTGTACCACAGGGTGTCGAGTGCGTTGTTATTGCTCATCTTGTATCTCCAGAGTGGGTGGACCGGTCAAAAAGGAAACTACAGCGCCATCCTGCGCGCCCATTCATTGCCATCCCATGAGCTGCTGGGATCTACATCCTGCGCCACGGGCGCATGCGTGTCGTCCAGGTCGCTGAAATCCGCATGCAAGCCATCGCGGATGGCGACAAAGCCCGGAGATCCCCGCTGGCGCGGGTGGGCCAGCGGCACGTCCTGCACGCGGCGCACCTTGCCCGGACGCGCATCGAGCACGACGATGCGGTCGGCCAGGTACACGGCTTCATCGATGTCATGCGTGACCATGACCATGGTGATGCCCTCGTCCTGCCACAGGCGGCGCAGTTCCTGCTGCAGGCGCAAACGGGTCAGCGCGTCGAGCGCGCCCAGCGGCTCGTCCAGCAGCAGCACGTCGGGCCGCCCCACGAGGGCGCGGGCAATCGCGGCCCGCTGCGACATGCCGCCCGATAATTGATGCGGATACGCATCTGCATAGCCGTCGAGGCCCACGCGCGCAATTTCCGCCGCCACGCGCGATGCGCGCTCGGCCAAGGGCACACGGGTATTGCTGAACGCCACGGCCACGTTCTGCTGCACCGTCAGCCAGGGAAACAGGCGGTGATCCTGGAACACGAGGCCACGGTGCAGATCCGTGCCCCGGATGGGCACGCCATCGTGCAGCAGCAAGCCCGTGTAGTCCGTGTCCAGGCCCGCCAGCAGGCGCAGCAAGGTGGACTTGCCGCAGCCGGACGCACCGACGATGGCAACGAATTCGCCCGGGGCAATCGTCAGCGAAATATCGTCGAGCACCAGCAGCGGCGCGCCTTTCAGCGAAAACGACTTGCTCACGTGCTGCACCTGCAAGCCGCCGCTCGAGTGCTGCTTGTGCGGTGACAGGGCCGAGGGGGAAACAACATCATTCATGGCGCACTCTCTGCGTTAGGATCGAAGGAAGGAATGGCGGCGGGCGGCGCCCGGCGCAACCAGCGGCTGCCGTGGAAAACCAGCCAGGCGGCCAGCCACGGCGCCAGCCAGATCAGGAATACATTGCGCAAGCCCGTCAGGTCGGCCAGGCGGCCCGCCGCCAGCGCGCCAGCCGTGCCGCCCACCATGCCGAACAGGGTCAAGTGGGCCGAGACCCTGGCCTTGTCGACGGGCGCGCGGGCGATATTGTCTGTATTGACGAGGTTATTCACGCCCAGGCCCAGTCCCAGCAGCACGGAGGCGGCCAGGTAGGCGATGCTGCTGGGCCACAAGCCGAGGATCAGCAAGGCGGCCATGATGGCCAGGTGGGCGCCGCCATACAACTGCTCGCGGTAGCGGCTGCCCAGCACGAAGCGTCCCAGGAACAGCAGCACCAGCACGCAGCTGAGTCCCTGCACGGCCATCAGCCAGACGGAATGATGCGCAGGCCAGTGCAGCACGCGGATGGCCAGCAGGATGGAAAACACGCCAACGCTGGACGCCGTGAAGCTGGCGAGGATCTCGAACAGGTAAGTCACGCGCACGATGGGCAGGCGCAGCAGTTCGCGCAAGCTGGCCGCGCCGGGCAACAAGGCTTGGCCTTCCAGCTTGCGCGGCGCCGTATTGCTGGGCAACACTTGCCAGCCCAGCACGGCCAGGATGGCGAACATCAGGGCCGAAATCAAGAAGCCTGCCTTCAGCCCCAGTTGCGCGATCAGGTAGTTTCCGCACAAGGGGCCGAGGAATTGCATGCCGAGAATTAATGTTCCCTTGTACCAGCCCGCCTTGCCCTGCCCCAGTTCCGGCAGGCGCACGAGAAACACGGTGCTCATGGCCACGATGCGCAGCGAGATACACAAGCCCACCAAAAACATCAGCAAGGCCACCCATTGCCAGCCGGGCAGCCACGGCAGCACGCAAAAGGCCAGCGCCAGGCTCAGGCTGACACCCGCGTACAGATGCTTCGGATTGCCGCGTGACAAGATGTAGCCGGCCGGTATGGTGCCCAGCGCCATGGCCAGGGTTTCCGCGCTGCTGATCGCGGCCAGCTGGAAATTGCTCACGTGCAGATGCAAGCCCAGCAAGGTGGCCAGCACCTTGTTCATGCCGATGGTCACGCCCGACAGCAGGGTCAGGCCGATAAAGCGCAGCAAGAAGGCGCGCAGCTCGCCTTCACGCGCGCTGACGGCCGCGTCTGGCTGGAATGGCAAGGATTCACTCACTGCTGCGCCCCTTCACCAGCAGGCGCGCGAGACGCGCAAACGCCACGTTCATCGCCTGCGCCAGCAAGGCGATCACGAGCACGGCCAGCAGCACGACATCCATGCGGCCCGACACTTCGCCATTGAGCAGCAACGAACCCATGCCGGGACCGGCTGAAAACAGCAGCTCGCCGCCCAGGCACGCGAGCCAGGCAAACGCCAGCGCATGCGTGACACCGGTAACAATGGCCGGCATGGCGCCCGGAAGCAATATCTGGCGCAGGGTCTGCCAGCGCGTCAGGGTCAGCACCTGCCCCACTTCGCGCAAGCGCCCCTCTACCTGGCGCATGCCCGCATACGTGTTGAGCACGGTCGGGTAAAAGGCGGCGATGGCGATCACCAGCAGCTTGGCGCCGTCGCCATTGCCCACCCACAGGCCCAGCAAGGGTATCAGGCCCAGCAGCGGCACTTGGCGGATGCTGTGGAACAGCGGCCCGATCAGCCGGTCCGCCAGCGGCGACTGCGCCATCAGCGCGCCCGTGACGATGCCGGCGCTGCCGCCCAGCAGCAAGCCGGCCAGGGTGCGGCCCAGGCTAGCCTGCAAATGCACCCACAGCTCGCCCGTGATCACCAGGTCGCGCAAGCTGTGCGCCAGGTCGCCCAGGGACACAAAGATGTAGGCGGCGGCCGCGCCCTGGCCGGAAGCCCATTGCCAGGCGCCCAGCAAGGCCAGGGGCAGCAGCGCGCCCTTGAAGATCACACTCAAACGTTGCTTCATGCGTTCTCTCCACTGCGCTTCCAGCGCATCAGCCGTGCTTCCAGCGCGTGGCAGAGCCGGTCCAGGCCAAAGCCGATCACGCCCGTCAGCACCACGCCCACCATCACCACATCGAGGCGGAACATTTGCCGGCCCATTTCCATCATCTGGCCCAGGCCGCTGTCGGCGGCCAGCAATTCCGCGCCCACCAGCACCATCCACGAGCGCGACAGGGCGATGCGCATGCCCGTCAGCGCGGCCGGCACGATGGCGGGCAAGACGATCAGGCGGATACGCTGCCAGCGCGAGAAGCAATACACTTGCGCCACCTCAAAGTAGCGCTGCGACAGGTTGCGGATGGCGTCATGCACGGCCAGCGCGACGATGAAGAAACTGGCCTTGGCCACGATAAACACCTTGAAACTCTCGCCTATGCCGAACAGCAGGATAAACAAAGGGATCAGGGCGACGGTCGGCAGCTGGCGCAGGATATGGAAGGTGGGATCGACATAGCTGCGCAAGCCAGGCGACAGCCCCAGCACCACGCCAAAGGCCAGGCCGGCGCTGGCGCCCAGGCCGAAACCGGCCAGCAGGCGGAACAGGCTGATGCCCAGGTGCTGGCCCAGCTCGCCGCTCTCGGCCAGGTCGCGGGCCGTGAGCAGCACTTGCCATGGCGACATCAAGATATGCGCCGGCATCCACTCGAAGGTGGTGGCCGCCGTCCACAGCAGCAGCAAGGCCAGCGGCGACGCCCACACGGACCAGGGCGAGCGGATAAAGCGCTGCAGCCAGGGGCTATGCGCTGCGCGTGCGGGCGCAGGGACACGCGGCAAGGCGATGGCGTTGGCGAGGGAAGTCATGGCGTCCAGTACGTTTGCAATTTCAGCTGTGCCAGCGCCTGGTTGACGAACTGGGGCGCGAACAGGCTGTCCACTTGCAGGGGGCGCCCGATCAGGCCCGCGCTCTTCGCATACGCCGCCTCGCCCACGTAATGCTGGCGCAGGCTGGCCGTAAACAACGGCGACCAGCGCGCCTGCCACGGCGTATGGTCGCCCGCCAGCTCGCGCCGCACCACGCTTTCCACCTGGCCGGCCGCCGCCTCGGTGCGCACATAGTCCTCTTCGCCGCCCGCGCCGGCGGCGCGGTGGTGCTCGCGCACATAGGCCGTCACCACCAGCTGGGCCAGCTGCGGCCAGCGTTGCAGAAAACCGCTGTCGGCCCACAGCTCGGCGCGCATCTTCCAGTCCTGCGGCGGCGCCTTGCTCGACCAGATGATCTTGCCGACCTTTTTATCTTCCAGCAGGAAGGCGTCGCTGAGGGTAAAGAAGGCGTCCGCGCCGCCCGTCGCCACGGCCGCGGCGCCCGCCTGCGGATTCAGGTTGAGGATTTTCACGTCGCGCAAGGTCATGCCATTCGCTTCCAGCAGGCGGGCAAACGGGTATTCCCACGGCCGGCCACGGTGCAAGGCGATCTTCTTGCCCTTCAGCTCCTTGATGGATTTCACCGTGGAAGCGTTCGGCACCACCAGATAGGTGTTGTTGGCGCTGCCGCCGGGCAGGATCAGCCGCGTCTGCAAGCCCGAGGCATTGGCAATGATCGATGGCAGATCGCCATACTGGGCCAGGTCGATCGAGTGGTTGGCAAACGCCTCATTGACTTGCGTGGCCACGGAATTGGTGGTGACGGGCACCCATTCCAGCTTCACGCCCAGCTTGCCCAGCTCGGCCGCCAGCCAGCCTTGCGACGCCACCTGGGCGGCGGAACCGGCAAACACGGTCTTGCCGGACGGCGCCGTGCGGGCCACGACGGCGATGCGCACGGCGGCCGGCAGCGGATCGGCGGCGGCCGCCATCGCTGGCGCCAGCAGGCTGGCCGCCACGATGGCGGCAGACAGCTTGCGCCAGCTCAAACGTAAGAATTGCAATGACATCGGGAGCCTATTCTTGAAGGTTAAACCAAATCGGTGGCAGGCAGCAAAGACAGCGCGCGCGCCGTGTCGATCAGCTTGCTCATCTTCCATTGCTGCAGCAGCACGCCGGGGCCGAAGTCGCGCGAACCGCCGATGGCTTCGGCCGCGATCTGGATCTGCGCGCCCTCTTCCAGCAGCAGGATGAATTCGGCCAGCTTCAGCAAGCCCTGCTTGCCCCACACGGTGGCGCCGCCGTTCGCTTCCAGGATGGCCGTGGCATGCGTGTTGCGGGCGATTTCGCCGAGGATGAAATCGACCTCGGGCTGGCGGCGGTCGATATAGATGGGGATTTCGCGGATCAGCTGGAAGCGCTGCACGGGCACGTAGCGGATGGGCAGGGTGCGGTGCGTCTGCGCCCATGCGCCCAGCGATGGCGAATGCACGTGCGAGATCGACGTGACCTCGGGCCGCTCGCGGAACAGTTTTAAGTAACGCGCGCCGCCGTTGTTGGCGTCGCCCACGATCACCGTGCCATCGAGCGCCAGCACGGCCGCCTTCAAAGGCTGGCCGCGGCGGAACGGGCCCGGATCGTTGACCACCACGACCTTGTCGCCGCCCGGCGTGCGCTCGACGAAGCCCACCGTGCCGTTGGCCGTCAGGCTGCCCGTCTCGCGCAAGCCATCGAAGGCGATCTGCGCATCGCGCCGCACCTGCTCGACGAAGGCCAGTTCGGCCGCCGTCAATGCCTGCGCCTGTACTTGTTGTGCTGCCGCTTGTGCCACGTCCGTCATGTCATGCTCCATTCTTGAGGTTGAGGTACGAATCAGTAATGCCGGTACTTTCGCAAGACGCGTGCCAGCGCCGGGGCCGCACAAATGGCAGCGCGCTGCTGCCTGCGCAACAGCGGCTGCTGGCGCGGCAGCAGCGTTGCCGGCACGCGCTGTCGGCCAGCCAGCAAGCGACGTCCGGGGTCTGACCCGGCGGGTCTGCCCCCGGCAGCAGGCATATTTCGTGCAGCGTTCGGTCTTCCTCACCTCACCAAGGAATCCCATGACTACCGCAACCTCCCCCGCCGTCGATACCGTCTGGTTCACGCGCTGCCCCGTACCCACGGCCACGGGCCTGGCCTATAAACTGGGCTGGCTGGACGAGGAATTCGCCCGCGACGGCATCGCCTTAAAGACGCTGCAGGAAGTGGGCGGCGAACTGGCGCGCCACCATTACGACCACGGCCTGTCCACGCTCGTGCGCGAAGGGGGCAACCTGCTGGCCCTGCCCGCGCGCGCCCAAGGGGCGCCCACGCGCCTGATCGGCCTGACCTGGATCGACGAGTGGCAAGCCATCCTCGTGCGACCCGGTTCCGGCATCACCACGCCCGCGCAGCTGCAGGGCAAGCGCCTGGCGCTGCCCGTGTTCCGCGCCGAGGACTTGCGCGAGAACCGGCGCGGCCGCAGCATCGCGCGCGGCATGAGCCTGGCCGGCTACAAGGGCGTGCTGGCGTCCGCCGGCTTGACGCTCGACGATGTGCAGCTGGTGGAAGTGGGGGCCGACGCGCCGGCGCAAGCCAACCTGGGCGCGGGACTGTGGCAAGGCATCGCGCCGCTGCTGCGCGGCGAAGTCGACGCCGTCTACGTGAAAGGCGCGGCGGCGGCCGAGGCGGCCCGCGCGGCGGGGCTGGAAGTGGGCATCGACATCGACGCCCTGCCCGACCGGCGCTTCCGCGTGAATAACGGCACGCCGCGGCCGATCACCGTGCATGAAACGATGCTGGAACAGCATTTCGATCTCGTCGTGCGCTTCTTGACGCAAACCCTGCGCGCCGCGCACTGGGCGCGCAGCCACAAAGAGGACGTGCTGGCCATCCTGCAAGGCGAGACACGGGCAGGCGCCGATGCCGTGGCCGAAGCCTACCGCGACGGTTTTCATTTGACGCTGGCGCCCGACCTGTCCGACGACAAGGTGGCGCTGTTCCGCCAGCAAAAGGATTTTCAGCTGCAGCACGGCTTCCTGGACCGCGACGTCGATATCGATCACTGGATCGACCGCCGCCCCCTGGAAGAAGCGCAGCGGCGGCTGGACGCGCTGCTGCGGCAAGCCGCGTAAAGAAACGGGGCCAGCGCATGCACAGGCGCTGGCCCCGGGGACTACGCCATCAAGGCAAACGCGCCCTAGGCAGCCAGGGCTTCGTGCGGTGCGGCGGCCGGTTGCGCCAGCCGCTGCAGCGAGCGGATGGTGGCCGCACATGCGGCGGCCAGCTCCGCGCCCTTGACCTTGAAATGCTGGAAGTAGAATTCCTGGTGCTCGTGGCCCGCGTGGAAGTGGTGCGGGGTCAGCACGGCCGACAGCACGGGCACGCCCGTCGCCAGCTGCACCTGCATCATGCCGGAGATGACGGCATCGGCCACGAAGTCATGGCGGTAGATGCCGCCGTCGACCACGAGGGCCGAGGCGGCAATCGCCGCGTACCGGCCGCTTTTGGCCAGCACCTGCGCGTGCAGGGGGATTTCAAAGGCGCCGGCGACGTCGATGACGTCAATATCGCTCTCGGCAAAGCCCAGGGCCGCCATGTCGGCGATGAAGGACAAGCGGCATTGCGCGACGATGTCGCGGTGCCAGCCCGCCTGGATGAAGGCGATGCGTTTGCCCGGTGTTGCGTGTGCTTGTGACATACAAAAGACTCCTGTTTTTAAAAATGACAAAAAACAGGGCATGGGATCGAAGGGGATATGACAGGCGCATGAAAGCCACGCCCGACTGCGCATACAGGCACGCGCACCCGCGCACCGACGGCAAGGCCGTCCATGCGCCGGGCGCATGCCGGCACCAATACAATGATGCATCCCGCTCTCTCTTTATCCGGACTATACCGTCGGCCCCGGGATCGCACCGGGTCTGCTGACCTTGCCGACATGGTCCGAAGACGGCGCCGGCAAGCGCTCGCGGGCGAGGCACGCATGCCATTACCGCCGGTGGGGAATCGCACCCCGCCCTGAGAACGTTGCATGGCCACCGCACTGGGTGCGGCCGCCACGCCCGGCGACTATAGCATATCGCCCCTGCCCCTGCCCTGCGCGATCAGAACTGGATCGTGTACGACGCGCCCACCGTGCGGCCCTGGCCGATGATCACCGTGTCGCCGTTGACGGCGCCCGGCACGAAGCTGGTGAGCGTATGGTTGCGGTAGACCTTGTCCGCCAGGTTGTTGGCGTATGCCGTGATGCGCTGCTTGCCGCCCGGGAGCACATACGACAGGCGCGCGTTGGCCAGCGCGAAGCCGCCCTGGTTCAGCAAGCCGCGCGCATCGCTTTGCGGGTCCACATAGTAGTACTGCTTCGACGTGTAGCGCACGTCGCCGCTGAAGACCAGCTGCGCGCCATTGCCCAGCGGGTAGCGGTAGTCGGCCGCCAGCAGGGCCGTCACGTGGGGCGAGCGCACGAATTCGTTGCCGGATCGGTCGCCGCCATTGTTCTGGATGGCGAAGTCGTCGAACTCCGTGCGCAGCAGGCCCAGATTGGCGTTGATGTGCAGGTTGTCCGTCGGCTGCGCCTCGATCTCGAATTCCGCGCCGTTCACGTGGGCCTTGCGCACGTTCTGCAGGTAATTCACGCTTTGCGTGGGGTCGCCGTTGTACACACCCGTGATATTGACCTGCACGTTCTTGTAATCGTAGTGAAAAACGTTGGCGTTGAAATTGAGGCGTCCGTCCAGCCATTCGGACTTGATGCCCGCCTCGAACGAGTTCAGGGTTTCCGGCCTGACCGTGTTCAACGCCCGTACGTCCGTGGCGCTCGTGTTGTAGCCGCCCGACTTGATGCCGTGCGCGTATTTCAGGTAGCCACGCAGGGTGCGGCTGAAGCGGTACTCGGGCGTCACGTCGTACGTCAGCGCATTCCACGTGGTGGACGGATTCGACGTGAAATTGTTGTTGACGACCGAGGCGGCCGCGTAATTGCCGCCCTTGACCGTGTTCCACCAGTTGGCCGCATCGCCGAACGTCACCGTGTTCGACGCGGCCTGCACGCGCTGCAAGTCCAGGTCCTTGGTTTCCGTGGTCCAGCGCAGGCCGAAGGTGGACAGCAGTTGCTCGCTGAAGTTGACGGTCGTGCTGCCGAAGATGGCCGCGCTGCGCGCCTTGTGCCGGTAGACGGTGCGGTTGTAGCCGACGGGCTGCGTGCTGCCCGCCAGCGCCGGCGCCGTGCCGTTGGGCAGGCGCGCGCCGGCCGCATCGGCATCGATCTTTTCATTGAAGTAGAACAGGCCCGCCACCCAGCTCACCGTGCCGTTCTGCGGCGACGTCAGGCGCAGCTCCTGCGACACTTGCCGGCTGCTGGCCTTGGCGCGGCTGCGGCCCACTTCCAGCGGCGTGTTGTCGCTGTCGCCCGTGGCCTCGTTCCTGAAATTTTCATAGCCGGTGATGGAGGTGAGGGTCAGCTCGCCCAGCGCATATTCCAGGTTCAGCTGGGCGCCGCCCTGCTGCACGTCGCTGTCGGCCGGCGCGTTCGTGCTCACGTCGTCGGGATTGGTGCTGGGGACGTAGCCGTTGCGGTACACGCCATTGGCGCCATAGCTGGCCACCGTGGTGGTGGCGCCCTTGGTCGTGTAGTCGCGGTAATGCAGGTTCAGGTTTGCCGTCAGGTCGCGCCCGATCAGGGCCTTGATCTGGCCGCGGATGGCGCTGTCCTTGAGTTTTCCATCGCGCTCGCCCGTAAACTGGTTGTGGAAGCGGCCTTTGTCCTGCTGCTCCGTGTGAAAGGACAGCCGCCCCGCCAGCACCTCGTCGACCAGCGCGCCGCCGATGGCGCCTTCGGCCAGCTTGGTGTCGTAGCTGCCGTAGTCCAGCTTGGCGTAGCCGCTGGATTTGAACGAGGGCTTGCGCGAGATCACGTTGATGGCGCCGCCCGTCGTGTTCTTGCCCCACAAGGTGCCTTGCGGGCCGCGCAGCACCTCCACCCGGTCCAGGTCGAACAGGGGGAAGCCCGTGGCGCTGGAATTGCTGATGTAGACGTCGTCGAGGTAAAAACCGACGGGGTTCGGAAAATCCACCTGCTGCTGGCCCGCGCCCACGCCGCGTATCCACCAGCGCGGGCGGCCGTGCTGCAGCGTGCCGGCCGAAGCGTTCGGCACGTAGTTGAGGATTTCGCTGGCCGAGCGGCCGATGCCCGTGTCGAGCAGCTCCTTGCCACCTAACACCGTGATCGCGCTCGGCACCTTCTGTGCCGATTCCTCGCGCTTTTGCGCCGTCACCGTCACCGATTGCAGCGCGGCGCCTTCGCCGACGCCATTCGCGTCGGCGAAGGCCATGACATCGGCCGCTGGCGTTTCCGCATGGGCCAGACCTGGGGCGAGCATCAGGCCGCCGATGGCGAAGGCCGAGCGCAGCGCGCGGCGCAGCGGCGTCAAATGAAAGGGGAAAGAGGAAACGGCGGCGGGGGCAGTCGAACGGCGCATGGGTGATTATCCTTGATGAAAGTCAAAACGCGAGATGGTGATGACCTGTATTGCAAGGGGCATGCCCGCTGCCTCAGCGCAGCAAAATGGTAGGTAAGTGATTGATTTCAAAGGAAGACTATCATCATGATAGCGCTGTTGATTTGGCAGCAGCGGCGCCGCCGCATGCTGCCTGCGCGACAGCACGCGATGGCGCTGCTGTCGCGGCAACAGGGAGAATCAGGCCGCGCGCAAGAGTGCGGACGTGTGTCCGCGCACGAGCGGCAGCACTTCCTCGCCCACCCTGTACGCTTCTTCCAGGTGCGGCGTGCTGGCCAGGATAAAGGCGTCGGCGCCCAGCTGCACCAGTTCGTCCAGGCGTTCGGCCACCTGCTGGTAGCTGCCGACGATGCCCTGCGTCTGCCCGCCGCGCAGCAGATTGAAGCCAGACCAGATGTTCGGCGCCGTGATCAGGTCCTTGTAGCTGTTCAGGGTCGTCGGGCGGTTGCCCCGCTGGCGCGCCGCGCCCACGGAATCGCCGCCGTCGGCGCCGAGAAACTGGCGCAGGGTGGCGGCATCGACGGCTTCAAAACCCTTGCGCACCTCGTCCCACGCCTCTTCTTCCGTGGCGCGGGCCACGATGTCGACGCGCACGGCGCACTTGATCTTGCGGCCCAAGAGCGCCGTCTTTTCATGCACGCGGGCGAATTTCTCGCGCAGCTGCTCGAACGGTTCCAGCCACGTCAGGTAGTAATCGGCGTGCTTCGAGGCGGAACCCAAGGCGGCGTCGGACGAGCCGGAAAAGTAAATTTCGGGGAAATCCTGCTCCGACAGCGGCGTGGCCAGGCCCGCATCCTCCACCTGGTAGAACTTGCCCTGGTAGGAAAACGGTCCGCCGCGCCACACGCCGCGCACCACGTCGAGAAATTCGGTCGTGCGCGTGTAGCGGTCGTCGTGGCCGGCCGCATCGCCCCACCACAGCTGCGCCGTGCCGCCGCCGCCCGTGATGACGTTGTACAGGGCGCGGCCGCCCGTGGCCCGCTGCAGGCTGGCCGTCATGCGCGCGGCCACCACGGGATTCAGGAAGCCGGGCTGGAACGGGATCATGAAGCGGAAGGTGCGCGTCTCGCGCGCCAGCAGCGCGGAAATGGCCCACGGCTCGTCCGTCATGGGAAACGACGGTATCAGGCCGCCCTGGAAACCCGATAGCTCGGCCGCGCGGGCGATCTCCGCCAGGTAGTCGATATACGTAAAACCGTCGGCACCTCCGCCACCGAGGCCGGCCTGGCGCAGGTTGTCATTGCCGGGAAACCAGTCGCCGCGAAACGGCGTGCGGGCGCGGTGCGAACTCGGTTCGCCATGCGTGGGGATGCGCCAGAAAAAATCGATTGCCATCAAGGTACTCCTTCAAATAGTGTGGATTCAGGCCGCCTGCAGCTGCGCGGTCAACGCTGCCCGCACGTGAGGCAGCACGTGTTCGCCGATGCGGTAGGCTTCCTCGAAATGCGGGATGGCCGCCAGCACGAAGCTCGAGACACCCGCCTGCGCGTAGGCTTGCAGCGCGGCGCTGACCTGGTCGTAGCTGCCGACCAGGGCGCCGTGGGCGCCCGTCTGCGCTTGCGCAAAGCCGGGCCAGTACGCGGCCGCGCCGCCATCGGACGGCAGCTCGTCTGGCAGCCCCGCCCCGCTGCGGTAGCGGCGCGCATCGCGCAAGGCTTCGTCGAAGGTTTCGCGGGCCAGCACGTCGATGCGCAGGCCTGCCGCCACGGCGCGGCCCAGCTGGCGCGCCTGCACGGCCAGGCTGGCGATGGCAGGCCGCAAGTCCGTCACGGGCGCCGCGTCGAACACGTGCACGTCGGCCTGGCGCGCCGACAGGGCCAGCGCTTCGGCGCTATCGCCCGTCAGATAGATACCGCTGATTGGATGGTGCGCCAGCGGCCCCCTGAAGCCGCCGTCCTGCACCTCGAAGAACTTGCCCTTGAAGCTGAACGGCGAGGTGCTTTGCACGCCGCGCGCCACCGTGATGAATTCATCGATGCGCGGCAAGATGTCCGTCTCCGGCGCCGCATCGCCTTGGCGCCGGCGCGCTGCCGCATCGCCGCCATGGCCGATTTGCCAGGCGAAGCGCCCGCCCGTGAAGCGCTGAAAGCTGACGGCGTTCTTCGCCGCGTACACGGCCGAACCCCAGGCCGCATCGAATTCGGCGATCAGCTTCAGGTGGCGCGTGCTGCGGGCCAGGTAGCCCGCGACGATCCAGCTTTCATCGCCCTGCGTATCGTGGCGCACCTGGATGCCGTCGAAGCCGGAAAGATCGGCTGCGCGGGCGATCTGGTGCAGGTAGTCGAAATAATTGAATGGCGGACGCGCGCCGCGCGGGTCGCTCACGCCCGCCTGCAAGGGGCTGGGCGCGCCGGCGGCCCGTTCGCCCCGGCGCGTGATGCCGGGCGCCGCGTAGCGGCCATCGCCGCCGGTGGGCAATTGCCAGATGAATTCGATGGTCATGCATGGACTCCTGTCGTGGGTCGAAGAAAGGGCCGTACGCGCAGCGCGCAGCGGCCTGTCCTTCCCTCCTCGCAGAAAGCATGCCATGCGCTCGATACCCATCGACGCCCGAAGCTGCTGCTTGCGCAGCAATCGGCTGCGTCCATCGCAGCAATGTGCTGCGCCCGCAGCAGGCATGAAAAAAGCCGGAGCCGCAGCGCTGCGGGTCCGGCTTCAGGCGAGTAGTCGTGTGACTAGTCGATGGCGCCCGCCTTTTTCAGGAATGTGCGCAGGATGTTGCGGCTCAGGTTCAGGTGTTTCGCCGTACGTACCTGGTTGCGCTCATTGCGCTCCCACGCGGCGCGCACCAGTTCCTGCTGCATCGCTTCGAATGCCACGGTCTCTCCCGAGTCGAGCAAGGCTTGCCAGGCGCGGGCGAAGCGCTCGGCGGCCAGCAGGTCTTCCTGCCCGGCCGCGCCATGGGCCGCATAGGCGATGTCGGCGCCGCCGGCCCACGCGTCCGGCACGGGCACCGGGGCGGATGCAGGCGCCGGTGCGCGGTGCCAGCCCGACAAGCTCAGGTCTTCGGCGCGCACGACGCCGCTGCGGCAAACGAGCAGCGCGCGGTGAATGACGTTTTCCAGTTCGCGGATATTGCCCGGCCATGGATAGCCGAGCAAGGCCTCCTGCGCATCGAGGCCCAGTTCCACCTCGCCCAGGTGCAGGCGCTGCGCATAGATGGCCATGAAGTGGCGCGTCAGCGGCATGATGTCGCCCGGGCGTTCGCGCAGGGGGCGCAGCGGCAGGCCGATCACCTGCAGACGGTAATACAGGTCTTCGCGGAAGCGCCCGGCCCGCACGGCTTCGGCCAGGTCGACATTGGTGGCGGCGATCAGGCGCACGTCGATGGGAATGGCGCGCCGCGCACCCAGGCGCACCACTTCGCGTTCCTGCAGCACGCGCAGCAGTTTGACCTGCATCGCCAGCGGCAAGTCGCCGATTTCATCGAGGAACAGGGTGCCGCCGCTGGCCGTCTCGAACCAGCCGGGCTTGCCCTGCTGCGCGCCCGTAAACGCGCCTTTTTCATAGCCAAACAGTTCGCTCTCGACGAGGGTTTCGGAAAAGGCGCCGCAGTTGACCGCCACAAAGGTCTGTTCGGCGCGTCCGCTCAAGCCGTGCACGTGGCGCGCGATCAGTTCTTTTCCCGTCCCCGTCTCGCCCGTGATCAGCACCGTCGCCTCGCTGGGGGCGATGCGTTCGATCAGCTCGTGCAGCTGGCGCGAACGGGGGTCGGCAAAGACAAAGGCCGTGGCGCGCACCAGCAAGCTCATTTGCTGCGGGTCGCGGAAGGCGACCAGCGCCTCGCTGTCGCCGTCATCGCCGGCGCCACGGGCAAGGTGGGCGCTGCGCGCGAAATCGCTGCTGAAGTTGTGGGCTAAGAGTTCCATGGAGCGACTATACCGCGCGCCATCGCCGGGCGGGAACGAATGGTGCCGCGCTAGCTTATCCGGATTTTGCATATGCGGAGCGCTGGCGCGGGCTGCGTGACCAACGTTTGATTAAGCCTGGTCCGGATCGAAATGCTTGCGCAAGCCTTGCCAGCATTCGAAATAGTCGTTTTGCAGCAGGCCGCCGTCCAGCGCGAACGGCGTGGGCTTGAGGATGGTGCGCGTCTCGAACATGAAGGCCATGGTGTCGGCCACCTTCGCGGGCGCGGACGTGTCGCTGTGCGATGCCTTGTCGAAGGTCTGCGCATCGGGGCCGTGGCCGGACATGCAGTTGTGCAGGCTGGCGCCGCCCGGCACGAAGCCGGCCGCCTTGGCGTCGTATACGCCGTGGATCAGTCCCATGAATTCGCTGGCCACGTTGCGGTGGAACCAGGGCGGCCGGAACGTGTGTTCGGCGGCCAGCCAGCGGGGCGGGAAGATGGCGAAGTCGATGGCGCCGAACAGCGGATTTTCGCTCGGGGCCTGCAGCACGAGGAAGATCGACGGGTCCGGATGGTCGTAGCTGATCGAGCCGATGACATTGAAGCGGCGCAAATCGTATTTGTAGGGCGCGTAATTGCCATGCCAGGCCACCACGTCCAGCGGTGAATGGTCGAGGGTTGTGCGCCACAGATGGCCGCCGAACTTGGCCACCAGTTCGCATTCGCCGTCGATGTCTTCATAGGCCGCGTGCGGCGTGAGGAAATCGCGGCTGTTGGCCAGGCCGTTCGAGCCGATGGGCCCCATGTCCGGCAAACGGAAAGCCGTGCCGAAGTTTTCGCACACATAGCCGCGCGCCTTGCCGTCCGGCAGGGTCACGCGGAAGCGCACGCCGCGGGGGATGACGGCGATTTCCTGCGGTTCCAGTTCGAGCAGCCCCAGTTCCGTGGCAATCGCCAGCCGCCCTTCCTGCGGCACGACCAGCAATTCGCCGTCGGCCGAATAAAAGAAGCGCTGCATGGAACGGTTGGCCGCGTACACGTGGATGGCGCAGCCGCTCATCGCTTCGGCGCTGCCATTGCCGGCCATGGTCTGCCAGCCGTCGATGAAGTCCGTCGGCTGGCTGGCGTCGGGCAGCGGCAGCGGGTCCCAGCGCAGCTGGTTGGGCGGCGTGGGGGGCATGACGTGAAAGTCGCTGACGATGCGCGTGTTTTCAGCCAGGGTAAACGGCGGGTGCTGGCTGGCGGGACGGATGCGGTACAGCCACGAGCGCCGGTTCTGCGCGCGCGGCGCCGTGAAGGCCGTGCCCGACAATTGTTCCGCGTACAGGCCCATGGGCGCCTGCTGCGGCGAATTCTGCCCCTGCGGCAAGGCGCCGGGCACGGCTTCCGTGGCAAACTCGTTGCCGAAGCCGCTTTGGTAGCCGGCGCCTATCATGCGCTCTCCGCCAGGCCGTCGGCCGCGTCGCGCAGCAAGCCGTGCACCACGTCGGCCTTGCCGATGGCGCCCATGGCCAGCAGGGCGAAGCGGGCGAGGAACAGGGGCGAACGCTGTTCGCCCAGGCCGCCCATGGTGTGGCACAGCTCGGTATATAGATTATCGAGTTCGATGTCGGTCATGTTGTCTCCTTGTTACTTTGATTGGACGATGCCGGCCGCCGCCAGCGCTGCCGCCACCTGCCCCACCCTCACCTCTCGCCAGCGCCCCAGCACGTGCCCATCCGGGCGCACGAGGTAAAAACTGCCGGGCTGCGCGTCGAACAGCGAGCATACCTGCGCCGTGTGGTCCCAGGCGCACCCTTGCTCGCCGCTGCGGGCGATCGCCACGGTCGTCAGCGGCAAGCTGTCGCCCAGCGCCAGCAGTTCCACAGGCACAGCGCCATCGGCGCTGAAATACAGGCCCGTAAAATGGCCATCGGCGCGTTTCAGCAAATCGGTAATATACCGCGCTTGCTGCGCGCCGTCTTGCGTCAGCGCGAGCGGGCATTCGGGCAAGACCGTACCCGGCGCGGGACCGGCCGCAAAAGCATCGACCTCCCGTGCGTTCAGCGCCGACTGCGCATACGCGATGGCGCTGGTCTGGCGCGGGTTGATCAGCGAGCGCACGTGCGCGTGCTTGCCCGCCAGGCCCAGCACGGCCGTGCGCATCAGTTCGAAAGCAAACGTGGGCGGCGCCATGAATTCCGTGCTTTTCGTGCCGTGACGCAGGTTTTCGCGGGCGGCGTACACCCGTTCGTCCGAATAGCTGTCGAGCAAGCTATCGGGCGCCTGCCCCTTGACCACGTACGCGAGCTTCCAGGCCAGGTTGTCCGCGTCGTCGATGCCCGAGTTCGCACCGCGCACGCCGAAGATGGGCACCAGATGGGCCGCGTCGCCCGCGAACAGCACGTGGCCATGCCGGTATTTCTCCAGGGTCAAGGCATTGGCTTTATAGATGGTGATCCACACGGGGTGCCATGGCGCCGTTTCCCCCATCATGGCCAGCAGGCTGTCCACGCGGGGCGCCACGTTTTCCAGCAGCACGGCCGCCTGCGCATCCTCGTCGTCGCGCAACTGGTAATCGATGCGCCAGATATCGTCGGGCTGCTTGTGCACCAGCACGGTCGAGCCGGGATTCGACGGCGGGTCGAAATACGCGAGGCGCTCCGTCGGGCGCTCGCTCTTCAGGTGGATGTCGACGATCACATAGCGGCCTTCATAGCTGGTGCCCTGCAATTTGAGGCCCAGCGCCTCGCGCACGACGCTGCGCCCGCCGTCGGCCGCCACCAGCCAGTCCGTGTCGATTTTATAGGTTTCATCGCGCGTAGCCACGGTGACGCTGGCGCCATCGGCGCGCTGCTCCACGCCGGTGACCCGCGTTTGCCAGCGGATATCGATCAACTCGGGCTGGCGTTCGGCCGCATCGAGCAGGAATTGCTCGATATGGTACTGCGCCAGGTTGACCATCGGCGGCAGCTTCTGGTTCGCGTCTTGCGGCATGGTGAAGTGCAGCACCTCCTCGTCGCGGTAAAAGCTGCGTCCGCCCGCCCACGGCAAGCCTTTGCTGATAAAACCGTCGAGCGCACCGAGGCGTTCGATGATTTCCAGGCTGCGCCGCGAAATGCAGATGGCGCGGCTGCCCGTGCACACGCCGTCGTCCGCTTCGATCAGCACCGAGCGTACGCCGTGGCGGGCCAGGCCCAGGGCCGTGGCCAGGCCCACGGGGCCGCCGCCGACGATCAGGACGGGGACATGCTGCGTGGCGGCGCCGGCCGGCTTGCCGGGCGGATACACCTTCGGCACATGGGGGTAAGGGTGAAACGTGTCGCGCATGATGGTCTCCTCTCAAGAATGTGTTTTGCCGCCGCGTGCGATGGGCAGCGTGAGCACGATGGCCGCGCCCGCCACCAGCAGCACGCTCGCATACAGCAAGCCCGTGGCAAAGCTGTGCGTAAAGTCCTTCAGCCAGCCCACGACGACGGGGTTCAGGGCCGAGCCGATATTGCCCGTGGCATTGATGACGGCGATGCCGATGGCGCGCGCGCCCAGGCTCAGGGCCCGGTCCGGCGTGGTCCAGAAGACGGACATGGCCGTATAGGCGCCCGTCGACGCCATGCAAACGCCCAGCAGCTGCACGACGGGATTGCTTGCATAGGCCGTGAACAGCCAGCCGGCGGCCGACAGCAGCATGGGCCAGACGATATGCCAGCGGCGTTCCTGCAAGCGGTCCGAGCGGCGGCCCCAGACGATCATGCCGATCACGGTGCACACTTGCGGTATCGCCGCCAGCAAGCCGATCTGCGTGTTACTGGCATTGCTATTGAAACTCTTCACGATCAGCGGCGTCCACACGGCCACCATCGCCAGGGTATTGACCAGGCAGAAATAGGCGATGCCGAATTTCAGCACGGTGGGCGAGCACATTTCCGCCAGTACCGAGACTTTTTCCCGGGGCGCATCAGGCTGATGCTCGGCCGCCAGCATGCGCGCCAGCATCTGCTGTTCCAGCTTGCCCAGCCAGTTCGCCTTGTTGGGCGAGTCGTCGAGATAACCGTAGACGGCCAGGCCCAGCAGCACGGAAGGCATGCCTTCGAGCAAGAACAGCCATTGCCATCCCTTCAAGCCCCAGTGGCCATCGAGGCCCAGGATCAGGCCCGACAAGGCCGAACCGATGGCGGCCGTGACGGGCATGGCGATCATGAACAGGGCATTGGCCCGCGCACGGTAGGCGCTGGGAAACCAGTACGTGAGGTACAGCAGCATGCCGGGCAGAAAGCCCGCCTCCGTCACGCCCACTAAGAAGCGCAGCGCATACAGGCTGGCCGGGCCGCTGGCGAACAGGGTCGCCGTCGAGGCCAGGCCCCAGGCGATCATCATACTGCCGATCCACTTGCGCGCGCCGATGCGCGCCAGCACGATGTTGCTGGGAATGCTGCACCCGATGTAGGCGATGTAAAACAGGGTGGTGGCAAAGCCGAACTGGGTGCCGGACAAGCCCAGGTCTTGCATCATGGTCAGGCCGGCAAAGCCGATGTTGATGCGGTCCAGAAAGGAAAACACGAACAGCAGGAACAGAAAACCCAGCAGATGGCGCGATACCTTGCGCATCACTTGCTGTTCCAGCTGATTGGCGGCCGCGTCGGGGACGGGCGCATGGGTGGCGGGGGTGGCCCCTTGGGCGATGGTCATGCTGGTCTCCATAAGGTGTCGCTCTCCCCTTGTTGTTGTTCTGGGGTGAGAGCGGCCGGATGCTCCGGCGTGCGACACAGTATGCAGACCACTACGACCATGGCTGTCCCCATTTTGGGGACAGACGCCGGCCGGAAGGAGTAGAAAACACACGCAAAAACGGCGGCGCTCCCGGAAAGGACGCCGCCGCCAGGCTTGCCCGCCGTCAGCGGACGGGTTTAGCCGCGTTTCTTGATGGGCACGTTTTTGACCTTCTGCTGGTCATAGCTGAAGGACCCGTGACCGCTCCAGTTGTTGTCGGTGACAAAGGTGGCTTCGAATTTGGCCAGGTAGCTGCCTATGGCCGGTGGCGGCACGGAGACGACATATTCGCCGTTCAGGCTAAAGACGCGTGTGGCGTCGCCCAGGCCCAGGCCGTGCACGGGGCCGCTGACGGGACGGATCACCACGCGGCCATGCGGCGGCGTGACCGATTGCGTGATCAGGGCTTCGCCGCTGACGGTGCCATCGTCAGGGTTGTAAAACAGGGCCAGATTCAGGATGGGCGCGCCGGGCAGGCCGAGATTGCCTGCGATCAGATAGACGTGTTCTACGGCATTCAATTCAGATGAGGACACAATGGACTCCTTCGGGAATGATACCTGAGCCATGAAAAGCGGAGATCGCGCGCGGCGACAGGCACTGGCTGATCAGCCTTGCCGATAACCGTCATGCTGAGGCGCATCGACACTCTGCAACCAGCATAGTTCCTATTTTCATGGCAATATGCTCACATTGTTGCCTTGAATTTCGGCAATTTTATGCTGTGCCCCATGTGGCGCATTTGCTATCACTCAAGAAGCTTGCGGCCCTAGACATAGCGCAAACAATTGACGCTGGCTGGCAATGCCCAGGCGTTTATAGGCGCGCTTCAGGTAGGTGATCACGCTCGATGGCTGCACGCCCATGGTCTCGGCAATTTCCGCAGCCGTCAGTCCCTCAAGCACCCCGCGCAGCACGTCCAGTTCGCGCTTGCTCAAGGCGGGACAATGCTGGCGCAGCCTTGCCAGCATCATGGGCGCAACGCCTTGCGCGGGCTGGCCGTTCAGGCGGTAGTGGTGTTTGACGGCATGGGCAAACAGCGGCGACAGGGTTTCGATGGCGGCAATTTCGCCGGGCTGGAACTGGCCCTGGCTGCTGTCGCGGTAAAAATTGACGGACAGCCAGATATCGCCGGCCGGCTGCACCAGCAGCGACAGGCGGTCCGACACGTTCGGTTTCAGGTAGCACGTGGCGCGGTAGCCGGGATGGTCGATCTCGTCGCTCGCTTGCTGGTGCAGCACGATGGCGGGATCGATTTTCCGCCCGGGCGCGGGCGCGATCACGCGCTGGTTGCCATCGAGCGCATAGTAATGGCGGGCATAGCTGTCGGCAATATCCTGCAAAAACCGCCCGCCGCGCCGGTCGGCCACCGCCACCGTGCGGGGCCGGTTGCCGAATTCATAAGCAAAGATCGTGCACTGGGCGATGGGCGCGGCCGTGCTGACCGTTTTCAGGATGGCCCCGGCGACGGCGTTCACGTCGGCATGGCCGATGGCAGCCATCAGCTCCAGGGTACGCCCGAAGTCCAGCTGCCCTTCCGCCTGCCGTCGCTCGACGCGCCAGTAACGCATGCCTGCTCCCCTCCGCCTCTGCGCTTACTGCGCGCGCTGCGGCAAGACCCAGTCCGGCCGGATGTAATGGCAGGTGTAGCCGTGCGGCAAGCGCTGCAGATAATCCTGGTGCTCGGGTTCCGCTTCCCAGAACGGGCCGGCCGGCGCCACTTCCGTCACCACCTTGCCGGGCCACAGGCCGGAGGCGTCGACGTCGCGTATCGTGTCTTCGGCCACCCGTTTTTGCTCATCGCTGGTGTAAAAGATGGCCGAGCGGTAGCTGGTGCCGCGGTCGTTGCCCTGGCGGTTTTCCGTGCTGGGATCGTGGATCTGAAAGAAGAATTCCAGGATCTTGCGGTAGCTGATGGTGTTCGGATCGAAGATGATCTCGATCGCTTCCGCATGCGTGCCGTGGTTGCGGTAGGTGGCGTTGGCGACGTCGCCACCGCTGTAGCCCACGCGCGTGGCGATCACGCCCGGATAACGGCGCAGCAAGTCTTGCACGCCCCAGAAGCAGCCGCCCGCCAGGATTGCGGTTTCCTTGTCTTGTGCCATGGTGTCTTTCCCGTTGTAGTCAGAAGCAGCTATCTTACCCTGTCGCGCGACTTTCTTCAGCGGGCCAGCAAGCGCTTGAGCTGCGCCGCCTGATAGGCGCCGATGGCGTCGTTGAACAGGCAGCGGATCAAGGGATCGTCGACGATGTCGGCCTCCGCCAGTGCGGCCCGCGCCCCGGCATCGAACGGGCCATCGTTGATGCGCATGTACATCGAGGTCAGCGATTCACCGAGCACCAGCGCGCCATGGCATTTCACCAAGGGTACCTCGGTGGTCCACCCGGGCGCCTCGCCGGTGTCGGGCACGAGGTCGATCAAGTCGCCATGCGTGCGGTAATGCAGGATGGTGGCCGCGCCGTCATGGCCGTACAGGGCCAGCCGCCACAGGCGCGGTTGCTGGAAGTAGCTGTCCTCGGGCAGCTCCATGTCGCGGTAGCGTTCAAGTAAACCGTTCTGGCAAAAATCGAGCGCCAGCGCCGTGTCGGCGTCGCTCAAGGGCGCGAAACGGCGGGCGATGTCCGCCGTGGCGGGCGCAAGCGCCTCGGGACGGTAGTCGAAATCGACGTCCTGCGGGCCCACGGGCATGACCCAGGGCAGCGGCGCGGCCGGCGTCATGCCGTGCGCGTCGAGCAGCACGGCCGTCGACGGGTCGAGGCGGAAGATGTGCGCGTCCGGCAGCGCGGCGCCCATTTCATCGGTGAACCGGCGGTAGGTGATCGGGAACATCGCGTGGTTGTACCAAGACCAGTCCTCCTGCACAAACTGGCAGGAACTGGGCACGAGGTAACGGGGCGCCAGCGCGCGCAGCTGCGGCACCCAGTCGTCGGGAAGCTCGACCGGGCCAGGCTGCGCCTGCGACGGCGCGATGACGGCGAGCTCGCGCATGGTCTGGAATGGCCACAAGACCATGTCCCAGGGCGCGAACGCGGCCAGCTGCTCGAGCGTCTCCGGACCGATCCACGAGTCGACGACGTTGAGCACATTGAGGCCATCGGCGCGCACCTGGAACAGCGAATCGACGTCGTCGTCTAGCGCCCGGCGCGGGATCACCTCGATGCTGCCCACGCGCACGGGCACGTCCACCTGCAGCTTCTCCACCTGCGTGAAACCGAGCGCGCGCAGCATCGCGAACAGTTCCTCGAAGACGCAGTACAGGTAGATGGGCGTGGCGCGATCCAGCACGTCAAGGCTGTCGAGCGAGCAGTGGTCGTCGTGGAAATGCGAGATGAAGACGGCATCCCAGCGCAGCCGGCGCACGGCGTCGAGGTCGAAGCGCACGGACGGAAACGCGTGGCAGTTGCGGCTGAAGGGGTTTTCGACGATGGGGTCGAAGGCGATGGCCGTGCCTTCGCATTCGAAGACATAGCCGGCGTGCAGGATGCGGGAGATTTTCAGGGGCATGGGAAGCTAAATAAACCCAACGGCAAATTCCGGGGTCAGACCCGCCGGGTCTGACCCCAGCTCTTGCTTTGGGGGTGAAAACAAGCACTAACTTGATGGGAAATGTTTAATACGGATTATTCAGCACATCCATCGCGAAGTAAGTAAAAATCATGTCCGCACCCGCGCGCTTGATGGCGCCCAAGGTTTCCTGCACCACGCGGCGCTCGTCGATGGCGCCCGCCTGCGCGGCGAACTTGATCATCGCGTACTCGCCGCTGACCTGGTAGGCGCCGATCGGCAAACGCGTCACTTCGCGCAGGTCGCGGATGATGTCCAGGTAGGCACCGGCCGGCTTCACCATCAGCGCGTCGGCGCCTTCGGCTTCGTCGATCAGGGACTCGCGCACCGCTTCGCGGCGGTTCATCGGGTCCATCTGGTAGGTCTTGCGGTCGCCCTTCAGGGTGCTGCCTGCCGCGTCGCGGAACGGGCCGTACAGGCCGGAGGCGAACTTGGTCGAATACGCCATCACGGGCGTGTCGTGGAAGCCTGCCGCGTCCAGCGCGCTGCGGATGGCCGCCACCTGGCCATCCATGGCGGCCGACGGGGCGATGATGTCGGCGCCCGCCTGCGCCGCGATGACGGCCTGTTTGCCCAGGTTCAGCACCGTGCTGTCGTTGTCGACCGTGTCGCCATGCAGGATGCCGCAATGGCCGTGGTCCGTGTATTCGCAGAAGCAGGTGTCGGACATGACCACCATTTCCGGCACGGCGTCCTTGATGATGCGCGACATGCGCGCCACCAGGCCGTCCGGGTTCAGGGTGTCGGTGCCGTGGCTGTCCTTGTGGTGCGAAATGCCGAAGGTCATGACGGAGCGCAGGCCGGCGCGCGCATAGCGCTCGATTTCCTGCGCCAGCTTCGCTTCGGGAATGCGGCGCACGCCGGGCATGGACTTGATGTCGATGAAATCGCTGGAACCTTCGTCGACGAAGATCGGCAGGACCAGGTCGCGCGGATTGATCTCGGTTTCGCGGAACAGCTCGCGCAGTTGCGGGGTCGCGCGCAGGCGGCGCATGCGCGAAGTGGGGAATTGTGCTGGCATGGGGTGACTGGCTTCAGGTTAACAACGCCGATCAGTATACGCCGATCGCGCCGCTTGCGCCGGGCCGCCCGGCAAAAAAGCCGCGCAGGTCAAGAAACACCGCCCTGCGACCTCACTGCGCGTGCAGCAGGGCCGCCACTTGCCAGCGCATGTCCGCCGCCAGCTGCACCAGCATGGCGCCGCGGCGGCGCGCGTCCGCCCGTTTTTTCGACGGCACCTGCTCCAGGTCCGGCATCCGGCACGGGCCGCATGGCAGGCGGTAATTGCCGTCGCCGGCAGGCAGCGCATGCAGTTCGCGCCACGCCAGGTCGTAGTCGCAGGAGATATGGCGGCGCCGGCGCCAGTTCAGGGCGATGCGGTTGGCGTTGCTGACCAGGTCAAGATGGGCGCAGCCGAAAAAATCGCCCAGGTCGCGCAAGGCGGCCACCATCAGGTTTTTCGGCCGGCAGCCGTGCAGCGCCCGCGTGGCCTCTTTCACCGCCTGCGCGCCGGCGGACGAGCGCAAGCCCTGCAAGGCGCCCAGCTGGATGACGGCGCCGCCGGGCTGGGGACGGAACAGGAAACTGGCCAGGTACAGCGGCACGCCGTCGCGCGTCAGGCGCAGGCACAGCTCCCCTTCGCGGTGGCTGTCGTGGATGGCCGTCAGCTGCAGGCGGTAGGTGGCGCCATCCTTGCCCTCGATGGCGGCCAGCACCAGCGCGCGGCGCGCCGCGTACTCCACCAGCGGCCGCGCGCCCGCCTGCCACAGGAAGCGGTAATGCCCGCACAGCAGGTCCACCCTCGCCGCGCAGCCGAGCTGGCGGCTGGCGTAGGGCCGATAAATCTTGTAGCGCAGGCTGGGGTGGGCGTGCGCCAGCGCCGCCAGACCAGGCGTGCCGGCGACAAAGGCTTGCCAGCGCGCGCGCTGCAGGGGAAAGACAACGGCGCCCAGCGCGGCCTTGATACGGTGGCCATGCTGGCGCGCCGCTGGCACAGCGGCCAGTTCTCCGGTGATGGTAAAAGTATGCATGCGAACGGCTCTACGACGGGTCTGTACGAACGGGGCGCGGCCGCAGCCGCACGCAGGCCGGGACAGGCGGCTGCACGCAGGCACCCGCGCGACACCGGATAGTGCGGATGATAGGGGGAGGTGAAAATGAAGGGGGTTACAAGTTGGTAATGTGCCGCTTGCGAACCTGAGCGCCTACGGCGCCGCGGCAGCCCCCATGCGCTGAGCCGGTTTTCCGTACCGGGCCACAAGCCAGCGCCGCGCCGGTTTTTCCAGACGGTGATAGCTAAGGCTGCTCAGGGCGATCAGCACCGCTGTGAACAATGCGGCGCGGATGGCAGTCGGCGCCAGGCCGGTGCCAGGCACCAGGCGCAGCAGGGGATTGACAAGAATCAGGCCCAGGGGGACATGCAATAAATAGACGGCATAAGAAATGTCACCGAGAAAGGCGGATATTTTGCCTTCCAGTACAGCTGGGCGGATGGCGGCCAGCAGCCACAGCAGCGCGGGGAACAGGGCCATGACCACGAAGGCAAGCAGCATCAGTTCGACGCTGCGCCCCTTGAGGCCAAAGACCAGCAAAATGACCAGGGACAGCGCCGCAAAATAGGCGAGTATCCAGGCTTGCTTACGGCAATAGAACAACAGCAAGCCACCCGAAAAACCCAGCATGCCGCGCAGCAGCCCCTCAGTCACATCCGCAGGCGTATAACCGCGCAAGAAACGCTCGACCAAGTAGGCCATACCCCAGCACAGCAGCACCGACCCAAGATGCAAGGCGAATTTCCAGCGCCCGGTGTTCATTCCGAAACGCACGACAAAATACCAGGCGAGATTGACGGCCACTTCAACGAAAATGCTCCAGGCGGGGCGATTCAATGGAAAGTTTTCAGGGTCATCTAGCATGCAGGGCAACATGATGCTATTTGGGACGATGCACACCAAGGTAGCGGCAGTCGGCGTGCCGAACAGGTATTTGACCAAGGCAAATGAGAATCCCAATGCCAGCGCCACGCCATACAGGGGATACAGGCGCGCAAAACGCTGCAATGCAAATTGCCGGAATGCCATTCCCTGGGCTATGCGTTCCTCGTAGCTATAGGCCATGACCCAGCCCGAGAGCATGAAAAACAGGTCGACCGCCAGGTAGGCATGCGGAATATGGAAACCGAAAATGATCGGCAGGTGATACACCATAACCATCAGGGCGGCGATGCCTCGTATACCGTCCAGCGACACGACGCGGCCGCCTGCCATCACGCCATCTGGCGCTGCATTTCCCATTTCCCCCCCTACGAATGAAAGACGCCAGCATGCTGCCTCGCCAGGCAGCATGCTGGGCGGAAGATTCCGTCGGCAAAATTGCCTGACGCAAGACTATTCCATGGGCATGCAAAAAAAGCAATTAATATCTTTTTAAATATATAAAATTATAATCTTTGTTAAACATTGGATATGTCCCCGCTTGGCCATGCCGGTGAGCATGGCTGCTGTTGCATGTTGGACAGCGCAACCACTGCCGGGCCATGCATACGATCAATACAACGGCCCTGCGCAGCAAGGCGATGAAGGTTTCCCCGCTGGGCTGGCTGCATGGGCGGCTCCCGTCTGTCTGCTATAGAACGTCAGACAGCCGGGGCAGATAAAAATTCCTGCACTCCCCCGACTTAGCGAGGACAGAGCCAAAATCTTTCGAGTCGAAGACCGTTTAACGGACAGGAAAAGGCAGCTGTTGCCTGTCGTCTTTGCGGAAGCGGCGCATCAGCCAGCGGCGGGCCGGCATTTCCAGGCAACGGAAGCTGGCCGTGCTCAGCGCGATCAACAGGCCGCTGAAGATCAGGGATTTGAGCACGATGCTGGAAATCCCGGGTCCCGGCAACATCAAACGCAGTGGTTTTTGCAACAAGATTGCCAAAGGCAAATGCAGCAGATAAACGGCATAAGAAATATCGCCAAGATAAGCGCAGAAACCGTTTTCCAGTATCGCCGGGCGCCACCACGCTGCCAGCCACACCAGCACGGGCAGCAAGCCCATGACGACAAAAACCAGTGGCGTGACGCCGCCACTGTCGCCGCGCAAATTGAAAGCAAGGAGCAGGGCGATCGTCAATAGCGCAAAATAGACGAGTATCCACGGCTGCCGACGGAAACTGAAGAGCAAAATGCCTCCCGAAAATCCCAACAGTCCCCGGTACAAACCCTCATGCAAGTCATTCGGATTGAAACCGCCCATGTAGCGGTGGCTGTAGATAGCTGTTCCCCATAGCAAGATCGTAAAACACAGGTGCAGGGAGAATTTCCAGCGCAAGGTGGACAAGCCCAGCCACACCGCAAAAAACCACAGGATATTGACCGCCACCTCCACAAAGATCGACCAGGCCGGCCCATTCAGGGGAAACGCCGTGCCGATGGGATTTATACAGGGCAATAAAAGGGCATTTGGCACGAGACAGGCCAGATTGGCCGACGGCGTGCCGAACCGCATCTTGACCAGCATGACGAAAAAACCAAACAAAGTCGCGCACAGATAGAGCGGATACAGGCGCGCCAGACGGTTCAAGGCAAAGGTCTTGAACGGCAAGCCGTTGCCGATACGCTCTTCATAGCTGTGGGCCATGACCCAGCCCGAGAGGATAAAGAAAAATTCCACGGCAAGATACGCATACTGCATCTTAAAACCGTAGATATAAGGCAGGTGATACACCACCACCACGAGGGAGGCGATCCCGCGCATGGCATCGAGGGAAATAATACGCCCGTCATCCTGACGCTGGACACTTGCATCAATCATTTCAATTTCGCTTGATTATCGTTTACCGAACTGTATGGGTAGAACAGCAACGCGCTGCCTGAAGACAATGATCAATACCGGCAAGGTTTGGCCTGCCCTGGCACTGCTTTTCTGTCAAATGAAATAACATTTTTACATCACCAACATCATAACATGATGCAATATTAAAATGCAAAATATACAATTCCATGAATTGGTACCACAGGAATAGTCGCACGTCGCGGGGCCAGCGCAAGCCGGCGCGCTCAGTTGACCAGGCGTAGCCTCAGCCGCAAGCCCGGCGCCGCATCTTTGATCTCCAGGCTGCCCCCATGCAGGGCCGCGATGGCGGCCACGATGGACAGGCCCAGGCCATTGCCGGGCAAATGGCGGCTCTTGTCGAGGCGGTAGAAGCGCTGCGTCAGCTTCGGCAGCTCTTCCGCTGGGACGCCGGGCCCGTTGTCGCGCACGGCCAGCCAGCTGCCCTGCTCATCGCTGCCGGCCGACACTTCCACCGTGGCGCCCGGCCCCGCGTACTTGATGGCGTTGTCGACCAGGCTGGCCAGCGCGCTGCCCAGCAGGTTGCGGTCGCCGCGCGCCGGCACGCCCTCGCCATACATCTGCACCAGCAACACGCCCTGCTCGTCGGCCGTCGCTTCATACATTTCCACGATGTCGGCGCCGATCTGGTGCAGGTCGATGTCGTCGAAATTCTCGGGGCGCATGCCCGATTCGGCCGCCGCGATCTGCAGCAGCTTGTCGAACACGCGCGTCAGGTCGTCGATGTCGTCGATGGCCGCCTGCGCCGCGCTCTCGTAGCCGGCCACGTCCTGCTGCTGGCGCAAGGCGCCGTCGAGCTTGTTGCGGATGCGCGCCAGCGGCGTGCGCAAGTCGTGCGCAATGGCGTTCGACACGTGGCGCACGCCTTCCATCAGGTGTTCGATGCGGTCGAGCATGCGGTTGATGTCGCGGCTCAGCAAGCCGAATTCATCCTCGCTGGCGACGGGAATGCGCCGGCTCAGGTCGCCCGCCTCGATCTCGCCCGCCGTGCGGCGGATCTGGCCGATGCGCGCCTCGAGCTGGCGGCGGAACAGCCAGGCGCCCGCCGCCACCAGCACGATGGCCACGCCGCCGCCATAGGCCAGCGAGCGCAGCACCAGGGTGCGGATCGACTTGCCCTCTTCCATGTCGCGCCCGACGAACAGGCGCGCGCCGCCCGCCAGATCGCGGATCAGCATGCGCGCGGGCACCCGGCGCCCTTCGCGCGTGACGTCGCGGTGCAGCAGGCGGCCCACGGGGCTGCCCAGGTCGGGCCAGGACGACAGATTGCCCGCCACGCGGCGGCCATCGGCGTCCACCAGCAAAAAGATCTCCGTGTCGCTGTCGGTGCGGTCGGTCAGCAAATGGGCGATTTCCGCCGTCGTGCGGCTGCTGCCGCCCTGTTCGTACAGCGCGGCGAGGCGCTCCGAGAGCAGGGTCAGCTTGCGGTCCACGCTGCGATCGAGCACGCCGATGGTGCCGAAATAGAACACGGCGCACACGATGCTGATCGACATGACCACCAGCACGCCATAGCCGAGCGCCAGCCGGGCCGCGATCGAGCGGTGCAGCTTACGCACCGTCGAGCACGCCCAGGGTGTAGCCGACGCCGCGCACCGTGTGGATCAGCGGCGGCGAAAATTCCTTGTCCACCTTGGTGCGCAAGCGGCTCACCTGCACGTCGATGACGTTGGTCTGCGGGTCGAAATGGTAGTCCCACACGGCTTCGAGCAGCATGGCGCGCGTGACGGACTGGCCCTGGTGGCGCATCAGGTATTCGAGCAGGCGAAATTCGCGCGGCTGCAGGGCGATTTGCCGGTTGGCGCGCGTCACGCGCATGGTGCGCATGTCGAGCACCAGGTCGGCCACCTGCAGCTGCGTCGCTTCGGGCACGGGCGCGGCGCGCCGCAGCAGCGCCTCGATGCGGGCCAGCAGTTCGGCGATGGCGAACGGCTTCGACAAATAATCGTCGCCGCCGCTGCGCAGGCCGCGCACGCGCTCGTCGACGCTGGACAGGGCCGACAGTACCAGCACGGGCGTGTTGCGGCCCATGCCGCGCAGGCGCGCGACGATGGCCAGGCCGTCGATTTCGCCGGGCAGCAGGCGGTCGAGCACCAGCGCATCCCAGTCTTCGCCGCAGGCCAGGCGCATGCCGTCGATGCCATTGTCGCAGGCGGTCACGTCGTGGCCCGCCTCGCGCAGGCCGGCACAGATATAGCGGGAAGTTTCGGCTTCGTCTTCGATGACCAGGCAGCGCACGGGAGTTCCTTGTAAAAAATCGGGACAGCAAACATGCGCAGCATACGCCAGGCGCGCGCCGCTTGCCAGTCCCGCCGCGTGCGGCGCGCGATGACAGGGTCGGGTACAATACAGCCTCGACAATGTTTGGCCGCGCCCGCGCGCGCATGTTTTATCGGCGCCTCCCGGCTTGCCGCGGCCAGCATAGCCACCACTGCCACTAACGAACATCAGGCGCGCCTGGCGCGCGCCACAGACCAATACAGCCATGAAATCGACCTCTTCTCTCGCACTGGCGCTGGCCATGGCCATCACTTGCGGCGGCGCCGCCGCAGCAGACACCAAACAAAGCATGCTGTTCGATGAAATCCCCATCGGCAGCTGGAGCACGTCCGCCGAACTGGGCGCCATCACCACCTCGGGCAACACGGTCGGCACCTCCGTCACGGGCAAGATCGACGCGCGCCAGGAACTCGATGACTGGAGCAACCAATACATCTTCAGCGGCTACTTCAAGGAAGACGAAACGACGAACGACGAAGGACAAAAGATCCGCGAGCGCTCGGCCGAGCGCTTTTCCGCCTCCGCCAAGGCCGCCTACAAGCTGATGGCCGATCATGAAAAGCTGTTCGTGCTGGCCTCGCACGTGAACGACAAGTTCGGCGCCTACACCAAGTACTCGACCCTGGCCGTCGGTCACGGCTCGCGCTGGTACCAGTCCAGCGACAAGAGCGTCGACGTGGAATTCGGTCCCGGCTATTTCAGCGGCACCAATGACGCGGGCGAATCGGAACACGGCCTGACGGTGCGCGGCGCGGCCGCCATGAAGTGGAAGATCAGCCAGTCAGCCATGTTTACGCAGACGGTCAGCGTGGAACGGGGCACTTCGAACACCCACTCGATCGCCGAAACGGCCCTCAGCACGAAAATCAACGGCACCATGCAGATGAAGGCGGCCTTCAGCGCCCGCAACGACACGCGCGTACCGGACGACAAGAAGAACACAGATACGCAAACCTCGCTGACCCTGGTCTACTCGTTCTGAGATGCCGGCCACGCTGATGCGGCGCTTGCGCCTGGGCGCCCTGCTGTGCGCCGCGGCGCTGCTGAGCGGCTGCGCCGCCGTCACCGTCAGCGCCATTTCTCCGGCCGACTACCTGCAGCAGCGGCGCGGCGACATCCTCACCACGGGCAAACTGAGCGCCGCAGCCAGCGAGGTGTTGCGCATCATCGGCAGCGACATCGCCGCCTGCGAAGCCAATACGGGCAGCTGCCGCGCCGACCTGGCCCGCTCCGAGCTGCTCAGCGACGAACAGCGCCTGGCGACCCTCTCCGAATTGTGGCTGGAAAGCGCGCTGGCGGAAGAAAAACAGGGCGGCCACCCCAGCGCCGAGCTGCTGGCCGCGTGGCTCGAATCGGCCCGCTACGCCTATGCCTACCTGTTCTACACGACGCGCACGCCGGGCCAGCGCGCCTTCGAGGAACGCCAGACGCAAATCCGCGACTACTATAACTATGCCGTGCAAAAGGCCGTCGGCAACCTGTTCCGCCACCGCGGCGAGTACCGCCCGGACGGCCACGTGATCCGCGTCGCCGGCTGGCAGATCGACAGCGAACTGTCGGCCCTGCGCCTGCCCGAAGACGGCACCCTGCCGGAAGAACTGCTGCCGGCCACCTCGTTGACGTTTTCCGGCCTGCGCAATGTGTACCGGCGCGACGGCTTCGGCGCCGACCTGGTGGCCGTCATGCCCAAGCCGCAGGCGTCGAAAGGCGACTATGTGCCGTACCAGGAAACGCGCTTCCCCGTCGTCACGGCGCTGATCCGCTTCGACGGCAACAGCCTGCAGGAAGTGCTGGCCACGCAACAGTTGCTGGTGATGCTGGTCGACCCGACGCGCAGCGAATCGACGCGCATGGCGGGCCAGGAACTGCCCGTGGCCGCCAATTTCACGGCCGGCTATGGCCTGTGGCTGGCCCGCTCCGGCTTCGGCGTGCAGGCGCTGCGCACCCTGTTCGGCCGCGCCGACGGCATTTCGCGCCCGCAGGTGCACCTGATGCAGCCGTACGACCCGAACAAGCGCACCATCGTCATGCTGCACGGCCTGGCCAGCAGCCCGGAAGCGTGGATCAACGTGGCGAATGAACTGATGGGCGACGAACAGCTGCGCCGCCGCTACCAGATCTGGCAAGTGTACTACCCGAGCAACGCGCCGCTGGCCGCCAACAACGCCGCCATCCGCCAGGCGCTTGCCGCCACCCTGGCGCAGTTCGACCCGGCGGGCAAGGCGGACGCCGCGAACGACATGGTCTTGATCGGCCACAGCATGGGCGGCGTGCTGGCGCGCCTGATGGTGTCCGACGCCAGCAACACCCTGCTCGACGCCATCGCGGAAGAATACAATTTGAAGGGCAAGAAGGCGGAGAAGGTGCGCGCGGGCCTGGCGCCCTACCTCAATTTCACGGCCATGCCGCAGGTGAACCGCGCCATCTTCATCGCCGCGCCGCACCGCGGCACCTCGTTCGCCAACCACAAGGTGGCGCGCTGGATCGCCAACCTCGTCACCTTGCCCATCACCATGCTCGACCAGCTGTCCGACGCGGCCGGCAGCCTGGCGCAGCTCGACACGGGCAGCAGCGAACCGCTGCGCATCCCCAACAGCATCGATAACCTCAGCGACAAGGACCCGTTCGTGCGCCTGGTGGCGGACCTGCCCATCAGCCCGAAAGTGCGCTACTACTCCATCATGGGCAACGACACGCCGGACCTGCCATTGGCGGAGTCGAGCGACGGCGTGGTGCCCTACGCCAGCGCCCACCTCGACGGCGCCCTGTCGGAAAAAGTCATCCCGTCCTGGCACAGCGTGCAGGAAAGCCCGCAGGCGATCCTGGAGATACGGCGGATCTTGCGGTTGCCTGACAGCTTGCCCTGATCAGCCGCATATATCTCGCTGTCTGATGCAGGAAAAATGCGTTTTTTGCTTGATAAAGTTGCGAAACATGATAATCTTGTGTGTAGCATGCCTGGCGCATATACCCGAGGAGCGAACATGACAGCGCATCTGCATCACGACACCCTGGCGCCCGAGCACCGGGAATGGACCGACAACGACCTGCGGGTAGTGGAACAATTCTCGCAATTAGTAAACGCACAACTCGACCTGTTGGCGCAAGGTCCCGAGCGCCAGCGTTTGGTCGGCCTGGTCACGCGCGCACTCGATGCGGCGCGCGCTTCGCTGCTCGCCACACCGCCTTCGATCCTGCTGCAACTTCCCGTGTCAAAACTCAAGGTATCCGATGTCATTGAGCAAGGATGGGTGGAACTGTCGCAGGCGTCGCTGTATCGCGCCGTGGAAAGCCAGCGGTTCTATTGCGTGACGCCCAAGGGACGCAGTATCGGCAAGGAGTTTCCGGCCTGGCAATTTGTCCAGCCTGTGCCGGAACTGATCGCGCCCGTGCTGGCCGTCCTCGCCGGCCAGCCCAGTAGTGACATCCATGCCTTCTGGATCAGCAGCGCAGACGAACTCAACGAACTTTCGCCGGCAGAGATGCTCGCAGGAAAATCATTCGAAACGCGGGCCGACATCCACCCCAGTCAGCAGGCGCTGCTGGATTTGCCCGCCAGCGAGAGATTGCGCAAGGTGCTGGCGGCGGCGAAGTGGCAGCATAGGGGCATGGCCGACATCGTAGGCTAGCCCCGCATGACGTTTGAATTAACGCCCATCCCGCCAGAAATGACCGCGCGCCTGCCGGCGCTGGCATCGCTGCGCGCTGAATTATTGAGTCATATCATCACCCATCCAGCAGGCCAAGCCTTGGTACGCGCGGCGTGGAACGAGGCGTCTATTTGGCCCGCGAAGGTCGAACGCACATACCGCTTCGGCCCGCCCGCCGACCTGGCAGATGCGGCCGGCTTCCCCTATCACTGGGCGTATATTGCGGACGATGCCTACACGGCGGCCTGGGAAGCCCAGCTTTGCCAGAACGACGTGACGCGTCCGGGCACCTTTTATATCGCGCATGGTGCGGAACTGGCGCTGATCGCCACGCTGTCGTTCAGCGCCCCGCTGCAATTGCTCGACCTGACAGGGCTGGCCGCCAGCCGCCTGGGTATCTACGATCAATTGCGCAGCCCCGATCACGGCTGGTGCCAATGGCTGGGCTGGCAGCTGGACCAGATCATTGCGCAGGAGGCAGGCGCGATTCATGGCTTCGTGTATCCATCGCGCCGGCAGCCCGGCAAACTTGCCTATGCCATTTCATCGCGCCACATGGCAACCTTGGGCCAGGCCATGGCGTGCTCACAGCTGACATTCGGCGACAGTCCTGCGTATGCACAGTTGCTGGCCGACCGCCTGCGCGTGGAACCGCCCTGACCTGCCGCCCCTACGCCGGCTCGCGCCACTTGTCCTTGATCTCCAGCATGGCCGGCAACTGCTCGATAAACAGCGCCAGCAGCGCGGGATCGAAGTGCGTGCCGCTATCGCGCTGCATGGTGGCGATGGCCTCTTCGACCGTCCAGGCGCGCTTGTAGGGGCGCTCGCTGGTGAGCGCGTCGAAGACGTCGGCGATGGCGACGATGCGGCCTTCGTGGGGGATTTCCTCCCCTTTCAAACCTTGCGGATAGCCGCTGCCATCCCATTTCTCGTGGTGCGTCAGGGCGATAGTGCACGCCATTTTCAGCAGGCCGCCCGCGTGCTCGCCGATGATGGCCGCGCCGATTTCCGCGTGGCGGCGCATGACTTGCCATTCGTCCGCATCGAGCTTGCCCGGCTTTTGCAGGATGGCGTCGGGGATGCCGATCTTGCCCACGTCGTGCATGGGGGCCGCGTTCAATAAATCCTCCGCCCTGGCCGCGCCGTAGCCGGCCGCCAGCGCCAGCTGGCGCGCGTAATAGCTCATGCGGATGACGTGCATGCCCGTCTCGTTATCCTTGTATTCGGCCGCCTGGCCCAGGGTCTGGATCACCTGCAGGCGCGAGCGGCGCAATTCCTCGGCGTCCACCAGCGACAGATGCGTGCGCACGCGGGCGCGCACGATGGGCGGGCTGACGGGCTTGGTGATGTAGTCGACGGCGCCCGCGTCAAAACCGTCCGCCTCGTCCTTCACGTCGCACAGGGCGGTGACGAATATCACGGGAATGGGCGCCGTGGCCGGCATGGCTTTTAATTGGCGGCATACTTCATAGCCGGTCATGGCCGGCATCATGATGTCGAGCAGGATCAGTTCGACGGGGTTGTTCTGCGCCAGTTCCAGCGCCTTCTCACCATCCTTGGCATACAGCAGGCGGTAATCGTCCTGCAGGATCTGGCGCAGCACCTGCAGATTCGTCGCTTCGTCGTCGACCAGCAGCAGGATCGGTTTGTCTTCTTGTAAGGTCATCATTAGCCCAATATCAGGAAAGGTCGGCAGCCGTTGGCGCCTCGAGCCACGCCAGCAGCTGGCGCAGCACGCCCACGGCGCGCGCAAATTCAAAGTCGTCGATGGCGCTGGCCAGCGCCTGCAGGCGCTGCTGCTGGCCATGCGGCGCCAGCATGGCGGCGATCTGCGCCATCAGGGCGTCGTCCAGCTGTCCGCCCTCCAGGCTGGCGATGGCTTGCCGCAGCAAGGCGCCAGCGGCGGCTACATCGAGGGGCGCGCTGGCAGCAGGCGCCGGCGTGGCCACGGCCGGCATCTCCACCTCTTCCAGTTCGCCGGCCAGCGCCATGAAGGCGGCGGCCAGCTGCACCAGCAATTCGGTGGCCGGCAACTGGCGCGCGATCGCTTGTTCGATGCGTCCCAGCAGGCTTTCGACCTGCACCAGGCACAGATTGCCCGCCGCGCCCTTGATACGGTGCAGCAGGTGGCCGGCCACGCTGCCGCCGCCGCGTTCCAGTTCCGCCGCCAGCATGGCGGCGCAATCGCCATTGGCCTGCACGAAGCGGCCGATCGCCCGCTGCAGGGCTTCGCGGCCGCCCCACAGGGCGATGCCGCGCTGCCAGTCGACCTGGCCGGCGGCCGCACGCGCCGCCGCGCCGGACGCCGGCGGCGGCATGGCCACGGCGATATCGAGCAGGCGGGCGATTTCCGCCGTCAGCTTGTGCATCTCCAGCGGCTTCGAGGCAAAGCCGTTCATGCCGGCCGTCTGCGCGGCGCGGCGGTCCTGTTCCAGCACGCTGGCCGTCAGGGCGATGATGGGCGTCGCCTTCAAGCCCTGCTCGCGCTCGTACACGCGGATCAGGCGCGTCGCCTCCAGTCCATCCATGCGCGGCATCTGCACGTCCATCAGGACGATGTCGAAGCTGCCCTTGCTGAACTCGCGCACGGCGCTCTCGCCATCGCTGGCGGCGATCACCTGGTGGCCGGCGGCGCCCAGGCTGATCAGCAGCAGCTCCACGTTCTGCGGCACGTCGTCGGCCGCCAGGATGCGCAGCGGCGGCAAGGCCACGACGGGCTGCTCGCTGCGGCGCGCCACGGCCTTGCCCGGCGCCAGCGGCAGCAACACGTGGAAGACGCTGCCCACGCCCAGGGTGCTTTCCACCGTGATGGTGCCTTTCATCAGTTCGACCAGCTGCAGCGAAATCGTCGTGCCCAGGCCCGTGCCGCCAAAGCGGCGGCTCATCGAGGAATCGGCTTGCGTGAATGGCGCGAAGATCTTGTCCAGGCGGTCGGCCGGAATGCCGATGCCCGTGTCGTGCACGGCGATATGCACCTGCTCGCCCTGCATGCCGACGGCCACGCGCACATGGCCCACTTCCGTGAACTTGACGGCGTTGCCGATCAAATTCGTCAGCACCTGCTGCACCCGGCGCGCGTCGCCGAGGAAGAACTGGCCCATGCCGGGATCGACATCGACGTGCAGCACCAGGTCGCGCGCGTGCGCCGTAATGCGCAGCGAGGCGGCCACGTGGTCGACCAGGTCGGGCAGCGAAAAGTCCACCAGTTCCAGCTCGGTGGCGCCCTTTTCCAGCTTGGCCGTGTCGAGGATGTCGTTGAGCAGTTCGAGCAGGGAGCGGGCCGACTGGCGCACGGTGCCCAGGTGGCGGCGCTGCAGGCTGTCCAGGGCGGTCCCCAGCAGCACTTCCGTAAAGCCGATGATGGCGTTCATCGGCGTGCGGATTTCATGGCTCATGTTGGCCAGGAAACTGGTCTTCGATTCGGCGGCCAGCTCGGCGCGGTCTTTTGCCGCGCGCAGGTTTTCCTGCATGGCGCGCCGCTCGCTCACGTCGGTGGCCAGCTTGACCACCTTGAACGGCTTGCCGTCCGTATTGAAGATCGGGTTGTACGAAGCCTGTATCCACACTTCACGGCCATCCTTGCCGATGCGCTTGTATTCGCCCGTATTGAATTCGCCGCCAGCCAGGTGCCGCCAGAACGCGATGTAGTCGGGCGAGGTCACCTGGGCGGGCTCGCAGAAAATGCTGTGGTGCAGGCCCAGTACGTCGTCGAGCTGGTAGCCGACCAGGTCGAGGAAGTTCTGGTTGGCCGCCAGGATGCGCCCCTGCAGGTCGAATTCCGCCACGGCCGTCGCGCGCGAGATGGCTGTCACCTTGCCTTCGTATTCGGCGTTGCGCAATTCGCTTTCCGTGATGTCGAGGATGACGCCGTCGATCCAGCGCACCACGCCGTCGTTATCGAGCACGGGGCCGCTGCTTTCGCGCACCCAGCGCTCGCGCCCGTCGCGGTGGATCAGGCGGTAGACGTTCTCGAAGTCGCGCTGTTCGCCGGCCGCCTGCACGCAGGTGTCGTTGACGCGCTGGCGGTCGTCCGGATGCACGAGGTCGAACAGCCTGACCCGCCCTTCGATGAAGTCCTGCGGCGTCCAGCCCGTCAGGTTGAAAACGGCGTCGCTGATGAAAATCATCTTCCATTCGGGCGCGAAGCTGCAGTGGAAGGACACGCCGGGGATATTGCGGATCAGGGTACGGTACTGGCGCTCGCTGTCCTTGAGCGCCTGCTCCATGCTGCGCGACGAGCGCATGTCCGTGACAAACGCCACGAACAGGGGCTGGCCCGGCGTATCGATCTTGCCGATGGCCACGCGCATGGGCAGCACGGCGCCATCCTTGTGGCAGCCATCGAGTTCGCGTCCGCTGTCGAGGATGCGCGAGGCGCCCGTTTCCAGATAGTCGCGCAGATAACCCTCGTATTCGGCCGCGTCGGCCGGTTGCAGCAGCACGCTGGCGTCGCGCCCGACGATCTCCGCTTCGCGCCAGCCGAACAGCTTTTGCGCGGCGGGATTGAAGGAGCGCACCTTGCCCTGACCATCGATGGTAATCAGGCCATCGGCCGCCGTGTCGACGATGGCGCGCAGGCGCGATTCGCTGGCGCTGGCGTGGCGCAGCAGCTGGCGGTAGCGCAGCAAGCCGTTCGCGGCGGCCACAAAGACGGTCAGCGTGACGGTGATCAGGGCCACGGCCAGGGCGACGAACGAGGCTTGCACCGTAATCGTGTTCTCGCCTGCCGTGGGCGTGCCCGAAAAGCGCGCCGCCAGCATGCCCGTGTAGTGCATGCCAGAAATGGCCAGACCCATCACCACGCTGCTGACCAGCAGGGATGCCAGCGGACTGACGCGCTGGCGCATGGCGTTCAGGCCGAATCGCACCCACAGCGCCAGCATGGCCATGGTGACGGCCACCAGCAGCGAGAGCACAAACAGCCAGGGTTCGTAGCGCAGGACCAGCGACGTCTGCATGGCGGCCATGCCGCTGTAATGCATGGAGCCGATCCCGACTCCGACGAGCACGCCGCCGACCACCAATTGCCGCCAATTGATGCTCGATCGCGCCAGCAGGTGCAGCGCCACCCACGAAGCGGCCATGCCGGGCAGCATCGACAGCAGGGTCAGGCCGGGAGCGAAGGACACGCGCGTGCAGATGTCGAAGGCCAGCATGCCGATGAAGTGCATCGACCAGATGCCGCCGCCGAGCGCGATGGCGCCCGTGATGATGGCCGTCTGGCGCTGGAAGCCGCGTTCGCTGCTGCGCGCCATGCCGGCGATCTGCAAGGCCATGAACGAGGCAAAGATGGCGATGCCGATGGAAAACAGCACCAGCCAGGCATTGTGCGTGCCATAGATGTACGGCAAGGTATCGTTCGATACGGCAAAGATGGAACTCAGCATACTGTCGTGAACCGAATAGAGTGAAACGTGACGTCGCAAAACATGACGGCGCACCGCGCGCCGGCGCCGGGCTTTTTAGTAAAGCGGCAACACAGCGAAAATGACAACGGCAGCAATCGACCAGGGCAAGGCTCGGTCATCACGCCCGCGCCTGCCGCGCGGGGGAAAGGTGCTTTTTACAGAGGGAAAAAGCGGAATGCGTACGAACTCTGGCGCGGATAGCTGGCCGCCAGCGTGACGATGATTTTTAAAAGAATTAGTAGTATAGTTGCTTTGTGAACATATTCATAGGACTTCAGCAATACAGTTATCAAAAATGATAGTTATTGCGGCGGCGATACGACAATGGTCGGCCTACGCCTGCGGCCAGCGCGCGCGGATGGCCTCGGATTGCTGGCTCAGCGGGCCGAACGTCTCGTTGACAGGGATGCCGGCCAGTCCACAGCGGCGGCTGAGCTCCTCCTTGATCTGGCACAGCGACCAGCGCTGCGGCACGGGCAGGTGCAAGCCCACCACGCGGATCAGCGGACAGTCCGCCAGGCGCGTGTAGAGCAGCAGCTCCACGCGCGCCAGCGGTGCCGCGGTCCGGTAGACCTGCAATGCGCCCCCATACGTGACCACGTCCAGCCGCTGCAATTGCGCCAGCTCCAGCCGCACGGTCCTGTCCCAGCCGGGCAAGCGCCGCGCATGGCGCCGCAGCAGCAGGCCCGCATCGTCGAGTTCCACATGAAAGAGCAAAGCGCGTCCGGGAAACAGCACCAGGCCCGCGATCCAGGCGGCCAGCGCCGGCAGGAGCAGCAGCACTGCCTCGCCCGCGTAGGACGCGTCGCGCCAGACGGCTTGCAGGACAAAGGCGAGGATCAGGGCGCAGCCGCCCAGCAGTACGCTGCGCCACAGCACGGGACGCAGATTGGCCATCATCGCTGCCTGGGAACTGGCATCGTCGGCCGGCGCAAAGCGTATCCATTCGGCGCGCGCCCCTTTCAGCTGGGGTGCCGGCTTTCCGCTCAAGCGGTCGGCGCCAGCATGCCGCGGAACCACGCCAGCTGCTCGCGCGTCAGGTAGTTGGCGCCGTCGCCATGCAGGATAACGATCTCGACCTCGGCGGGAATCGACGCGAGCAGTTGCGCGCCCGTCACGGGAATGTTGGGGAAATTGATGCCGGCCAGGAAGGCCGGGTCTTCCGCCACCGTCACGCAGCGGCGCTCCGGGTTCGGCGACGGCACGAGGAACAGGTCGATCTGCTCGCTTTGCCCGCCGATAACGACGTGCAATTGCGCGGCCAGCAGTTCGGGCAAGATCAGCTCGATGTTATTCTCGGCGCGCGATTGCTGGAAAGCGCTTTTCAGGGGCGTGAAGACAGGCGTGGCGGACATGGGAACCGTGTAAAAGTGAAGACGGCGGCAGTGTAGCAGAGGCGCCCGCCCGGGCGCGCTCCGCTGGCGCCACGGCTACAGCTTGTAGTTCAGGGACAGCAGCACGCTGCGCGGCGCGCCGTAGCGTTCCAGCCCGCCCGACCATGCATAGCCGAGGCCCTGATAGTAGCGGCGGTCCAGCACATTGTCGACGCTGACGCGCAGCTGCACCTGCTCGCTCAGGCGGTACCCGGCCGTCAAGCCGACGATGGCGTAGCCGCCCTGCTGCGTCAGGTAGCCCGTGTCGCGGCGGTAGATCTTGTCCTGCGCGTACACGGAGCCGCCCAGATTCCACCGCGCCAGGCTGCCGCGCAGCTGCACAGTCGTGTACAGCTTGAACAATTGCTTCGGCTCGTCCGTGGCGATGCGCTGGCCGATATTCGCCGCCACGCTGTCCTGCGTGTACTTGGCCAGCACATAGGTGTAGCCGCCCGCGACCTGCCAGCCCGGCAAGGGCGAGCCCGACAATTGCAGGTCGACGCCTTCGCTCTGCACCTGCCCGGCCGCCCGGGCGCAATAGATGGCGCCGCCCGTGGGGCAATTGAGTTCGTCGGCCATGGCGCGGTTGTTTTGCCGGATACGGAACAGAGCGCCGCTGGCATTGAGCCTGCCGCCGAAATACTCGCCCTTGACGCCCACTTCCAGGTTGGTGCCGCTCAACGGCGGCAAGGTATTGCCACGCACGTCCAGCGAGCTTTGCGGCTCGAAGATCTGCGTGCCGCTCGCATACACGGAATGGTGTTGATCCACGTCATAGACGAGGCCCGCGTACGGCGTAAATTTGGCATTTTCCGTCAGGCTGCGGCGCGAGGTCGGATTGGTCGAGTACCATCCCGTGACATCCTGCGCATACGAGCCGAAGCGCCCGCCCAGCACCAGGCGCAGCGGATCGGCCAGGCTGAAGTTGCCGGCCGCATAAATGCCCTTCTCGTCCGTCTTGCGGCCCCAGTTGTACGGCTCGAACGCCGCGCCGCGCATCGGATAGGCGCGCGGATTCCAGTGGCGGATATCGATCACGCGCGTCCCGGCGCCCTCCCAGCTCTGCCCCGCATCCGAATCGTCGTGGCGATAGCTGGCGCCCACGATGACGTCGTGCTGGCGGCCGAACCAGGTGACGGGTCCGCTCAGGCGCCAGTCAGCCACCACCTGTTCCGTGTTGTACTTCCAGCCCGTTTCCGACTGGCTGAACCGATAAATCTCGCCAGCGATGCGGCTATTGGTGGTGTTGCGCGTCGATGAAGAGGCATCGATATGCGTGATGGCGAAGCGGCTGCGCCAGCCCTGCTCCAGCCTGGTTTCCAGGTCGGCGAAGACGACGTTGTTGTCGCGTTTCTGGAAGGAATCGGCGTTATTCAGGAAAGTGGAACGGGGCAAATCCATGTGACGGCCGTCGGCAAACGTCGGCAAGCCGACGGACACGCCGTCGGTGCGGCTGTGCTGGCGCGAAAAGCCGACGCCGGCCGTGGTGGACGACGTCAGGTCCGCCTCGACGATCGCATACACGGTGCCATTGGTATTGTTGACCACGTCGACGAAACTGTCGCTGTCGCGCCAGCTGGCCGCCACCCTGCCGCGCACGCTGCCCGAGGCGTTCAAGGCATTGCTGGCGTCCACCGTCAACTGCCGGTCCTTCCAGCTGCCCAGGTGGGCGGACGCATTCAGCAGGGGCGTGGCCGTGGGGCGCTTGCGTATCATGTTGATGCTGCCCGACGGCGCGCCCGCCCCTTCCATCAAACCCGTGGCGCCGCGCACCACTTCCACCCGGTCGTACATCAGCATGTCGGCCGAGACGTTGCGTTCATTGAAACCCGTGACATCCAGCGGCAAGCCATCGACGTTGACGTGGCTCAAAGCAAAACCGCGTGCAAAATACGTGGTTTCCTGGTCGGACACGCCCTGCGTCTTGCCATACAGGCCAGGCGTGGCGCGCGCCACGTCCTGCAAGGTGGTCAAATCGAAATCTTCCATCTGCTGGCGCGAAATCACGCTGACCGTTTGCGGCGTGTGGCGTTGCGACAGGTTCAACCCGGTGGCCGTCGACATCGCGCGCGCCGTATATAAACCCGTGCCTTCCGTGGCGCGGTCCGCCTCGGCGCTGACGACCACGGCGGGCATGCTGGCCAGGCCGCCATCGGCCGTGCCGGCATTCATTTTGCGCAACAGATAATTGCCGCTGCCGCTGGCTGTCACCTCCAGGCCACTGCCTTGCAGCAACGTTTGCAAACCGGCCGCGACACCATAACGGCCCTGCAAGCCCGGCGTCACCAGGCCGTCCAGCGCCACGCCCTGCATGGACAGGTTCACGCCGGCGGCGACGGCAAACGAGGCCAGCGCATCGCGCAGGCTGCCGGCGGGAATGCTGTAGTCGCGTGCGCTGGCTGCCTGGCTGGAGTCGGCCGCCAGCGCCTTTTGCGGCAAAGTGGCGCCGGCCGCGCCCACGGCAAGGAACAAGAGCAGCGCGGCGCGCACGGCGCCGGTGGTGGGATGGAGCGTCATGCGTGCTGCTGTCAAAGTACGGTGTTGCAAAGCCATGTAAACCCTTTCGATGGTTCGGATTGTTCGTTCTCTACCTTGTATGACGAAGCAAGCCGAAAAAAGGGACAGGCAAAAGTAAATTGGAGCATGTCGGCTTACGCCCTGCGGGCTAAGCCGACCTACTATGCGCGACAGTCGTAGGTCGGCTTAGTCGTAGGTCGGCTTAGCGTGGCAAGGCCACGCGTAAGCCGACAATCTCAAGCCGCCTCGACATTGATCCAGTAGCGCGTGCGGCGCGCCAGCCGAATCGGCAAGGCGCGCTGCAGCAAGAGCAGGATGTTCTCCGGGTCGTGCAACTGGAAGATGCCGTCCACAGGCATGGCAGCGAGCGCCGGATCGCAGCGCAGCACGCCATAGCGGTAGCGGGCCACCTGCTCAAGCACCTCGCCCAGCGGCATGCGCTCGGCGACCAGCACGCCCATCAGCCATGCGTCCGCATGCCGCGCCAGCGGCGTCAACGGCGACACGGCCATGTCGTCGAAACTGCCCTGCCGGCCCGCATCGACCCTGCGCAAAGCGCCGGGCGCTTGCGCCGGCTCGATTTCCACCGCGCCCTCGCTGACGCCCACCTGCGTGCGCGGCGCCAGCACGCCGCCGCCCTGGTGCACGCTGAAGCGCGTGCCCAGCGCGCGCACGGTGCCATTGCTGCTGCGCACGAGGAAGGGGCGCGCAGGCACGGCCCCGTCGTGCGCCGTGGCGACATGGATCTCCCCCGCACGCAGCACAACCTGCCGCGCTGCGCCGTCAAAGCGCAGGTCGATGGCCGTGTCCGTATTGAGCACCAGTTGTGTCCCATCAGGCAGTGTCATGTGGCGGATTTCGCCCCTGGCCGTGCGGATGGCGGCGCGCCACCCCTGCCACGGCGCCGACTGGCCTGCCAGCCACAGCACCGGCCCGGCCGCGATCAGCCCGGCCAGGCCGTAGAGCACGGCACGCCGATGCGGCGACTGCGGCGCCCCGTCCGCCGCCTGGCGCAGCGCGGGCGGCACGCCGGCCAGGGTGCCGCACACGAGCTCGGCCCGCTGCCAGGCCGTTTCGTGCGCGGGATCGCTGGCGCGCCAGGCCTGGAAGGCTTGCTGTTCGTCAACGTTCAAAGGCCCCCCGTGCAGGCGCACCAGCCATTGCGCCGCCGCGCGGGCGGCGCGCGGGTCGATCGCGGCGTTCACAGGATCAAGAGAATGCAGCGCTCGAACGCTTGCACCATGTAGCGCTTGATGCTGCGCTCGCTCACGCCCAGGCGCCGGGCGATTTCTCCATAAGCGAGGCCATCGACATGCGCCAGCAGGAAGGCATTGCGCACCAGCGGCGGCAAGCCGTCGAGCATGGCATCGATGCGCTGCAAGGCTTCCAATACCAGCAAACGCTCTTCAGGCGACTGCATCAGCAGATCGGGCTGCTGCGCCAGGGTTTCCAGCCACGCCTGCTCCAGCGACACGCGCCGGTAATGGTCGATCAGCAGGCGCTGCGCCACGGTGGTGAGATAGGCGCGCGGTTCGCGCAGGCTCTGCCGTCCTTCCGGCGGCGCCGTCAGCAGGCGCACAAAGGTATCGTGCGCCAGGTCGGCAGCATGGTCGGCGCACTGCAGCTTGGCGCGCAGCCAGCGCATCAGCCAGCCGTGGTGGTGGCTGTAGATGCCGGCTATTGAATCGCTGGACTGCGCAATGTTCACTGGGGGACTCCGATGCGCAAGGCAAGGCGCGTCTAATTGATAATAATTCTCATTATCACAAATCATTGCCTCGGGCGTCAATGCCGGCGCCTGCCTATCGCTGGAAACCGTTGTTTCAGCGCGGTTGCCGGCTCTTAGCGGCTGAGATACAAGCTCTTCATGACCATGCCCCCGCGCATTTTCTTCGCGCCCGGCGCCAGCCCGGCGGGACAGGCACCGAGGAATACGCCCGCCAGTTCCGTGCGTTGCACCTCGGTCTTGCCGTTCAGTTCGATAGTGGTGTCGGCGGTCAGGGTATACGCCTTGGCCAGGTCGCCCTGGAAACTGCCCGCAAGCTTCGCGCCAGGACAGCTGGACTGGAAGGTATAACTGTCGCCCTGGCGGCTTTGCGACGCGATCTGGCATTCCTGCTCGAAATCGCTCCACAAGTCGTCATCGATCAGACGGTCGCGTTGCTGATCGACACAGATTTCCCAGGAAAACGGCGAGGTGGCGGGCGTTACCTTCCACAAGCCTGTGGCGCGCTGCAAACGCTGCGCCGGTTGCGCCGCCGAGGCGGACGCGGCTGCGCAAAAAATAGTCATCAGGAACAAGGTCGCACTGCGTTTCATGGGCATTCCATTCAGCTAAAAGTGTGAATATAGCAAAGAGGAACGCGCGCAGGCCGCACGCTTAGCCGTGCATCTCGGGCCTGGCGGCCAGCACGAAGGGAATGGCTAACGGCCCCAGAAGCACCACCAGGATGGCCCTGACAGCCGTCGTTTTCAAGGAGCGGCGCTTGGCAATGAAGAGACAGGCGAAGGCCGACAGCGACCAGATCAGGGCAGGCAGGTATTCAGTCATCATGCGCTCCGGATGCGCCTTGCAAGGCAGGAAAGCCATGCTGACACGGAAATGCGGCCACCGCAATGGCAAATCGGGCATCGGCCATTGCGCTTGGCGGCCAGCGGCCTATTTTTCAGCCATTCTTAAGATTACAGGCGGCTGGCGGCTGACGAGACGGTCAGTGCTGGCCGATCTTCATGATCTTCAACGCATTCGTGCCGCCCACCTTGCCCATCGGCTCGCCCCAGGTCAGCACGACGGTGTCGCCCTTGGCCACGACTTTATGTTCGACCAGCAAGTCTTCCGCCTGCTGCAAGACCTTGTCGCGGTCGGTACCGGACGTCAGTTCCAGGGTGCTGACGTTGCGGTACAGGGCCAGCTTGCGGCGCGTGCCCACGCTCGGGGTCAGCGCGACGATGGGGATATCGATGTTGCAACGGCTCATCCACAGGGCCGTGGAACCGGATTCCGTCAGGGTGGCAATCGCCTTCACGCGCAGGTGATGGGCCGTAAACAGCGCGCCATAGGCGATCGACTGATCGATGCGCGAGAACGTGGCGTTGAGGAAATCGGCGTCCAGCTTGCAGGTATCCCATTTTTCCGCGTCCAGGCAGATGGCGGCCATCGCTTCCACCGTTTCGATCGGGTAGCGGCCCGAGGCCGTTTCCGCCGACGTCATGACGGCGTCCGTGCCGTCGAGCACGGCATTGGCCACGTCGGACACTTCCGCGCGGGTCGGCACGGCGTTGACGATCATCGATTCCATCATCTGCGTGGCCGTGATCGCCAGCTTGTTCGACGCGCGCGCCATCTTGATCATGCGCTTTTGCAAGGCCGGCACGGCCGCATTGCCCACTTCCACGGCCAGGTCGCCACGGGCCACCATGATGCCGTCGGACGCGTCGAGGATTTCTTGCAGCGCGGGAATGGCTTCCGCGCGCTCGATCTTGGCGATCATCATCGGCTTGTGGTCCCACGCTTCGCCGGCGATATTGGCCAGCTGGCGCGCCATGACCATGTCGGTGGCATTTTTCGGAAAGGACACGGCCACGTAATCGGCCTGGAAACTCATCGCCGTTTTCACGTCTTCCATATCCTTGGCCGTCAGGGCCGGGGCCGACAAGCCGCCGCCCTGGCGGTTGATGCCCTTGTTGTTCGACAATTCGCCGCCGATTTTCACCGTCGTGTGGATTTCGCTGCCGACCACCTTGTCGACTGTCAGGACGATGAGGCCGTCGTTGAGCAGCAGCACGTCGGCGGCGCGCAAGTCACGCGGCAATTCCTTGTAGTCGAGGCCGCAGCGCTCGATGTTGCCCAGCTCGCCGTTTTCGCCCCATTTCGCGTCCAGGATGAACTTGGCGCCGTTTTCCAGGAAAATCTTGCCTTCTTCAAACTTGCCGACGCGAATTTTCGGGCCTTGCAAGTCGGCCATGATGGCCACTTCGCGGCCGCACAGCGCTGCCGCTTCGCGCACCATGCGGGCGCGGTCGATATGGTCTTGCGCCTTGCCATGCGAGAAGTTCAGGCGCACGACGTCAACGCCGGCCTTGAACATGCGGACCAGGGTATCGATATCGTTCGAAGCGGGGCCGATGGTGGAAACGATCTTGGTGGCGCGTTGCTGTACTTGCATGGTCATGGTGTGCTGCTTTCTATAAAGTTCGTGCTGCTACAAGGGCCGGCCTTGTGGGCCGGCCGTCCTGGTTCGCTGGATCAGCGGTGGTTCTTGTTACTTGGCCGCCATCAGGGCGACAGTGGTGTCCAACATGCGGTTCGAGAAGCCCCACTCGTTGTCGTACCATGACGACACTTTCACGAGACGGCCCGAGACCTTGGTCAGGGTCGCATCAAAGTTCGACGAGGCCGGGTTATGGTTGAAATCGATGGAAACGAGCGGTTCCGTCTGATACGTCAAAATACCCTTCAGCGCGCCTTCCGAGGCCGTTTTCAGCAAGGCGTTGACTTCCTCGACGCTGGTATCGCGCTTGGCGATGAAGGACAGGTCGACCAAGGAGACGTTGATCGTCGGCACGCGGATGGCAAAACCGTCGAGCTTGCCATTGAGTTCCGGCAAGACGAGGCCGACAGCGGCCGCCGCGCCCGTCTTGGTGGGGATCATCGAATGCGTGGCCGAGCGGGCGCGGCGCAAGTCTTCATGCATCACGTCGCTCAATACCTGGTCGTTCGTGTAGGCGTGCACGGTGGTCATCAGGCCCGATTCGATGCCGATGGCGTCGTTGAGCGGCTTGACCAGTGGCGCGAGGCAATTCGTCGTGCACGAGGCATTCGAAATGACCGTGTCCGTGCCTTTCAGCACGTGCTGGTTGACGCCGAACACGATGGTGGCGTCCACGTCCTTGCCGCCCGGCGCGGAAATGATGACTTTCTTCGCCCCGCCCTTCAAGTGAGCCGAGGCTTTTTCCTTGGTGGTGAAGAAACCCGTGCATTCGAGCACCACGTCGACACCGAGCTCGCCCCACGGTATCAGGGCCGGATCGCGCTGCGCGAAGACGCGGATGCGGTCGCCATTGACGAGCATATTGTCGCCATCGATGGCGACGACGCCGGGAAACTTGCCGTGCACCGTGTCGTAGCGCGTCAAATGCGCATTCGACTTGGCGTCGCCCAGGTCGTTGATGGCGACGATGTCGATATCCTGCTGCTTGCCGCCTTCATAAAACGCGCGCAAGACATTGCGGCCGATGCGGCCATAGCCATTGATGGCAACTTTGATGGTCATGCTGTCTCCTTGATATTATTTAAATGATTCACCTGACACTTACAGCGCCGAACAAAACCGTAGCGAGCGGAAGGGAGTTGTGGCTGAGAAGCGGAACTGTGCTTGAGCACAGTGAGCATCGCAGGCCGCAAATCACGACGCGCAGTAGGTTTGGTTCGGTGCCATCTAACCGCTGTTGCGCAGGCCGGCCGCAATGCCATTGATCGACAAGTGGATACCCGTGCGCGCCGCCGCATCCTGTTTACCTTCGCGGAAACGTTTCAACAGCTCCACCTGCACGTGGTTGAGCGGGTCGATGTAAGGGAAACGGTTGCGTATCGAGCGCTGCATCAGCGGATTGGCCTGTTGTAACTCTTCCTGGCCCGTGATCAGCTTCAGGGCGTCCAGGGTGGCCGCGTATTCGGCGCGGATGCGCGTAAAGATGGCGTCGCGCAAGGCCTTGTCCTTGACCAGTTCCGCATACTTGCCAGCGATGGCGATGTCGCTCTTGGCCAGGACCATGTCCATGTTCGACAGCAGGGACGTGAAGAATGGCCAATCCGTGTACATGCCGCGCAGCACGTCCGCGCCATCGGCGGGATGGGCGGCCAGGTAGGCTTGCACGGCGGAGCCGAAACCGAACCAGCCAGGCAGCATCAAGCGGCATTGCGCCCAGCTCAAGACCCAGGGAATGGCGCGCAAATCCTCGATCGAGGTCGATTTCTTGCGCGAGGCGGGACGGCTGCCGATGTTCAGCGCGGCAATTTCCGAAATCACCGTCGATTCCCAGAAATACTGCTCGAAGCCTTCCGTGCCGTAGACGAGGTCGCGGTAAGCGTTCAGGGCCGTGCCGGACAGTTCTTCCATCGCGGCCAGGTGGCCCGCGCCGGCCGAAGCCTTCGGCTGCAGCTGCGCCTGCGGCAGCAGGGTCGACTGGATGGTGGCGGCCACCAGCACTTCCAGGTTGCGGCGCCCCACTTCCGGGTTCGCATACTTGGCCGTGATGACTTCGCCCTGCTCCGTCAAACGGATCTGTCCCTGCACGGCGCCGGCCGGCTGGGCCAGGATGGCTTCATAGCTGGGTCCGCCGCCGCGTCCCACGGAGCCGCCGCGGCCGTGGAACAGGCGCAGCTTGATGTGATATTCCTTGAAGACCGTCACCAGCTCGATCTCGGCCTTGTACAGTTCCCAGCCGGACGTCAAGAAGCCGCCGTCCTTGTTGCTGTCCGAGTAACCGAGCATGACTTCCTGCTGGTCCGCGCGCGACGCCAGCAAGCCCCGGTAGAACGGCAAGCCGAAGGCGCGCGCCATGATGGCGGGACCGGCGCGCAAGTCGTCGATGGTTTCGAACAGGGGAATGATGTTGACGCCCACTTCGCGGCTGTCCTGGCGCAGCAAGCCCACTTCTTTCAGCAGCAAGGCCACTTCCAGCAAGTCCGAGACGCTGGCCGCCTTGGAGATGATGCAGTTCGGCACCGATTCGCGGCCGTACTTGACGTGGGCTGCACGCACGGCGCGGAAGATGTCGAGTTCGGACGTCGTTTCTTCCGAGTATTGCGCATATGGCGAGGTCAGCAGGCGTGGCGACTCCAGTTCGGCCAGCAGCAAGCTGATGCGCTGCTCTTCATCGAGGTCCAGGTAGACCAGGCCCGGCTGGGCGCCGGCGAACAGTTCGCCCACGACGCGCTCATGCACGTCGGAATTCTGGCGCAAGTCGAGCGGCGCCAGCGAAAAGCCGAAGACCTTGACGGCGCGGCGCAGCTGGCGCAGCCGGCCGCGTGCCAGCGCGCGCAAGCCATTGCTGACGAGCGAATGCTGGACCACGTCCAGGTCGGCCAGCAGGTCGGCGGCGGCCGCGTAAGGCTGCACGCCGTCCGCTTGCTTGCCCTTGCCGGATAGCACCACGCGCGTGGCGTCGAGGCGCGCATGGATGCCGTGCAAGGCGCGGCGGTACGGCTCGTCGACGCGGTGCGGCGAGGCGTCGGCCGAGCGCTCGGCCAGCGCGCGCAGCGGCTCGCTGCAGGCGTTCAGGATTTGCGCCAGCGACAGTTGCGAAGCGAGCTTGCGCAATTCGCCCAGGTAAAAATCGAGCACCTTGTCCGCCTGCGCCTGCAGGGTGCTGCGCAGGATGTCGGCCGTGACGAACGGATTGCCGTCGCGGTCGCCGCCTATCCAGCTGCCGACTTTCATGAAATTGGGCAATTCCGCATCTTCCCAGCGGGCATCTCGCTGGGCCAGCATGGTTTCCAGCGACGAATACAGTTTCGGCAATTCGCGCAAGATCGTGTGGTCATAGAACGACAGGCCGTTGGCCACTTCATCCATGACGGACAGCTTGCTCGTGCGCAGCAGACGCGTCTGCCACAGGGTGACGATGCCGCGGCCCAGCGCTTCTTCGTTCTGTTCCGCCTCTTCCGGCGTCATTTGCACGCGGTCGCGCTCGCTCAACAGGCGCGCAATGGCCATCTGGCAATTCTGGATGCTCTTGCGCTGCACTTCCGTCGGGTGCGCCGTGAAGACGGGGCTGACGAACGCATCTTCAAAGAAAACTTCCAGCGCATCGGCCTTGCCCGCGTCAAACACGTTGCCGACGGCATGGCTGAGGCTACCCTGGCGCGGCGGCGAACCGGCGATCAGGTGGGCGCGCGTGCGGCGGATGTGATGTTGGTCTTCCGCAATATTGGCCAGCAGCGAAAAATAGCTGAAGGCGCGCGTCAATTGCGTGGTTTCTTCCTGCGACAGCGCTTGCAGCGCGTCCGACAGCTGCGCGCGCGCCGCCTCATCATTGTCGCGGCGGAAACGAATGGCCAGCTGACGCACATGTTCGATGCGCTCGAAGGCGGGGTCGCCCAGGTGGTTGCGGATGGCGTCGCCCAGCAGACGGCCCAGCTGGCGGATATCGCTGCTCAGCAGCTCGTCTTTCACTTCATTCATTTGCATGGTATGTATTTCCTGGGGCGGCCACGGCGGCACCGCACAGATTGCGTAGTACGCGCTTCCCGGCCGGGAAACGCCCATCATCCTATTTTTGTAGTAAATTTACCTTATTGCTTCACCATCCTCTTGATTTTCATCAATAAAAATCCTACTCACAGGACCAACAAGGGCTTGCAAGCTGTTTGCCAGGGCAACAATATGAAAATTTACTACGCATTTAAGCGAAAGGCAATCAACTTTTGTCTTTCAAGGCGGAAAAGTGACGGCACAACACACATGGCAGGCGCTCTCCTGTATGCTGCGGATGAAACAAAGATGTAATCCACATCTTATGAACGATGCCCATGCGACTGACTGCCTACACTGACTACACCCTGCGCACCCTGATGTATCTGGGCGTGCACCGCGACCGCCTCGTGACCATCCAGGACATCGCCGACCTGCATGCCATCTCGAAGAATCACCTGATGAAGGTGGTGCACCAGCTGGGCTTGTCCGGCATCGTGGAAACCGTGCGCGGAAGGAATGGCGGCCTGCGCCTGGCGCGCGACCCGGCCGAGATCAATATCGGCACCGTGGTGCGCGAAACGGAGAATGATTTCTTCATGGCGGAGTGTTTTAACAAAGAAAACAATACCTGCCCGCTGACGCCCGATTGCCTGCTGAAGGCCAAGCTGGGCCAGGCCACGGCCGCCTTCCTCGCCGTGCTCGACACCGTGACCCTCGCATCGATACTCGACGCGACGCCGGGCGCGCCGGCGCTGGCGGCGGGCGTGATTCCCCTGCGCGTGGCCAAGTAAGGGTAAGCTAAGCGCGTGCCACAAACAACAATGCCCGGCAAGCCGGGCATTGTTTCCTGCAGAACGATCTACAACATCAATGCGCGCTGGCGCCTGCCGCGCCGATGCCCGTCTCCGAACGCATTTGCTGCGCTTCGTAGCCGGCGCGGTCGATGCGCGCGCGGGGGCTCTTGTCGAGCACCGAGAACAGCCAGATGCCAACAAAACCGGCCGTCATCGAGAACAACGCCGGCGAGGCGTACGGGAACAGCGCTTCACCATGGCCGAGCACGTCGACCCATACGGACTTCGACACCACCGTCAGCGCCACGGCCGTGATCAAGCCCAGGAAGCCGCCGATGGTGGCGCCCCGCGTGGTGCAATCCTTCCACAGCACCGACATGAACAGCACGGGGAAGTTGGCCGAGGCGGCGATGGCGAAGGCCAGCGAGACCATGAAAGCGATGTTCTGCTTTTCAAAGGCGATGCCCAGCACCACGGCGATAATGCCCAGCACGATCGTCGTCACGCGCGACACTTTCAATTCATTGGCGCCCGTGGCCTTGCCCTTCTTGATGACGGTGGCATACAGATCGTGCGACACGGCCGACGCGCCCGACAGGGTCAAGCCGGCCACGACGGCCAGGATGGTGGCAAACGCGACCGCCGACATGAAGCCGAGGAAGACGTTGCCGCCCACGGCCTTGGCCAGGTGCACGGCCGCCATGTTGTTACCACCCAGCAGCTTGCCTGCCGCATCCTTGAACTCGGGATTGGTGCTCACCAGCACGATCGCGCCAAAGCCGATGATGAAGGTCAAAATGTAGAAATAGGCGATCCAGGTGGTGGCCCAGAACACGGACTTGCGCGCTTCCTTGGCGCTCGGCACCGTGAAGAAACGCATCAGGATGTGCGGCAGGCCGGCCGTGCCGAACATCAGCGCCATACCGAACGAGATGGCCGAGATCGGGTCCTTGATGAAAGAACCGGGGCCCATGATGGCTTCCTTGGTGACGTGCACGTCGACCGACTTGGCGAACAGCGCTTCCGGGCTGAAGTTGAATTGCGCCAGCACGGCCACGGCCATGAAGGTGGCGCCGCCCAGCAGCATCACGGCCTTGATGATCTGCACCCAGGTAGTGGCCGTCATGCCGCCAAACAGCACGTAGATCATCATCAAGGTACCGACCAGGACGACGGCGATCCAGTATTCGAGGCCGAACAGCAGCTTGATCAGCTGGCCCGCGCCCACCATCTGCGCGATCAGGTAAAAGGCCACGACGACCAGCGTGCCGGAAGCCGAAAAGATGCGGATCGGCGCCTGCTTGAAGCGGTAGGCGGCCACGTCGGCAAAGGTGTAGCGGCCCAGGTTGCGCAGGCGTTCGGCCATCAAAAAGGTGATGACGGGCCAGCCGACAAGAAAGCCGATGGCGTAGATCAGGCCATCGTAGCCGTTCAAAAAGACGGCAGCGGAAATGCCGAGGAACGAGGCGGCCGACATATAGTCGCCCGCGATGGCCAGGCCGTTCTGGAAGCCCGTGATGCCGCCGCCGGCCGTGTAGAAGTCGGAAGCCGACTTGGTCTTCTTGGCCGCCCACTTGGTGACGAACAGGGTAAAGATGACGAAGCCGGCGAACATGATGATCGCCGTCCAGTTGGTCGGCTGCTTGACCGCCTGACCCAGGTCGGCGCCGGCCGCGAACACGGCATTGCTGGCGCCCAGCAGCGCCAGTGCGCTCAGGCAGGTACTCAGGCAGGATGCGCCGCGCGAGGCGAGCTTCGCGGCGCTCATGCCTGCACCCGTGCCTGGATGGCGCTGGTCAGGTCGTCGAATTGCTTGTTGGCGCGGCGCACGTAGATGCCGGTGATCACCACGGTAAACACGATGACGAACAGGCCGATCGGCATGCCCCAGGTCATGACACCGGCGCCCGTTTTAGTGGCCAGGAATTCCTTGTCGAAGGCGATCAGCAGGATGTAGCCGTAGTACACCAGCATCATCAGGCCCGTCAGCGCCCAGCCGAAGCGGGAACGCACCTTGACCAACTGATGGTAGCTGGGGTCGCCCTTGATTTTTTGAACGAGATCGTCATGCATTGTGTTGCCTCCTGTTATGTAAACGCTGCTCTTTTGTTGTCGAGCTTGGATTCACAGTACAGCGCGAGGCTTACCCGCCCCTTACGGCGGCGTTTTTTCTCGCCGGGACAACACAACAGAAAAAATCAGTTCAAGGCGGCCGCCGGTCCGAAAAATTCATGGTGCGTCTGCTGTTCCGGCACGCCCAGCTCGCGCAGGTATTGCTTGACGGCCCGCATGAACGGCTGCGGTCCCAGGAAGTAGGCGTCGACGTCGCGCGAGGCCGGCAGCCAGTGATGCAACTGCTCCTTGTTCAGCAAGCCGACGGCGTCCGGCGCATCTTGTTCGCCGCCATGTTCCGCGTAGCAGTAATAGCGCTGCAGCTGCGGGTGCTGCGCGGCCAGTTCGTCGATCTGCGCGCGGAACGCATGCACGCCCTGGTTGCGCGCCGCGTGGATGAAATGCACGGGACGCGTGCCGCGCAGGGCCGCCGTCAGCATGGCCAGGGTCGGCGTGATGCCGACGCCGCCGCTGATCAGCACCAGCGGCTTGTCGCTCTCCGTCAGCACGAAGTCGCCCGATGGCGGCGTCAGCTGCACGGTGTCGCCCGCCTGCACGTGGTCGTGGAAGAAATTCGACACCTTGCCGCCCGCTTCGCGCTTGACGCTGATGCGGTAGGTCTGGCCGTTGCTGGCGGCCGACAACGAGTACTGGCGGCGCATGGGCACGCCATCGACCGTGGCCAGCACGCCGATGTACTGGCCCGGCGCAAAGTCGAGCACGGGCTGGCCATCGGCGGGCGCCAGCAGGAAGGACGTGATCTCCGCGCTTTCCACCGTCTTGCTGCGCACGGTAAAGTCGCGCGCGCCGCTCCAGCCGCCCGGCGCGGCCGCCTGCGCCTTGTAGATGCGCCCTTCCTCGCCGGCCAGGATGTCGGCCAGCTGGCCGTAGGCCGCGCCCCAGGCGTCGATGACGGCGTCGCTGGCCACCTCTTCGCCCAGCACTTCGCGGATGGCTTGCAGCAGGCTGGCGCCCACCAGCGGATAGTGCTCGGCGCGGATCTGCAGGGCCACGTGCTTGTTGACGATGGTGGCCACCAGGTCGCCCAGCGCGGCAAGCTGATCGATATGTTTGGCATACATCAGCACGCCATTGGCCAGCGCGCGCTGCTGGTCGCCGCTGTGCTGGTGCGCCTGGTTAAAGTACGGCAACACTTCAGGATGGTCGCGGAACAGGTTCTTGTAAAAATGGCGCGTCAGCGCTTCGCCGCCCTGCTCGAGGATGGGGACGGTGGCCGTGATGATGGCGCGTTGTTCTTGGGTCAGCATGTCAAACTCCTGTATCTATTGGTAAGCGGTCTCAGGCCAGCGTTTCAACGGCCGGGTATAACTCGTGGTCTTCGCGCCGCATGCGCTGGAACAGCGCGTGCAGCACGGTATTGGCTTCGCTGCGGAAGGCTTCCGGTTCGGCTGCCAGGCGCACCGGTGTATTCCAGCGGCCGGCGAAATCGAGATAAGCGCCGGCGATGCCGTGCATCTCGTTTTCATACTGGCGCCCCAGCTGGGCCACCGTGGCCACGCCGGACGCCTGCGCGGCCGGATACAGGTAGCGCTGCTCGACGGCCAGGTGCAGCTTGATCAAGCCGCTCATGGCGACGATCTGTTCGGCGATGGCCTGCGCCTGGGCGGCGACACCGCCGCGCGCCAGCCGGCGCAAGTCGTCGATGGCGGCCAGGATGGCCAAGTGCTGCTGTTTGAATTTGTCGATATTCATGGTGTGTTTCTCTTGTTGAGTGTTCCCAGTGTAGCGGAATTCGCTTAAACATGCAAATTACATGCATCTTTAAAAGCACCAATGTTTCCCACAGGAATGTACATCGACATGCGCCACTATGTGCGGCACAGAACACAAGCCACAATCGTGCTTGCCTATAATTTATTCATCACAGCGCGCATCCATTCACGGCCGCGCCGCACCCTCCACTTCAGCCAAGGATCAGCATGAAAAACAAAGCGGGCATGGGCCAGGCGCAGCAACTGGCCGGCATCATCAACGAACACCACACGGAACTGCTGGACGGCTGGATGGCCGGCCTGATCGCCCGCCTGGTGCGGCGCGACAAGATCGCCGAAAACGAGCTGCGCCAGCAGGCGTCGCAATTCCTGCCGCTGCTGGCGGGCGCGCTGGCAAGCGGCGACTCGTTCGACATCGAAGGCGGCGCCTGGGACGATACGCGCCAGCTGCTGGCGGAAATATCGCAGTCGCGCGTGCGCCAGGGCTATTCGCCGATCGACACGGCCAGCTTCATGTTCGCGTTGAAGGAGCCGCTGTTCGCCTATCTGCGCCAGCAAATCACGGCGCAGCCGGAGCAGCTGGGCGACGCCATCGTCAGCACCAGCAAGCTGTTCGATGAGCTGGGCCTGCTGACCATCGCCATCTACCAGAAGGCGCGCGAACAGGTGATCCTGCGCCAGCAGCAGGAATTGCTGGAGCTGTCCACGCCCGTGGTGCAGCTGTGGCAAAACGTGCTGGCCCTGCCCCTGATCGGCACCCTCGACAGCGCCCGCACGCAGGTGGTGATGGAAAGCCTGCTGCAAAAGATCGTCGACACGGGCGCCCTGATCGCCATCATCGACATCACGGGCGTGCCCACCGTCGACACCCTGGTGGCGCAGCATCTGCTGAAGACGATCGCCGCGGCGCGCCTGATGGGCGCCGACTGCATCATCAGCGGCATCCGCCCGCAGATCGCGCAAACCATCGTGCACCTGGGCGTCAACCTGGAAGACGTGATGACCAAGGCCACCCTGGCCGACGCCTTCGTCGTGGCCCTGAAACGCACGGGTTCCAGCATCACCTACCAGCAGCAACAACACTGAGGCGCCTATGGAAAGAATCCCCATTTTACGCATGGGCCGGCTGCTGCTGGTGACGATCCAGGTGGACATGCATGACCGCCTGGCGATGACCCTGCAGGACGACCTGACCACCCGCATCGTGACGGACCGCGCCACGGGCGTGCTGATCGACATTTCCGCGCTCGACATCGTCGACTCCTTCATCGGCCGCATGATCAGCAACACGGCGGCGATGGCGAAAATCCTCGACGCACGCACCGTCGTCGTCGGCATGCAGCCGGCCGTCGCCATCACCCTGGTGGAACTGGGACTGACCCTGGAAGGCGTGAGCACGGCGCTCAACGTGGAGCTGGGCATCAAGCTGCTGGAACGGGGCGGCGCATGCGCATGACGGGGGCGCCGTGCTAGGCGCGCAGACTCCGCAGCGGGCGCAGGCCGGGGCGCCGCAAGTGCTGCCCCTGCACAGCGACGAAGACGTCGTGCGCCTGCGCAAGCAGGTGCGCGACAGCATGGTCGCCATGGGGTTTGGCCTGATCGAACAGACCAAGATCATCACGGCGGCCAGCGAACTGGCGCGCAACACCCTGCGCTACGGCGGCGGCGGCGAAGCGCGCATCGCGCGCGTCTGCGATGGCGCGCGCCAGGGACTGGAACTGCGCTTTGTCGACGCGGGACCGGGCATCGACGATATTCCCCTGGCGCTGACCGATGGCTATACCAGCGGCGGCGGGCTGGGACTGGGGCTGGGCGGCGCCAAGCGCCTGGCCGACGCATTTCACATCGACACGGCGCCCGGCGCGGGCACCACCGTCACCATCGCGAAATGGAAGCTGTTTTGAACCACCAGGAACCACAGCCTGACATTCTCAGGCAAAGAAGTTTTCCCATCGGCGAACCGAGCGAGATCGCCGCGGCCCGCCGCGCCGGCAACGAACTGGCGCGCCGCATCGGCTTCGACGACGTGCGCACGGGCCAGCTGGCCATCATCATCAGCGAAGCGGCGACCAATATCGTCAAGCACGCGCAGCGCGGCGAAATCCTGCTGCGCAAGGTGCTGCGCGGCGGCACCAGCGGCATCGAAATGCTGGCCATCGACAACGGCCCCGGCATGGCCAATGTGCGCCAGCACATGCAGGATGGCCATTCCACCACGGGCACCTACGGCGTGGGACTGGGCGCGATACGCCGCCTGGGCCAGGAATTCGACCTGTACACGGCGCCCGGCAAGGGCACGGTGCTGATGGTGGTGGTCTGGGGCCCCAACGCCAGCAGCGCCATTCCCGCCCATCCGAACTGGCGCATCGGCGCCGTGTGCCTGCCGCTGGCCTCGGAACAAGTGTGCGGCGACGCCTGGAACGTCGTGTGCGAAGGCCATGAACTGAGCCTGATGGTGGCCGATGGCCTGGGTCACGGCCCGCTGGCGGCGCGCGCGTCGGAGCGCGCCAGCGCGCTGCTGGAACACGACACGCCAGGCCTGCCGCCCCTGCCCGCCCCCTTCATCGAACTGGCCCACGGCGCGCTGCGCACCACGCGCGGCGCGGCCATGGCGGTGGCGCACATCGACAGCGCGCGCCGCGAATTGCGCTATGCCGGCGTGGGCAACATCGCCGCCTGCGCCTTCGACGCGCAGCAGCGCCGGCATTTGCTGTCGCATAACGGCATCGTCGGCAGCAATCTGCGCAAGGTGCAGGAATTCTGCTATCCGTGGCAGCTGGGCGCGACCTTGATCATGCACTCGGACGGCTTGCACACGCGCTGGGACCTGGAACAGTATCCGGGCCTGGCGCAATGCCATCCCAGCCTGATCGCCGCCGTGCTGTACCGCGATTTTACGCGCGGGCGCGACGACGTCACGGTGGTGGTGCTGCGCGAGCATGAGGAATATCAGGCTGTAACGGCAGAAACAGCAGAAAGGACAGGTGGGGCATGACACAACGCATATTGACCGCCCATATCGGCAGTGAACTCGACGTGGTGGGCGCACGCCAGCGCGCGCGGCAGATCGCCGCCCTGTGCGGTTTCGGCGTGCAGGACCAGGTGCGCATCGCCACGGCCGTGTCGGAACTGGCGCGCAACGTCTACAACTACGCGGGCAGCGGCAAGGTGCATTTCGCCATCGATGGCCAGACGGCGCCGCATGTGCTCAGCATCCGCATCGAGGACCAGGGCCCCGGCATCGCGCAGCTCGACCGGATACTGGCCGGCACCTACCGCTCGCCCACGGGCATGGGCCTGGGCATCCGGGGCGCGCAGCGCCTGATGGACCGCTGCCATATCCACAGCGCGCCCGGCGACGGTACGCAGATCACGCTGCACAAGCTGTTCCCGCGCGACGCGCCCCTGCTCGACGGGCAAAGCATCGGCACCCTGTCCGGCAGCCTGCAGGCGCTGCCGTCGGATATCACGCTCTCCGAAGTGCAGCAGCAGAACCGCGAACTGCTGAGCACCCTGGCCGAACTGAAGACGCGCCAGGACGATTTGCTGCAGCTGACGCGCGAACTCGAAGACACCAACCGGGGCGTGGTGGCGCTGTTCGCCGAACTCGATGAAAAAGCCGACCACCTGCGCCGCGCCGACCAGATGAAATCGCGCTTCCTGTCGAATATGAGCCATGAATTCCGCACGCCGCTCAGCTCCATCCGCGCCCTGTCCAAGCTGCTGCTCGACCGCATCGACGGCGAACTGTCGGAGGAACAGGAAAAGCAGGTGCTGTTCATCCTGCAAAGCGCCGTCAGCCTGAGCGACCTGGTGAACGACTTGCTGGACCTGGCCAAGATCGAAGCGGGCAAGGTCGACGTGCACGCCAACAGCTTCCAGGTGGCCGACCTGTTCAGCGCCCTGCGCGGCATGCTGCGCCCGCTGCTGGTGTCCGAGTCGCTGACCTTGACCTTCATCGCCCCCGACCCTGCGCTGCACATCCACACGGATGAAGGCAAGCTGTCGCAAATCCTGCGCAACTTCATCGCCAACGCGCTCAAATTCACGGAGGCCGGCGCCATCATTGTCAGCGCCACGCCCTTGCCGGAGCAGGATGCCATCCGCTTTTCCGTCTCCGACACGGGCCTGGGCATCGCCGCCGAGGACGTGCAGCTGATCTTCGAGGAATTCAGCCAGGTGGAAAACCACATGCAGCGCAAGGTCAAGGGCACGGGCCTGGGGCTGCCCCTGTGCCGCAACCTGGCCACCCTGCTCAATGGCACGGTGAGCGTGGAAAGCACGCCGGGCCACGGCTCGCTGTTTTCCGTCGTCCTGCCCGCCAGCTACCATGCGCCCGAGGGCAGCCTGCCGCCGAGCGCGCCGGCCAACGACAATGGCAACGACCAGCGCATACCCGTGCTGGTGGTGGAAGACAATCCGCCCGTGCGCCTGCTGTATGAAAAATTCCTGGCCGGCAGCGAGTTTCGCGTCGTTCCCGCGCGCAGCGTGCGCGAGGCGCAGGAACGCTGGGAACAGCAGCGCCCCGCCGCCGTCATCCTCGACATCCTGCTGCACGGCGAAACGGCCTGGCACTGGCTGGCCGAGCTGAAAAACGACCCGCTGCGGCGCCAGGTTCCCGTCATCGTCGCCACCGAGATCGACGACGTCCGCAAGGGCCTGGCCCTGGGCGCCGACGCCTATTACGTCAAGCCGCTGCCGCGCCAGCAATTGCTGGCAACCCTGCGCGCGCTGATCGGCAACCAACACCACCGGCAAGAGCCGGTTCCGCCGCAAGGCACAACCACCTGGGACAATGCGCATGCTACCGGATAACAACAGCGATGCTCTGATCCTCAACGTCGATGACAGCGACGGCGCCCGCTACGCCAAGTCGCGCATCCTCCAACGCGCCGGCTTCAAGGTCATCGAAGCGTCGAACGGCGGCGACGCGCTGCTGCGCGCCCGCCAGGACCGCCCCAACCTGATCCTCCTCGACGTCAAGCTGCCCGACATCAACGGCCTGGAAGTGTGCCGCCAATTGAAGGGCGGCGCCGAAACGAACACCATCCTGGTGCTGCAGACGTCGGCATCCTGCATCGGCACGGCCGACAAGATCCGCGCCCTGGACGGCGGCGCCGACAATTACTTGGTCGAGCCGATCGAGGCCGATGAACTGATCGCCAACGTCAAGGCGCTGCTGCGCCTGGGCCGGGTCGAGCGCGCGCTGCGAGACGTGGACCGCCGCAAGGACGAATTCCTCGCCACGCTGGCGCACGAACTGCGCAACCCGCTGGGCCCCATCCGCACGGCGCTGGCCCTGCTGTGCAAGCTCGACCCCGTCGTGCCGGCCGTGCAGGACAATGCGCGCCGCACCATCGGCCGCCACACGGACCACCTGGTGCGGCTGGTGGACGATCTGCTCGACGTGTCGCGCATTTCGCAGGGCAAAATCTCGCTGCAATGGGAAAGCGTGCGCCTGGCCAGCGTCATCCGCAGCGCGCTGGAAACGAGTTCGCACAGCATCGAAGCGCGCGGCCACGCGCTCGACGTCAACCTGCCCCAGGAAGAACTGTGGGTCTGCGGCGACGCCGTGCGCCTGTCGCAGATCGTCGCCAACCTGCTGCTCAACGCGGCCAAGTTCACGGCGCCGGGCGGACGCATCGCCATTTCCGCCGCGCGCGAAGGCGACAACGTGCGCATCCGCCTCTGCGACAACGGCATCGGCATCGCCGCCGCCAGCATCGACAGCATCTTCGGCCTGTTCGAGCAGAGCGGCCATTCGCCCGACCGGGTGCAGGACGGCCTGGGCATCGGCCTGTCGCTGGTGCGCAACCTGGTGACCTTGCACGGCGGCCAGGTCAGCGTGCATAGTCCCGGCGTGGGGCTGGGCAGCACCTTCGAAGTGATCCTGCCCCTCGACGCCAACGTGCCAGCACCCGCCGCCGCGCCGGCGCCCGAGGCGGCCAGCGGCGGCAGCCAGCGCATCCTCGTCGTCGACGACAACTGCGATGCGGCCGACACCCTGGCCGAACTGCTGGAAATGTACGGCCACACGGTGCGCACGGCCTACACGGGCGCGCAGGCGACCGAGCGCACGCTGGAATTCAAGCCCGACATCGTCTTTCTCGACATCGGCCTGCCCGACATGAGCGGCTACGACGTGGCCGGCAAACTGCGCCAGTTGCCGATACCGCAGCAATTCCAGCTCGTGGCGCTGACCGGCTATGGCCAGGAACACGACCGCCAGGCGGCCCTGCAGGCCGGGTTCAACGAGCACTTCGCCAAGCCGGTCGATTTCGGCAAGCTGGCCATGCTGGGGCTGCATATAACACCATGAACGCACCATGAGCGGGATAGCCGGCTGCCGGTTGCCGAGGCGTCGGCTATAATCGGCGGCCGGCGATGGCGCCGCATCGCATCCGCCGCGCCGGGTCCCCCACCATTGGAACGATCACATGAAAACCCGCACGCCGCTGCTGCGCATCACCATGATACTGGGCGCCCTGCATGCCCTGCTGGGCTGGCTGCTGCTGCCTGCGCTGCCCGTCGGCCTGGCCGGCTGGCTGCTGGGCGGCGCCGTCTTGCTGGCCTCGACCATGCTGATGCCGATGACCATCTTCGCCCGCGCCGTCACCAACGATGCGCGCCTGGCCGACCGTTTGAGCTGGGCCGGTTCGCTGTGCATGGGCTTTTTTTCCTCGCTGTTCGTGCTCACCATGCTGCGCGAACTGCTGATGCTGGTTCCCGCCACCCGCCCGCACGCCCAGGCCTCGGCCGTGGCGGCGCTAGCCCTGGCGCTGCTGGCCACCGTCGTCGGCTTCATCAACGCCCGCCGTGTGGCGCGCGTGCGCGAAGTGACGGTGCCGATTACCGGCTTGCCGGCCGCCCTGCAGGGTTACAGCATCGTGCAGCTGAGCGACATCCACGTGGGCGCCACCATCAAGCGCGCCTATGTGGACGCCATCGTAGCGCGCGCCAACGGCCTGCAGGCGGACGTCATCGCCATCACGGGCGACGTGGTCGACGGCACGGTGGCGCAACTGGGCAGCCATACGGCGCCGCTGGGCGAGCTGCGCGCGCGCCATGGCGTCTTCCTCGTCACGGGCAACCACGAATACTATTCGGGCGCCGCGCCGTGGGTGGCAGAATTTCGCCGCCTGGGCTTGCGCGTGCTGATGAACGAGCACGCGGTGCTCGAGCACGACGGCGCGCGTCTGGCGCTGGCCGGCGTCACCGATTTCAATGCCGGCGCCTTCGATCCGGCGCAGAAAAGCGACCCGCAAGCGGCCATCGCCGGCGCGCCCGCCGACATCCCGCGCATCCTGCTGGCGCACCAGCCGCGCAGCGCGCCCGAGGCGGAAGCGGCCGGCTACGACCTGCAACTGTCGGGCCACACGCACGGCGGCCAATTCTGGCCATGGAATCTGTTCGTGCCGCTGCAACAACCGTACGTGGCGGGCCTGCACCGGCGCGGCCGCCTGTGGATTTATGTGAGCCGCGGCACCGGTTACTGGGGGCCGCCGAAACGCATCGGCGCGCCGGCCGAGATTACCCGCTTGCGGCTGGTGGCGGCGTAGCACCTAGTCGGCCCAGCTGGCCATCCACGCCGCGTAACGCGCCACCACCGCCGGAGGATTCAAACGCGCCAGCGCGCCGTCCACCGGCTCGCTGTCGCTGACCTCGAACAGCAGCACGGCTTCCTCGCGCTGCGCACCCGCCCCAAAACAGCCTTCGGCGTCGAGCTGCGCCAGCGCCGCGATACAGGCGTCGAACGCGCCGGCGCGGAAGGTGGCGAAATCGACGTCGAACGGCAGCGCGCGATGCACCTGCAGCAACAGGCGGTAGGCGCTGTCGAAGTAGGCCCCGCCGTCGTCAAACGGCCATTCGGCCGGATTCCACCGCATCTCTTCGCCGTATTCCGAGGCGGCCAGCGCTTCGCGACTGTTGGCCATGGCGCCGATCGTCATGGCGCTGTCGTCGCTCACCAGCGCGAAAGCGTCGATGTGCTGCCCGGGATGCGCACGCCGCACGCAGTCAAAAGCCCGGCGCGCGGCGTGCGCCACCAGGGTTTGCAGCAGCGCGAAGTCGAAGACGGCCGGATCGATGACGCTTTCGCGCGCCAGCACGTAGCCGTCGGCCAGCGCGGCCCGGCCATGCGCCACGTAGGCGGCGTGCGCTTCAGCTTCGCTGGCGTAATCGTTGCGCGTCTCTTCGCCCCAGGTCATGGCCGCGCCGGCGGCCGTCCAGAGGGTGGCGCCGAAGACGCGCGCTTCGCGGAAATGCAAGGGTTGATCGCCGTCGAAGGTGTAAAACAGGCTGTAGTTGCTATGCATGGAAAATGTTGATTGGTTAATCGGGCCGTATCTGCGCGGCGAAATCGCGCTGGCGGAACTGCTCCAGCAAAAAATCGACGAAGACGCGCGTCTTCGCCGGCAGCAGCTTCTTGCTGGGATAGTACACGGACAGGGGACCGGAATCGGCATGCCAGCCGGGCAGCAAGCGGATCAGGGCGCCGCTGCGCAAATGGGCCAGCGCGTGCGGCATGGGCAGCAGCGCCACGCCGACGCCCAGGATGGCCGCCTGCGCCATCGCTTCCGGATCGTCGAAGATGGCGCGCGGCCGGCATTCGGCCACGCCTTCGCCGCCCGAACCGTCGCGCAATATCCAGCTGCGCAATCGGCCGCTGCCGGCCGAGCGGCGCGCCACGCCGTCGAACTGCGCCAGGTCCGAAGGATGGACGGGCATGGCTTTGCCGCGCATGAAGGCGGGCGACGCCGTCGCGACGACGTAGGCGTGGCCCAGTTCGCGCGCCACCACGCCCGGCGTCAGCTCGATGCCGCCGCCGATGGCGACATCGAATCCTTCGCCGATCAAGTCCACTTGCCCGTTGTCGAAATGGCAGTCGGGGACGACGCCAGGGTAGCGCGCGATGAAGTCGCCCAGCAGCGGCACCACGTAGCTGCGTCCGAACGAGGGCGCCATGCTGATTTTCAGGATGCCGGCCGGCTGGCCGCCCTCTTCCGCCACGCCGGCGATCGCCTCGCGCAGGGTGGACAGGGCGCCGCCTATCTGCTGCAGGAAGCGCTCGCCCCCTTCCGTCAGGGTCAGGCGGCGCGTGCTGCGCTGGAACAACCGCAGTCCCAGGCTCGCTTCCAGCCGCGCCACATTCTTGCTGACGGCCGCCGGCGTCAGCCCCAGGCGGCGCGCGGCCGCCGAAAAGCTGCCCAGCTCGGCGGAGAGCACAAACGATTGCAAGTGATTGAGAGCATCCATGCGCCTATTCTACCCGCTCAGCTGATACTTAGAGTTGAAAGTGATTGTAATGATTCATGGCTAGCGCGCAGGCAATGAAAGGCAGATACTGAATTCCTCGACTCTTCCTTTAGAAAGCACATCATGCAAACCCAAGCCACCACCAGCACCTCTTTCCCACTGCATGACAAGATCGCCTTCGTGACGGGCGGCTCGCGCGGCATCGGCGCGGCCATCGTGCGCCGCCTGGCCAGCCAGGGCGCCAATGTCGTCTTCACGTATCAAAGCTCGGCCGCCGAAGCGCAGGCGCTGGCCGACACGGTGGAGGCAAGCGGCGGCAAGGCCCTGGGCGTGCAGGCCGATGCGGCCGACGCCACCGCCCTGACGGCGGCCATCGACAAGGTGGCGGCGCAGTTTGGCCGCGTCGATATCCTCGTCAACAACGCGGGCGTGTTCCTGCCCGGCGCCATCGACGATTTTTCGCTGGCGGACTTCGACAAGACCGTGGCCGTCAACGTGCGCGCCGTGTTCGTGGCCATCAAGGCGGCCGTGGCGCACATGCAGACGGGCGGGCGCATCATCAATATCGGCAGCACGAATGCGCACCGCATGCCGTTCGGCGGCGCGGCCGCCTACGCTATGAGCAAATCGGCGCTGAGCGGCCTGACGCAAGGCCTGTCGCGCGACCTTGGCCCGCGCGGCATCACCATCAACAACGTGGAACCGGGCCCCGTCGCCACGGACATGAACCCGCCGACGGGCGACTTCGCCGACCTGATGCACGGCCTGATGGCCCTGCCACGCCACGGCACGGCCGATGAAATCGCCGGCATGGTGGCTTACCTGGCCAGCCCGGAAGCGGCCTTCGTCACGGGCGCCGGGCTGAAGATCGATGGCGGTTTTGCCGCCTGAGCGCCGGCATGCACGACGGCCCCGCCATTACGCCGCCGGGGCCAGTCCGAACATCAGCGAGCGGTGCGCCGCCACGCCAGCCATGGCGCCATCGGCCACCGCGAACGCCACGCTGCCAGCCATGCGGCCCGCGTCGCCGCAGCAAAAGACGCCAGGCACGCTGCTGGCCTTTTGCGCGTCGGTGCGCACGAACGGGCCCATCGCGCCCTCTTCCAGCGCGCAGCCCAGCTCCGCGGCCAGAGGACTGGCCAGGCGGGTACGGGTCGCCACGAACAGGCCGGCCATCGCATGGCGGCTGCCGTCGGCCATGACCACGTCCGCCACGCCGTCGATCCGCTCCACGGGCGTGCGCACCACCGTCACGCCGCGCGCGGCCAGTTGCGCCAGCTGCGCCGCATCGGGCTCGAACGCGCCATTGAGAAAAAAGGTGACCGTGCCCCAGTCGGGCAGCATCAGCGCATGGTGCATGGACAAGGGGCCGATGGCCAGCACGCCGATGGCGCCCTGCTCCAGTTCATAGCCGTGGCAGTACGGACAGTGAAAGACGCTGCCGCCCCAGCGTTCAGCCAGCCCATCGACGGGCGGCAGTTCATCGATCACGCCGGTGGCCAGCACCAGGCGGCGGCCCCGTACGAGCGTGCCGTCCGCCAGGGTCACGTCGTAGCCATCGTCATCGGGGCTGGCCGCCGCCTGCACGGCCGCGCCATCGAGCCAGGACACGGTGGCATACGCCAGCAGCTGGGCCTTGCCCTCGGCGGCGATGGCGGCCGTCCCGCTGCCGTCCTGGGTCAGGAAACCGTGGGAATGGCTGGCGTAGCGGTTGCGGCGCTGGCCGCCGTCGATCACCAGCACGCGGCGGCGCGCGCGCGCCAACTGCGTGGCGGCCGACAGGCCCGCGTAGCTGCCGCCGACGATGATGGCGTCAAAGATGTGCATGGGGTGCTCCTCGGTGGATGGCATATTGTTGGCTGAAACGGCCGGCCAGGTCGGCCAGGGTGACGGCGCCGAAGCGCCGGATCAGCAGCGCCTCGGCCTCGTCGAAGGCGCCGGCCAGCGACTGGTTGACCACCTGCTCCACCAGGCAGCCCGGCTGGTCGACGCGGTTGCCCATGGCGAAGATGGTGGGCGAACCCACGGCCACGTAGATGTCTTGCAGGGTCACGCGGTGCAGGTCGCAGACGATGCGCCAGCCGCCGCCATGGCCCTTGACCGAGGCCACGTAGCCGCGCTCGCGCAAGCCGGCCATCACGCGCCGCACCAGCACGGGGTTGGTGTCCAGGCAGCCGGAAAGTTCCTCGGACGTCATCGGGCGTCCCGCGTGGGCCATGTGCAGCAGCACATGGAGGATCGATGATAATTTGCTGTCGCGTCTCATGTAACTAATGATAGTACATAAATTCCGCATATGCAAACGAGTTGCAATTATGGGCAAAAAAAGGGCCAGACGTTCCAGTCTGGCCCCGGCCTTTGCTGCGGTTGGACGCTTACGCCGCCTTGCGACGCCGTCCCCGCCACCACAGCAGCAATGCCAGCAGCACCAGCACGCCGACGATGATGGCCGCGCGGGCCAGGCCGATCAGGTTGGACGGCGGACCGCCGTTGCGCAGGGTCGTCACCTGTTCCGCCGTCACCCTGACGTCGGGATTGCCGTACATCTTCTGCACGTAATTGCCGAGGGTGACGATCTGCTCGTCCGACAGGGTCTGGCGGAAGGCCGGCATCAGGTGGCCGGCATGACTGCCCTTGCCATCCTGCCGTTCCACGCCATCGAGGATGGCCATCACCAGGTTGTTGCTGTTGCCGCGGCCCGTCACCGAGTTGTGGAACAGCGGCGGCAGGCTGCCGTCGAAACTGCCCTCGCCCCTGGCCTGGTGGCAGCTGGCGCAGTGCGCATCGTACAGCTGCGCACCCGACATCCTGTTCAGGTTTTGCGGCAGCGGCACGCCGCGGATGGCGGCCAGCTCGTCGCCCGCCTTGCCCCATTGCGTCACCGGCTGCGTGTCCGCCTTGTCGCGGATGGCCGGCACGCTCTTTACGTAGTGCGCGATGGCGTCCAGGTCGGCGTCGCTCAGGTGCTTCAGGCTATGGTCGATGGCTTCGGCCATCGGGCCGGCTGCCTGCCCCCGGTGCGCGGCGCGGCCCGTGCGCAGGTAGCCGGCCAGTTCCTGCTGGCTCCAGCCGCCCACGCCGCTGTTGACGTCCGACGTGATGTTCGGCGCGTACCACGTGCCCAGGTCGGCGCCGCCCAGTTCCTTCGACAGCTGCTCGGCCATCAGCGCATTGCGCGGCGTGTGGCAGGTGCTGCAGTGGGCCAGCCCTTGCGCCAGGTAGGCGCCGCGGTTCCACTCCATGCTCTTGGCCGCGTCGGCGACAAACGGTTTCTTGTCGAGGAAGAGCCAATTCCAGAGCGCCATCGACAGGCGGAGATTGAACGGGAATGGCAAGTCCGTCTGTGTTGCCGGCGCCGTGTCCACCGCCGCCACGCCATGCATGAAGTAGGCGTACAGGGCGGCCGTGTCGTCGTCCGTCACCCTGGCGTAGGCTGTGTAGGGCATGGCCGGGTACAGGTGCGCGCCATCGGCCCGCACGCCGTGCCGCACGGCATCGGAGAACTGCGCCAGCGTGTAGTTGCCGATGCCGTGCGTTGTCGACGGCGTGATGTTGGTGGCCACGACGGCGCCCAATGGCGTCGCCAGGGCCAGGCCGCCCGCCATCGGCTTGCCGCCAGGGACACTATGGCAGGCGATGCAGTCGCCCGCCGTCGCCAGGTAGCGGCCACGTTCGATGGCTTGCACGTCGGCGCCGGGGGCGTTCGCCGCCAGCACGGGCAAGGCCAGTGCCAGCAAGGCGGCGCCGGCCGCCGTTCTGAAGGTCGACATCATGCTGTTCCTCCCTGTTGTTCGTCGAGGATATGCTTGACAGTGCGCAGCGCCACGGCCAGGCCGTTTTCCGTCGAATTGCAGGTGCCGGACGTGGGCAGCACGCCGGTGCTGCACAGGAACAGGTTGGCATGGTCGAAGGTACGGCCCCACTGGTCGCACACGGCCTTGGCCGGATCGGAACCCATCGACAGGGTGCCGCAGATGTGCTGGTTGTTGGCGAACACGCCTTCCTTGCTGTGGCGCAGATTGGTGCCGCCCATCAGCCTGGCGATCTGCTCGAAATCCTGCTTCGAGCGCTCGTGGCCCCGCTTCGTGTACTCGTCGATCGCATAGTGGGCCTGCGGCTTGGGGATGCCCATGGCGTCCTTTTCGCGGCTCAAGGCAATGCGGTTTTCCGGGTTCGGCAACACTTCCAGCACGTTTTTCAAGCTCATTTCGCGGGCCGAGCGGAAGCGAAGCTGCTGCTCGAATTCGGCGCCAAACACGCCCTTGCCGATCAACTCTTTGGTCGCGCCATCGACGCGCGAGATGTTCGTGAAGTCCAGGCGGTATGGCGAATGCCGGCTGCGGAAGTCGCCGTCGCGCATGGTGTTGATGGAATTGGGGCTTTGCGGCCCCCGGCCCAGCCACAGGTCTTCATCGGCGTCGAAGGTGATCGAGGTGCTCGGATGGTCCATCAGGTTGCGGCCCACCATGTCGCTGCTGTTGGCCAGGCCGTTCGGGTACTTATCCGAGGCGGAAACAAGCAGCAAACGGGGGCTTTCGATGCCGTTGGCGGCGAGGATAAAAGTCTTCGCCGTCACCCGGTGGCTTTTTTTATCCACATCGTAGTACAGGGCGGCCGTGATGCGGCCCTGCGCGTCGTGTTCCAGCTTGTAGACGTTGGCATTGCAGACGATCTTGACGCCCGCGTCTTCCGCCTGCTGCGCGGCGATGCCGCCGTGGTATTGCGCGTCAATGGGGCAGATCGGCTGGCAGCTGTTGTTGCCGCAGCAGGCCGGGCGCCCGTCATAGCCGACGCTGTTGCGCGCCACCGTGTTGCCCACCACTTTGTACGTGGGGTCGAGGCGTTCGCGGATGCGACGCATCGCGTACGGCTCCGTCACGGGGTCCATCGGAAACGCCTGCTTGCGCGGCGAACCCGTGTTGTCGGCGCCGGACACGCCCATGATGTCTTCCGCTTCCTGGTAGAACGGCTCCAGGTCTTCGTAGCTGATGGGCCAGTCGACGCCCACGCCGTACAGGGTATGGATGCGGAAATCGTTCGGCACGTTGCGCCACGCCTGCGCGGCCCAGTGCCACGAGGTGCCGCCAAACTGGCGGATGTATTCGGCCGGGTACGGATACGGGCCGGCCTGCACCAGGTAGCCGTTGTCCTTCGGCTGGTAGATCGGGTGCGGCGCCGTGTCCACCGAGGGATACGGCGACATCCAGTCGCTGCGGCGCGTCGTGTTGCGGAAACGGGCGACGATTTCGCCGCGCGACACGCGCGGGCCCGCTTCCAGGATCAGCACCGAGGCGCCAGCCAGCGCGAGCTTGCGCGCGGCCAGCGAGCCGATGATGCCGGAGCCGATCACGAGGTAATCGGCGGAGAGTTCTTCAGCCATGATGGCTCCTTAAATTGGTTTTCTGGCCCAGCTGCCGTAGGCGCCATAGGAATACGTGGGAGGCTTCAGGACGTCGGCCACGACGGCCGCGTTGAGCGCCTGCTCATAGGCGACGCAGACTGCCGCCTCGCCCGTGCCGACGATGCCCAGGTACCAGGCGCTGGCGATCTGGCGCGGCAGGGCCGCCAGCGGCGCCTGGGCCGGGTCGAGCGCGTCGAGCGCTTCCTGCAGGCCGGCCGCCTGCAAGCCCTGTGCATTGATCAAGGCCAGCAGCGCGCGCACCTTGGCGGGGAAGGCGGCGTCCTGCGCCACCAGCGCGTCATACAGGCGCTTGGCCAACGCCGGGTCGAGCACTTGCCGCCCGACCAGCATGGCCGACACGCCCAGGAAGGCGCCCTGCTCCGCATTGGCGACCGGTTCGGCCAATGCCCAGGGGATCAGCGCCGCGGCCGAAGCCGACAGCAGGCCGGCCAGCACCATGCGGCGGCCGGGGTTCAGAGGGCCGCGGCCCTCCTTATTGTGTATAGCGTCCAATTGAAGCTCCCGTGAGTTCAGCAACCGTTCAGAAAGAATGCTTGAGACCGACCATGACCACCGTCTGGCCGCCGTTCGACGACGGCGTGCCGTTTTGCGCATCGCCGACCGAGGCGACGGCGCCGACGATGCCGCCGTCCTGGCCCAGGGTCTGGCCGCGCGCCAGCTGGCGCGCTTCGATCAGGTAGATCGCGGTGCGCTTCGACAGCGCATAATTCTGCTCGAACGACAGTTGGCGGTAGCGCGCGCGGTCGGCGATGCCGTTGGCGCGGCTGGCGAAGGTGTCGCTGTAGCCGGCGGCCAGGAACCACTGCGGCGTCCACTGGTAGCTGGCGATCAGGCCGGCCGTGTTGAAGATGGCCGTGTCGCGGAAGGCCGAGCGGCTGCCCGCCTGGTATTGCACGTTGCTGGCATTGGCGCCCACCATCCATTTGCCCATGGTGTAGCGCGCGCTGGCGGCGATGAATTCGATGCTTTCCGCCGAGGCGTAGCCCTGGTTGATGGCCGAGATGCCGAAGCTGGCCGAGCCCTTGTCGCTCCAGCCGCTGCCGTTCTGCCCATTTTTCAGTTTCAGGTAGCCGAGCGCGAATTCGGCCGGCGAGGTGCTGTACTTGACGGCGGCGCTGAAGCTGCTGCCCACGGCATTGCCGTCGGCCGCTTCGCCAAAGCCGTATTGCGCGCTCGCTTGCAAGCCGCGCCAGGCCGGCATGCTGTAGGTGACGGAATTGCTGATGCGCACGGTGGTGTCGAGGCCGTCGATGTCGCCCGGGTGCGCGCCGGTGGCGCCCGTCAAGACGTTGCTCGACGCCAGCGAGCCCACCAGCAGGTAGTACGGCGTGTACTGGCGGCCGGCCGTCAAGGTGCCGTAGGCTGTCGATTGCAGGCCCACGTAGGCCTGGCGGTTGAACAGCGAGCTGGCCGAGCTTTGCGCGCCCGTATCGCTTTCAAAGCCGTTTTCCAGCAGGAAGAGCGCCTTCAGGTCGCCGCCCAGGTCTTCCACGCCCTGGAAACCGATCTTACTGGCGGACAAGCTGCCGCTGCGCATATAGGTGTTCGACTTGCCGCCCTGGTTGCTCGCGTAGGCGGTGGCCGCGTCGACCACACCGTAAATGGTGACATTGCTTTGGGCGCAAACGTTTGCGCCAATCAGCGTGGAGACGGCCAGCGCCGCAGCGCGCATGCATGGTGTGTTCATTTTTTCCTGACTTTCCTGTTTTATCTGGCGAAATACGGGCGTGGCGCCGCGTTGCCGCCCTATCCATGGATACGGGGGCCGCTGTTCTTCTTGATTTGAATCAAGTGGGACAAATTATACGCTTATTTACTCACATGTAAGTGATTGACTGTAAGGCGTAGTCTTATAGCAAAACATAGATTAGTCTTATAGCAAAACCGGCAGGCGTGCTGGCGCACGCCGGACAAGCTGCGGGAATGGGCGGAACAGGCATGGGAAAAGCAGCGGCAACGCGTGTCGAAAAACGCGCGCCCGGTCAAAGCTCAGGCAAGGAAAAGTTGTGGGTTCAGCGCAGGATGGCGGGCGCCACCGGCAGGGTTTCGAGGGCAATAAATGCTTCCAGGGCGCGGCGCATGTCTTCGAACACTTGCTTGCCGTAAGCCGCTTCCAGGTGGGCATATTGCAGGTCGATCAGTTTCCCCATCTGCAGCAGCAGGCTGGCGCCCGCTTCCGACAGGTGCACCTTGCGGCGGCGCTGGTCGCCTTCGAACTTGCTGCGCCCGATCAAGCCGATTTCTTCCATGCGCGCCAGGATACCGCTCATGCTGGGACTGGAAATCTGGCAGATCTCGCACAGTTCGCGCGGTTCCAGGGTCGGGCTTTCGTTCAGCGCGCGCATGATGCGCCACTGCTGCTCCGTCACGCCGAAGTGATTGAGGATGGGACGGAAATGCTGGAGCAGGCTGTCGCGGGCCTTCAGCAGCAGTTGCGGCATGTTCGGATAACGGATCGGTAGCTGCAAGCGGAACTCCCAGGGTGGCCGGCAAATGAGCGTCATTATACGGCCGGGCCAGGGCAAACGGCAGGCCGGCAACGATGTATTTTTCGCTACGTCCGCCCTGCCCCACGCCCTTTTCCCTCCTCGTGCGCATGGCGCTGCACGGACCACAGCACGCCCGCCGTCAGCAAGAGCATGGCCGCCCACTCCAGCGGGCGCGGCATGCGCTGCGCGTAGACGAAGCCGTACAGCAGCGCGAACAGCGTCTCCGACAGGATCAGCTGACCCGACAGGGTGACGGGCACCCGGCGCGACGCCAGGTTCCACAGGTAGTTGCCGATCACGGAAGCGCCCAGCGCCAGCAGCAGGCAGACGAGCCAGAAGCGGGGCCAGTCGCGCGCCGGACCGCCGTCGACGCCACCCGCCGGCTGCAGCGCCAGCATCACGGCGCCCACGATCAGCGCGATGACGCCGCTGGCCAGGCCATACAGCATGGCCCACTCCACGGCGCTCACATGGGCATGGCGCTTGAGGAAGCGGGCGTTGTCGAGCGCATACCAGGTCCAGCAGGCGAGCGCGCCGACGGCGCACAGCACGCCGGCCAGCCTGTGCGTCAGGCTGGCGCCGCCCGCGCCGCCTGCTTGGCTGAAGATATCGACATTGATGCAGGCGATGCCCGCAGCCACCACCAGCAACGGCAAGGCCAGGCGGCGCAAGGGCGGTGCGCCGTGGTCCTTGTGGCCGAACAGGGTCACGCTCAGCGGCAGCAAGCCGATGATCAGGGAAGTGGGCGCGACGCCGGCCAGCTTGACGCCATACGCCAGCAGCAGGTAGTACACGACGTTGCCGGCCAGCGCCTGGCGCAGCATGGCCAGCCAGTCGCCGCGCCGCAGCCGCCGCAACAGGGGCAAGAGGCGCGGCAGCATCAGCCCGGCCGCCAGCACGCCATAGCAGACGTAGCGGCCCACCATCAGCTCGACCGGCGAAAAATCGGGCAGCAAGACGGGCACAATGAAAACGGCGCCCCAGAAGGCGCCGGCCAGCAAACCAGATACGATCCCGCGCCACATGCCTGCTGCTTTCACGTCGTCATTCAAGGGCGACAGTATGGCATGCGCAGGAGACCGCCGTCAGCCCCCGGCTTTTCTCTGCTCGGGGATGAAGTGCTCGCGCACGGCCTTGGCCAGCAAGTCCGGCGGCAGCAAGCCCTGGCCCAGCAGGAAGTTGTTGAAGGCCAGGCGGTCGAATCTGTCTCCCAGCGCCAGCTCCGTTTCCGCACGCAGCTGCAGGATGCGCGTATAGCCATAAAAATAGCTGCCCGCCTGGCCCGGCATGTTGAAGGTATAGCGGTCCAGTTCCTGGCGCGCCATCGGTTTCGACAGCATCACTTCGTCCGTCAGGATGCGCCCCGCCTCTTCGCGCGTGACTTGCCCCAGGTTCAGCATCGGGTCGAGCATGGCGCGCGCCGCGCGCAGCATGCGGAACTGCAGCGCGATGAACTGGCCTTCGGCCGGCTCGTACGGGATCATCTCGGCTTCCGCGTACAGCGCCCAGCCTTCCACGTTGACGCTGTTGAACGCGTACAGGCTGCGCGCCTGCGACACGCCCCGCTCCACCATGGCGCTGAACTGCAGCTCGTGGCCAGGGCGGCCTTCGTGCGCGCTCAACGTCCAGGCGGCGCCCGCAAAATTGAAATCGTCATACGCTTCGCCCTTGCCGCTGGCGGCCGGATTGCTGACGGGGAGGACGAACTGGCCATGTTCTCCCGTATTGCCGATCAGCGGAGGCGGACGCATATGCGGCGCCGGCTGGGCCGCCGATTCGGCGCTTGACGCCAGGCGCATCGTCATGGCGCGCGCAGGGATGTCGACCACGCGCTGCCGGGCGATGCGCTGTTCCAGCTGCGTATTGACGCCCTTGTAGTGCGCCTCGAGCTGCGCGTTCGGGATGGAATCGGCCTTCAGCGCGCGCAGCACCTGGCGGTAATCCGCGCCGTCGACGCCCTTGAGCGACATTTTCGCCGCCACCACGGGCGCCAGCGCCTGCATGGCGGCGCGCGTTTCCAGGTAGGCCACCTGCGCCCGCTCGACCAGCGCGCGCGGCTCGATGTCGATGCCCACCTGTTTCAGGCGAAACGCATACAGTTCGGGCGCCATGCGGAAATCCGTGCGCGACAAGGGCAGCACCACCTGCTTTTCCCACGCCGCATATTCGTTCAGCTGCTGCTCCATGGCGGCCAGCGCCGGTTCGGCACCCGCGATGTGCATGTCGGCGAACAGCTTGCGGATGCCGGCGATATACGTCGGCACGTTTTCCAGCGACTGCGCCACCTGCAGGCGCACGGGTCCCGCCAGGCCGGGCGTGCCGATTTTTTCCGTGAAGCGCGCCTTGGCCTGCTGCGTGATCGGCGTGCTGCCCGGGAACTGGCCCACATAGCGCTGCAGGCGTTCGAGCGCCTTGGCGCGGCGCGCGGCCGGACGCTGCTCCTGCAGCAGGCTTTGCATGCTGCCAAAGACCATCTGCGGCACATCGACCCACGGCAGGGTGTATCTGGCTTCCAGCTCGGTGCCGGCGATTTCCTGGTCGACGGCGCCGATCAGAATTTCCAGGTCCTGGCGTATGCGTTCGTCGCGTTCCAGTTCCAGCTTCTGCTGCAACTGCGCGCGCGCCTTCCGCATGGCCGCCACCTGGCGCCCGGCGATGTTCGGCCCCAGGTCGGCAGCCAGACCGTCGTACTGGGCCAGGCCCCTGTCGGACGCGTCTTCGGGCGAGAACTGCGCCTGCGCCGCCAGCACGATGGCCGCGTTGCGGTTGCTGGCCTCGACCCAGGCGGACGACGCGCTGGCGGTGGCCGGAGCGGCAGGGCCTGCGGCCATGGCGGGCATGGCCAACGCGGCTGCAAGCGCGGCGGCAAGCACGGTCTGGTGCAATTTCGGAGTGACGGACATCGGGGGATTCCTTCCTGAGGTGAGCGATGAGCGATGAGCGAAGCGGCGAGTATCGGCCAGCCTCGCAGGCCTGTCAATTCACCCCGTTCAAGACGGGCAGGTTCCACGGCGTGACGATCTGGATGGCGGACAGGGACGGCGCCTGCGCCAGGGCCGGCAGCGCGCCCTGCGCCCGCAGGATTTCCTGGCAGGCGCGCCGCATGTCCTGGCCCAGGTCGTGGTGCAATACGGCGTGGATGGCGCCCGACTTGAGCAGCGCCACGTTGTCCGCGTCCAGGTCATGACCGATGAAGACCTGGCAGGGCCGCCCCGCCCGCGCAAAGGCCTGCACGATGGCGGCATTGCCGCCGCCGATCGAATACACGGCGGCGATGGCCGGATGATCTGCCAGGGCTTGACGCACCAGCGCGCCCGTGGCCCCGTCGATGCCGTGGCCCTCGCTCACTTCGACGATGGATAAATGGCGGTGCCGCTCGCGCAGCGCGCGGCGAAAGCCGATCTCGCGCTCTTCCTCGCCGTGAAAACGGTTGCTGCTCAGGGTCACCAGCACCTGCTGTTTCCTTGGCCGCCTGCCCGCGCCCAGCCACTGGCCGATCAGGCAGGCGGCCGTCTCGCCCGCCGCGCGGTTATCCATGCCCACATAGCTGCGGCGCGCGGAAGCCGGCAAGTCCGTCACGAGGGTCACGACGGGAATGCCGGCCGCCGCCAGCCGCGCAACGGCGTCGGCCACCGGCGGCACGTCCGGCGCCTTGAGCAGCACGCCGTGGCTGCCGTTCTTGCGGATGCGTTCGAGCAGCTCGACGATGCCGTCCACGTCCAGCGTTTCATGCAGGTGAAAGCGCGAGCGCAGCACGGCCGGATGCAAGGACGGCAGCTCCGCCTCCAGCGCGCCGCGCACGGCGTCCGTGAAGCGGCGCGGCGCCACCATCAGCACGTCGAGCATGAACTTTCTGCCGGACAGGCCCACCTGCGTGCTTTGCCGCGCCAGTTCATCGAGCGCCTGCATCACGCGGCGCACGGTATTGGCGTGAACGCCCCCGCGCTGCTTGATCACGCGGTCGACCGTGGCCACGCTGACGCCGGCCTGCAGCGCCACGACCTTGACGGGAAAAGGATGCGTCATGCTCTGTCCGATTAAAAATGATGGTTTTTTGATGGATTTTTTGATCAAAAATGCGGATTTTCATCCCTATACTGATTCTACAATTTAAACAACGGAGACACCGCATGATCACCAAGGACGCCGCGCCGCCCGCCCCCTTCTGGCTGTCGCAGCAAGACTGCCAGCTCGATGATTTCATCCGCACCGTCAGCCAACGCACGGCGCTGGCCGACTATCCCCACGCCGCGGAGGTACGGGAAAATATCCTCGTGTACGACTGCGACAGGGTGCGCGCGCTGGCCGGCAATGCGGCATCGCTGCGCGCGCTGCAGGCCGAATGGGGCGAGGCGCTGATGGATGGCCCCGGCGTGGTGGTCTTGCAGCGGGCCGTCACGGACATGGACGCGCTGGAACAGGTGAATCGCGTGTTTCATGCCCTGATCGCCGAACAGCATGCCAGCGGCCAGGCGGCGGGCGACCATTTCGCCGAGGCGGGAGCGAATGACCGCATCTGGAATGCCCAGCAAAAACTGTGTCTGCGGGCGCCCGAGGCCTTCGCGCGCTATTACGCCAATCCCGTCTTCGCCTGGATAGCCGAGTCCTGGCTCGGCCCCGCCTACCAGATGACGGCGCAAGTGAACGTCGTCAACCCGGGCGGCGCGGCCCAGGCGCCGCACCGCGACTATCACCTGGGCTTCCAGAGCGCCGCCGCCTGCGCCGCCTACCCGGCGCCCGTGCACCAGATGTCGGCCCTCCTGACCTTGCAGGGCGCCGTCGCCCATTGCGACATGCCGCTCGCCTCCGGCCCCACCCTCTACCTGCCCGGGTCGCAGCGCTACCGGGCCGGTTTTCTCGCCTGGCAGCAGCGGCCGTTTCGCGACTATTTCGCCCGGCATTGCGTGCAGCTGCCCCTGTCCACAGGCGACGCCGTGTTCTTCAACCCCGCCCTGTTTCATGCGGCCGGACATAACCGCTCGCCCGATATCCGCCGCATGGCCAACCTGCTGCAAGTATCGTCGCCGTTCGGGCGCGCCATGGAAGCGCTGGACCGCCGCGCCATGAGCGCCGCGCTGTATCCGGCACTGCAGGCGCTGCGCGCCCAAGGCGCCCTGGATGACATCGGCATCAGCCACGCGATTGCCGCCTGCGCCGAAGGCTATGCCTTCCCCAGCAACCTTGACCGCGACCAGCCCATCAATGGCATGGCGCCGCCCACGCAGCAGCAGCTGATGCACGAAGCGCTGGCGCAGGAATGGCCCGCCGCGCGCCTCCTCGACGCGCTGGACAGCCACGCCTGGCGCCGGCAAGCCTGATCCCATACCGCGACATACCGCGACATCCTCGGAGACTCCCTATGCAAGACATCCACATCGGCCTGATCGGCGCCGGCTACATGGGCAAGGCCCACACCATCGCCTACAAGGCCGTGCGCAGCATCTTTCCCACGGCGCTCAATCCCGTGTGCGCCTGCATCGCCACCAGCAGCGAAGAGAGCGCGGCGCGCAACGCCCAGGAACTGGGCTGGAACAGGTCCACCGGCGACTGGCGCACGCTGGTCAACGACCCGGCCATCGACGCCATCGTCGTCGCCACGCCGCCGGCCACGCACAAGGACATCGTGCTGGCGGCGCTGGCCCTGGGCAAACCCGTATTCTGCGAAAAGCCGCTGGGCATGACGGCCGCCGAATCCCTGATGCTGGCGCAGGCGGCGGAAAGCGCGGGCGTGGCCAACATGGTCGGCTATAACTACATCCGCACGCCCGCCAGCCAGCTGGCGCGGCACATCATCGAATCGGGAGAGATCGGCGAGATCATCCACGTCGCCGCCGAACACGTGGAAGACTACCTGCACGATCCGCGCGCCCCCGCCTCGTGGCGCACGCGGGAAGCGACGGCAACGCGCGCCGGCGCGCTGGCCGACGTGGGCTCGCACCTGCTCAACCTGGCCCTGCGCCTGGGCGGCCCCGTCGACGCGCTGGTGGCCGACATGAACACCGTGCACGCGCAGCGGCAAGGCCCGCACGGCATGGAAGCGGTGGAGAATGACGACCAGGGGAACGTGATGCTGCGTTTTGCCAGCGGCGCGCTGGGCGCCTTGACCTTCAGCCGCGTGGCGGCCGGGCGCAAGATGGGTTACACCTACCGTATCACGGGCACGAAAGGCGCGATCGCCTTCGATCAGGAAAACCAGAATGCACTGTGGCTGTACGACGCCAGCCGCCCGGCGCAGCGCCAGGGTTTCCAGCGCCTGCTGATGGGGCCCGCCCACCCCGACTACCTGGCGTTTTCCCAGGGCGCCGGACATGGCACGGGCTACAACGAGCAGATCGTCATCGAAGCGCGCGATTTTCTGCAGGCGATCGCCAGCGGCCAGCCGGTCTGGCCCACCTTCCGCGACGGCTACGAGGTGGACCGGCTGATAGCCGCGGCGCTGCGCTCCATGCAGGAGCGCAGCTGGATTACGCTGCGCTGACGACAGCGGCGTTTTAGTACGCCAGCCCGTAACCGAACCTGTACAGCGGATGGGCCGTATCGTACGGCACGTCCGATTTCTGCACCTGCACTTCGGCCATCGACGACGGCAGCTCGAACGGCAGTTTGCCTTGCGGCTTGGCCTTGCCCGTCAGGACATCGAACAGCGCGCCGTCGCTCACGCCGAAGTTGGCAAGGATGGCGCTGGCCTTGTCCTGCACGTTGCCGAGGATGGCCGGGCGGTCCAGGTACACGGTGACCACCGTCTTCGGCGCATACTTGGCAGCATTCTTGATCGCCTCGTAGTCGGCGTTGCCATCGACATAATCGAGGCGGCCCTCGTGCTGCATGCTGCCGAAGATGTAGTTCGGGTGCAGGGTTTCATACGGCGCGGCCACGCGCAGCAGGGCCACGTCCGCTTCCTGCGGCGTGGCGACCACCGTGTAGCCATACTGCCGCGCCACGGCCGCATCGATGCCGTACAGGTAGACCTTCTTGACGGTGGCGGCCAGCGGCAAGACCTTCTCCTTGTTTTCCAGCAGGACCAGCGAGCGGCGCTGGGCGTCCAGGCCCGCCTCGATGAAGTCAGCCTTGCCCACCGTGGCGGCCGCCTTGGCCGCATCGACGAACGGATGCTCGAACAGGCCCTGCTTGAATTTCTGGATCAGGATGCGCCGCGCCGAAGCGTCGATGCGCGCCTCCGTCAGCTGACCGCGCTGCACGGCTTGCGTCAGGTACGGCGCTTCCGTCACGCCGCCGAACTGGTCCATCCCAGCCGTCACGGCCTTCACGTAACGCTCGGCCTTGGTGGCGTCTTCCATGCCCCACGGCGTGCCGAAGCCGATGAAGGAAGGCGCCACGCCAGGCGCCGTGCCGTTGCGGCAGTTGGCGTCGCAGTCGGACGTGATGCCCCAGTCGGACAGGATCACGCCCTCGAAGCCGTATTTGCCGCGCAGCAGATCCGTCAGCATGGTCTTGCTGAAACCGGCTCCCACCTGTTCCAGCGTGATGCCGTCGATCGTGATATTGCCGTCCGGCAAAGCGTAGGTCGGCATGACGGACGCCGCCTTGGCCGTGAAGGCGCCCTCGAACGGTTTCACGTGGTAGGCGAAGTTGTTACCCGGGTAGGTCATGTAGCGGCCATAGTAATTGTGGCCGTCGAAGCCCTCCTTCGTGGCGCCGTAGCCCACCCAGTGCTTGACGACGGCCACCACGCTGCCGTCATGCAGGCCCGTATTGCCGTCCTGGAAGCCCTCGATATACTGCTGCACCATGCGCTTGGCCAGGTCCGCGTCTTCGCCAAACGTGCCGTTGATGCGCGACCAGCGCGGCTCGGTGGCGAGATCCGCCTGCGGCGACAGCGCCTGCGTGATGCCGACGGCCAGGTATTCCTGGCGCGCGATATCGCCGAAGCGGCGCACCAGCGCATCGTCGCCGATGGCGGCCAGGCCCAGGGTTTCCGGCCACTGCGAGAAGCCCTTGGTGCCGGCGCTGGCGCCCACCGTGTACTGGAAATGGTGGCGCGGGTCCGTGCTGATAGAGACGGGAATGCCGTGGCGCGACGTTTCGCTCAGGGCCTGCACCTTGTTGTACTGGGCCGCCATGTTGGCCGTGTCGCCCGCCATGCGCGTAATGAAGGTGTTGACGTACTGCCTGACGATCAGGTCTTGCAGCGCCGTCAAGTCGTACGCGCCGCCCAGGCCGATGCCGGAAGGGTCGGACACGGTGGGCGCCGTGCCGTGCATCATCAGGCCCGCTTTTTCATCAAGGCTCATGCGCGACAGCAGGTCGTCCGCGCGCGCCTCGGCCGGCAGGCGCCAGTCTTCGTACGGGTCGATCTTGCCGTTGCGGTTCATGTCCTTGAAGGTGTAGCCGTCGACTTTCAACTGGGTGTAGGTGGTGGCGCCGAACACGGGCTGCGTGTATCCCTCGCTGCCGGTGTCGTTGCCGCAGGCGGCCAGGGCAAGCGTGGCGACGCAGCCGGCGACCACGCGGGCCATCGGTTTCAAAGTGCAATTCATCATTATCTCCAAGACTGTTTTTGTAGGTATCAAGGCGCGGCGGCAAGGCCGGCCGAAAACAATATAGCGTGAGAATGCGTGAGTTTCTTGACCGCGCAGCACGCGTTTTATACCCGCGAGAACAATTTTTGGTTAGATGGCACAACAACCAACAATCTCCTACAAAGTGCTAATATTTGTGAAAAATTACTACAACAAGCAGGATCAGCAGGAGACAGCCTTGCACAAACCCGATACGCGCACGGTTTCGAACCGGATCGCGCAGCAATGCGCGCGCGCCATGCAGGCCGATGGCCACGACCCCGCCGAATTCTTCCGCCGCACGGGCATCACGCCGGCGCAGCTGGACGAGCCGGGCGGGCGCATCAACGCCGAGCGGCACCGCCGCATGACGGCCTACGCCCAGCAGCTGCCGCAGCATCGCGGCCTGCTCGACCTCGACGTGACGCACTGGTTCTCGCATTACTCGGGCATCGCCCACGTCTGCTTCAACCGCCCCACCCTGCGCAGCGCGCTGCATGAACTGCTGCACCTGCGGGGATTGATCGGCGAATTCGACTTCATGCTGATGAGTGAAAACGGCACGCGCATCGAGATCGAGTACCTGTCCGAGTTCTGTCCGGCGGGCGGGGCCATGCAGGCACTGGCCAATTTCCGCATGCTGTCGCTGGTGGCGCGCGCCTACGACGATGGCGCGCCCACGGCCTTCCATGCCGGCTTCCAGGGCAAGGCGCCGTGGTTCGCGCCGGCCATTGCCGAGTGCTTCGGCGCCACGGCCGCCTTCGGCCAGGCGCGCAACACCTTGACGTTCGACGCTCCGGCGCTGGACCGGCCCTTCGCCCAGTTCAACGCCATGCTGGCGCCGCATGCGCTGCGCCACGCGCAGGGGCAATTGCAGCAGTTGCGGGGCGCGCAGCTGTTTTCGGCCCGCGTGGAGCAGGCCATCATCGATTTGCTGGGCAGGCAAGGCGCCGGAAACGCCGACGGCGCCGCGCTGCTGCCGGCCCTGTGCGACGGCCTGGCGATGAACCGCTGGACCTTGCAGCGCCAGCTGCAGCAGGAGCAGACCTCGTTCCGCGCGCTGGAGCTGCGCGCGAAAAGCCGCGAATCGCGCCGGCTGCTGCGCGAAACGAGCCTGAGCGTGGCGGAAATCGGCGACCGCCTGGGCTTTTCCTCACAAAGCGCATTCACCCGCTTCTTCAAGAACCAGTTCGAGTTGCCGCCGGCGCGCTACCGGCAGGATGCGGCTGGGGCTTAAAGAAAGAGACAAGTGGCAAGCAACAAGAAAACCTGCAAACCACGAAACGGCCCACGTCCAAAACCCGGGCTCCCCGGGCCAAGCGGGCCTGAAAAATGTCGAGGGCAAGGCGCAGCGACGCAGACAGTACGCACGTACGGCAAGGAAGCTGCAACGCCGCCATCGGCATTTTCTCCGGCCCGCGTCTCCGGCCCGCTGTTTCAAGCTCTACACCCTTAGGGCTGCGCCACCACCTTTACCTGCGGCCGTATCCGGAACCAGATCGCATACATGGCAGGCAGGAACACCAGGGTCAGCACCGTGCCGGCAAACGTGCCGCCGATCAGGGTATAGGCCAAGGTGCCCCAGAAGACCGAATGAGTCAGCGGGATGAAGGCCAGGATGGCCGCCAGCGCCGTGAGGATCACGGGACGCGCGCGCTGCACGGTCGCCTCGACCACGGCATCGGACGGCGTCAGGCCAGCCACCTCGTTCTGGTGGATCTGACCGATCAGGATCAGGGTGTTGCGCATCAGGATGCCCGACAGCGCGATCAAGCCGACCAGCGCATTGATGCCGAACGGCTGCTGGAACAGCAGCAAGGTGGGCACCACGCCGATCAGGCCCAGGGGACTGGTGAGGAGCACCATGACCATCGCCGAGATCGAACGCACCTGCAGGATAATCATCAGCAAAGTCAGTGCCAGCATGATGGGAAACAGCGGCAGCATGGCTTGCATTGCCTTGGCCGATTCCTCGATGGACCCGGCCTGCTCGATGCGGTAGCCGGCCGGCAGCTTCTCGATGACGGGACGCAGCTGGGCCGAAATAGCGCCCGAGACGTCGGGCGGCTGCATGCCGTCGGCGATGTCGCCGCGCACGGTAATCGTCGGCTGGCGGTCGCGCCGGCGCATCACGGGTTCTTCCGAGCGCACCTCGACGGCCCCCACCTGCGACAGGGCAATGCGTTCACCATTCGCGCCGGCCAGGGTCAGGTCGGCGATGCGCGCCGGGTCCAGCCGCACGTCGCCGGCCGCACGCGCCACCACCTGCACCGTGCGGATATCTTCGCGCACGGCGGTGACGGGCACGCCGCTGAGCAGGAACTGCAGTTGCTGCGCCACGGCGCCAGACGTCAGTCCCAGCGCCTGCAAGCGCTCCTGCTGCAGGCTGAAATGCAGGGTGGGCGTGCGCGTGCCCCAGTCGGTATTGACGGTACGCATCAACGGACTGGCCTGCATCACGCGCTGCACCTCGCCGGCGATGCCGCGCAATACCTCCGGATCGGGGCCGCTGATCCGGTAGGCGACGGGAAACGGCGAATACGGGCCGAACACCAGTTGCGTCACGCGTACCCTTGCCTCGGGCGCCAGTCCGGCGGCTACGGCCACCCGCAAGCGCTGCTTCAGCGCGTCGCGCGCCTGCTGGCTGTCGGTGCGCACGACGATCTTGGCAAACGAAGGATCGGGCAATTCCGGCCCCATCGCCAGGTAAAAACGCGGCGCCCCCTGGCCGACATAGGCCGTGACGATCTTCGCCTCAGGCTGGCGCGCCAGCCACGCTTCCACCTTGGCCGCCGCGCCGCTGGTCTGTCCGATCGCGCTGCCGTACGGCAGCTGCACTTCGATCAGCACTTCGGGACGGTCCGAGATCGGGAAAAACTGCTTCTTGACGATGGCCATGCCCAGCACGGCCAGCACGAACAGGCCAATCACGGTGCAGAATACCAGCCATTTGCGGGCGATCACGCGCCCCAGCAGCTGCCGGAAGCGGTGGTAGCGCGGCGTATCGTACAGCGCATCATGGCCGCCGGCGACGTGCTTGAGCTCGGGCAGCAGCTTCACGCCCAGGTAGGGCGTAAACACCACCGCCACCACCCATGAGGCGATCAGCGCGATGCCGACGATCCAGAACATATTGCTGGTATATTCGCCGGCGCTGGAGCGGGCGAAGCCGTTGGGCATGAAGCCGACGGCCGTGACCAGGGTGCCTGCCAGCATGGGCGCGGCCGTGTGGCTCCAGGCATAGGCGGAGGCGGCGATGCGGCTGTACCCCTCTTCCATTTTCACCACCATCATTTCGATAGCGATGATGGCGTCGTCCACCAGCAGGCCCAGGCCCAGGATCAGGGAACCGAGGGTGATGCGGTCGAAATTCTTGCCCGTCGCCGCCATCACCATGAACACCACCGCCAGGGTCAGCGGCACGGCGGCGGCCACCACGATGCCGACCCGCCAGCCCATGCTGATAAAGCACACCAGCATCACCACCAGCAGCGCGGCGAGGAACTTGAGCATGAATTCGTCGACCGCCGCGCTGATATTGACGGCCTGGTCGGTGACCTTGGCCAGGCTCATGCCCAGCGGCATGGCGGCGCCGATGGCCGTCACTTCCCCGTCCAGCGCCTTGCCCAGGTCCAGCCCGTTCCAGCCGTCGCGCATGACCACGCCCAGCAGCAGCGCCGGTTCACCGCCATTGCGCACCATGAAGCTGGCCGGATCTTCCTGGCCACGGCGCACGGTGGCGATATCGGCCAGGATCAGCGTGCGCCCCTGCGCCATCACGGGCGTATCGCGGATCTTTTGCAGCGCGTCAAGCGCGCCGTCGAGGCGAATGAACACCTGCGGCCCGCGCGTTGCCACCGAGCCGGCCGGGGTCAAGGCATTCTGGCCGTTCAGCGCGGCGAACACGTCCTGCGCCCGTACACCCAGGGTGGCCAGGCGATCCTGCGAAAACTCCACGTAGACGCGTTCGGCCTGCTCGCCGATGATATTGACCTTTTTTACACCGGGCACGTGCAGCAGCCGCTGGCGCAAGGTTTCCGCCTCGCGCACCAGCCGGCGCTGCGGCTCGCCTTTGGCCTTGAGCGCATACAGGGCAAAGGTGACGTCGGCATATTCGTCATTGATCATGGGGCCGATTACGCCGGCCGGCAAATTGGCAGCCTCGTCGCCGGCCTTCTTGCGCGCCTGGTAAAACTCGGCCTGCACCTGCTCGGGCGGCGTGCCGTCGAGCAGGGTCAGCGTCGTGAATGCCAGGCCGGGCGTGGTATAGGTTTCGGCGCGATCATACCAGCGCAGCTCCTGCAGGCGCTTCTCGATCTTGTCGGCCACCTGGTCCTGCATCTCGCGTGCGCTGGCGCCTGGCCAGGCGGTCACGATGGTCATCACCTTGACCGTGAAGGCCGGGTCTTCCGCGCGCCCCAGCTTGAAGAACGACAGCAGGCCGGCCAGCGAAATGAGGCAGATCAGGAACAGGGTGACGGAACGCTCGCGCACGGCCAGCGCAGACAGGTTGAAGCCCGCCGCGCTCATGGACGCGCTCCCGCACCGGCGGCCAGCGTCTGTTGTTCGACCCGGACCCGCTCGCCCTGGTGCAGCAGGTGGGCGCCCAGCGCGACGATGCGCTCGCCGGCCCTCAGGCCACTGACGTCGGCGCCGTCATCGTGCAGCCCCAGCACCTTGACGGGCCGCCAGGTCACTTGGGCCGGAGCACCGGCGATCACCCACACGCCCTGCCCCTTGCCAGCATCGTACAGGGCCGGCAGCGGCACCTGTACGGTGTCGCTGCCGGCTTGCGCGCCGGTCAGGCGCAAGGTGACGGTGGCGCCCAGCGGTGCGCTTGACAGTGCTGCATCGAGCACATAGCGCGCCTCGAAAGTACGCGTTTGCCGGTCCGCCGTCTGCGACAGCTGGCGCAATGTGGCCGGCACGCTGGTGCCCGGCTTACCGAACAAGGTGGCCTGGCCGGTGGAACCCAAGGCGGGACGCAGCGTTTCCGGCAGCTGGATCGCCGCCTCACGCCGGCCATCGTGGGCCAGGCGCACCACCACCTGCCCGGCCGCGACCACCTGACCCGGTTCGGTCAGGGTGTCCATCACGACACCGTCAGCGTCGGCCAGCAGTACCGCGTAATGCAGCGCATTGCGCGCCACCCCGGCCTGGGCTTCGGATGCCTTGAGCTGGGCGCCGGCGGCGTCAGCCGCCGCCCTCACCTGATCGTAGTTGGATGCCGAGATGGCGCCGGTGCCGCGCAAGTCGCGGTAGCGCGCCTCTTCGTCCGCCGCCTGGCGCGCGCGGGCGCGGTCGGCGATGACCGATTCCTGCCGCGCCTGTGCCAGCAGTTGCAGGTCGTCGGCATCGAGACGCATCAATGGCTGGCCACGGCGCACAGACTGGCCGGCGTCAACAAGCCGTTCGCGCACCTTGCCGGCCACGCGAAAACCGAGATCGCTTTGCACGCGCGGCGCGACCACCCCCGTAAAGCTGCGCGCGTCGGGCCCGGCGCCCTGCACGACGACGGCGCGCACCAGCGGCGTGGCGGTGCGCGGATCGGCCTGCGCCTTGTCGGCGCAGGCACTCAAGGCCAGAGGCAAGGTGGAGATGACAACAGATGAAGCGAGGCGGCGCCAGCGCATAAGAATCCCATGAACGAGTGATCAGGGTTCTCATTCTGATACCAGTGACCATTTAAGTCAATGGTCACAATCCGGGTAGCAGGTTATGGCGACAGGCTGCGCAACACCAGACTGGACAGTTGCACCACCGCCGTCTCGCTGCTGTCGACGCTGTGTTGCAGCAGCAAGGGATTGACGTAGGGGCGCATCACCAGGAAGATCGCGCTGGCAGTCTCGTCGAGCGGCGTCTTGCGTTCGAAGTCGCCCGTCTTGCGCCCCTGCTGCAAGATAGCCTGCAGCAAGCCCCCCATCGCCAGCTCGTAGGCTTGCACGGCCGGCCAGCGCTCGGTGGCCGCCGAAGCGGCGATGTCGTACAGCTTGCGGTCCTGGAAAAACAGCCGCAAGCTGGCCTGTACACTGGCCCTGAACATGCGCCGCAGCTGCTCTGGCGGCTGGCCGGCCTCGTCGACCGCCTTTCTCACCTCGGTTTCGATCTGATGCAGGCAGCTGGCGCAGATATGCTCGCCGATGGCCTGCTTGGACTCGAAGAACTTGTAGATATAGGCTTTGGAAAAGCCGATCGCCCTGGCCAGGTCGGAGACAGTCGTCTTTTCATAGCCATAGCGGCTGAAGTAGTCGGTGGCGGCGGCAACGATCTGGTCGCGCACATCGTGGCCGGCGGGGCCACGCGCAGGGCTTGGGGTATCGGGTGTGGTGGAATTCATGGCGACAGCTTAACGCGCCGCGGCGGAATGCACAATAAGTGACCGTTTTGTATTATAGTCACACATTATTCTTTTTAAAAACTGGAAGACCACCATGCCACTGCCACGCCTGCGCCTACCCCTCATGCTGATCGCCGCCGGCCTGGCCGCCACAGGCTGCACCGTCGGCACCGATTACCGCCGGCCCGAGCTGCCGCAAACGGCGCAGTATCTGCACCAGGCGGCACTCGGCGCACGCGAGGATGCCAATGCTGCCGGCTCTGCCGAATTGCAGCAGTGGTGGACGGCTTTCGGCGATCCGCGCCTGACCCATCTGGTAACCGTGGCGCTGGCGCAAAACCTCGACCTGGCGCAGGCGCAGGCCAAAGTCAGGCAGGCGCGCGCGGCCATCGGTGCGGCCGACGCCGCGCTGCTGCCGTCAGCCAGCCTTGGCGGCCAGGCGGCGCGCGCCTATCAGTCGGTGCAAACGCCGCTTGGCCAGGTCTTGAACGCCACGCCAGGCTATGATCGCGCCGGCAGCGCGCGCGAATTGAACGTGCAAGCGTCGTGGGAGCTCGATCTGTTCGGTGGTCTGCGCCGCGAACGCGAAGCGGCGCGCGCCGATTACGCAGCCAGCGAGGCGGGATGGGCTGCAACGCGGCTGGCCGTGGCGGCGCAAACGGCCGACCTGTACCTGTCGATCCAGGGCCTGCAGGCGCGGCTCGACCTGGCACGCCGTCAGGTCGACACCGACGCGGCGCTGCTGGAACTGACCACGCTGTTATATGACAAGGGATTGGCGAACGAGCCGGCGCTGCGGCAGGCCGAAGCATCGCTGGCGCAAGCGCGCGCCAGCGTCCCCGGTCTGGATACGGCGCGCGAGGTAGCGCTGCATGCGCTCGACGTGATGCTGGGCGCGGCGCCGGGCACCTACGGCGATGAAATGGCCGCCGCCGGCGTGATGGCGCGCGCGCCGCGCATCACGGCCGGCGGCTCGCCGGGAGAACTGCTGCGGCGCCGGCCCGACCTGATCGTCGCCGAACGGCGTCTGGCCGCCGCCAGCGCGCGCACCGGCGCGGCCGTCGCCGAGTACTACCCGAAACTGAGCCTGGGCGCGCTGTTTGGCAGCGCCACGGCCGGCGGCGCCCTGTTCGGCAGCGGCTCCGGCCAGGCCGCCGGCGTGCTGGGCATGCGCTGGCGCCTGTTCGATTTCGGCCGCATCGACGCGCAAATCGAGGCTTCCCATGGCCAGGAAGCCGAGCTGCTGGCGGCCTACCGGCTCGCTGCGCTGCATGCTGCCGAAGACGTGGAAGACGCCTGCTCGGCCCTGCTTCGCCACGGGGAACAGGCCACTTTACTGGCGCAAAGCGTGCAAGCGCTTGAGCGCGCGCACGCCGCCTCGCTGGCAGCCTACGAGAAAGGCGTCACCAGCCGCATTGATGTGCTACAGGCCGGCGCCCGGCTGCTGCGCGCAAGGGATGCCCATACGCAGGCACAAACGGCATCGGCGCGCGCTGCCGTCGCCACTTACCGGGCGCTGGGCGGCGGCTGGCACGCGCCGGAAGCCGGGACAGAGGCAGTGGCCGCCAGGTAAATGTGATGGCGGTCCGAGCCACAGCCGCCATGCCTTCATTGTTCCACCGCCGTTTGATGCAGGTGGTGGAACAGTATTGCCAATTGAGTAATTCCCTCCCATACTGCCAGGCCTCGCCTTACATTGCCTTCCACCATGCCCATCAGCCTGCGCCCCGTCACCGCCGACAATTTCGACCTCATCAGCGAACTGCCCCTGTTGCCCCAGCAACGCGACTATCTGGCCAGCAACGACTATTCGATTGCCCAAGCCAGCTTTTACCCTGCCACCCTGCATACGCGCGCCGTGTATGGCGATGAGGAAGTCATCGGTTTCCTGATGTTCGTCTCGCCCGACGCCGACGATCCGCCCGGCCACTATCAGATCTGGCGCTTCATGATCGATCACCGCCGCCAGGGGCAAGGTCATGGCCGCGCCGCCCTCGCCCTGGCGCTGGCGGAAATCCGCGCCCGTCCGGATGCGCGCAGCATCGAAATCTGCTACAAGCCCGGTAATGCCAACGCCAAACAATTCTATGCCAGCATGGGTTTCGTCGAAAAAGGCATGGATGCCGATGGCAATGACATGCTGGCCGTCATCGAACTGGCTTAATCGTCTGCCGGTAGCTGGTTCGCTGCCTTCGCATCGAACGCCTGCCGCGCCGCATCGATGGCGTCGCGGTGGCCATGCGCCCATACGCCCAGCGCGCTGATGGGGATCAACAGCGAGCGGCCCAGGTCCGTCAAGGCATAATCGACGCGCGGCGGCACGGTGGGAAACACGGTGCGTGTCACCAGCCCGTCGCGCTCGAGGCCGCGCAAGGTCAAGGTCAGCATGCGCTGCGAAATGCCGCCGATCAGGCGGCGCATTTCGTTGAAACGCTTGGTGCCATTGCCCAGCAACATCACCACCAGCACGCTCCATTTGTCGCCCACGCGGGTCAGGATATCGGTGATCGGGCGGCACGAGTCCGCCACGCCCGCGTGGCCGCCGTGGTCGCGCATGCGCCGCTCCAGCTCGACCGCGCGGGCGGCCACGTCATCCATGGTCACATCCGTGTGCCCCAGTGTGGAAAAAGTGCCTTCTTGTGCGTTCATTTGATAGTCACTATATTTAACTCGGTTACAAAAACATACCATCCGATCATACACCCACGAAGGCCCACATGAACATCCTGCACATCGATTCGAGCATCCTCGGCGAGCACTCCGTCAGCCGCCAGCTGTCCGCCGCCATCGCCGCCCGCCTGCAAGCGGCCGCGCCTGGCGCCACAGTCCAGTACCGCGACCTGGCCGCCCAGCCCTTGCCGCAATTCACGGCCGCCCCCGGCGCCGCCGACGCGCAAGCCCTGACTGCCGCGCTGGAGCAGGTGCTGGCCGCCGACGTCATCGTCATCGGCGCGCCCATGTACAACTTCGCCATTCCCAGCCAGCTTAAATCGTGGCTCGACGCGCTGGCCGTGCCCGGCAAAACCTTCCAGTACGGCGCCAAGGGGCCGGAAGGCTTGTTGGGCGCCAAGCGCGTGATCATCGCCTCGACGCGCGGCGGCTATTACGGCGCCGACACGCCGATGGCCGCCCTGGAACACCAGGAAAGCCATCTGCGCGCCTTCTTCGGCTTCCTCGGCGTCACGCACATCGAGATCGTGCGCGCCGAAGGCGTCAAGGTCAGCGACGCGGCCAGGGCGCAGGCGTTGACGGCGGCCTTCGAGCAGATCGGGGCGCTGCAAGCGGCGTAGGTTTACCTTGATTTTCTGGCTGCGGCGGAAACTGTTTCGGCGCAGCCAGACTGGGCATGGCGGACAAGAAAGGGCAAGATGCGCTAAGCTGCATCCGCCCCGCCACTTTACAAGGACCACCATGCCCCTGATCATCGTCGCCACTATCGATGCCCAAGCCCAACATATCGACGCCGTGCGCGCCGCGCTGGAAGCCGTCGTACCCCCCAGCCGCGCCGAAAGCGCCTGTCTGCGCTACGAACTGCATGTCGACAACAAGATTCCCACGCGCTTCATCATGCTGGAAGAATGGACGGACAAGGCAGCCCACACGGCGCATGAAGCAACGCCCCACTTCAAGACCTTGGTCGCCGCCGTCGGCGACAAGGTCGTCAGGATCGACATCGCGGAATTGAGCAAGCTGAAATAGCAACTAGCGCGTGGCCATCTTGGAAAGTTGCCATCTATAATATGACAACTTTTCTTTATGGCTATCATGACTCCATTTTCCTGCATACGCGGCGCCTCAGCGGCCGCCGCCTTGACTCTCTGCATCAGCGCCTCGGCGCAGGCTCCCCTTCCCCTGACCAAGCTGGTGGGCGAATACAATCTGGCCTCGTCGACAACGGTACCGCCCAGTAACTGGGGCTATTCCAAGGGACGCATCTCGGTCAAGCAACTCGATGACCATCACCTGCTGATCGTCCTGTCCTGCGAGTGGAAACGCGAGCCGAAGGCCGTCTGCGGAGATTTCTTCTATGCCCAGCAGCGCGATGATGGCCTGTACCTGCAGGACATGAACACCTTCGCCATGCGCGTGTATTTCGATCCAGCCACGCGCAAGCTCACCATCATTTCGCGCGGCGCCGATGCGAAACAGAGCGTGCGGCACGAAGTGTTCAGCGCGACGACCGCGCCGCTCACGGACCCCGCCCTCGTGCGGCGCATGAAGCGCGAGCTGTCGAATGCCGACAGCAAGGAAAACCGGCGCGTGTTCGGCCCCTACACCAAGTGGGACTATCAGCAAAACCGCATCGAATTCCAGCGCCAGGACTTGACGGCGCCATGATGCAACGGCTGAGCCAGCCCCTGAGGCGCCAGCTGCTGCGCCTCGCCGGCGCCCTGCTGTGTTCGCCCTTGCTTGCGCGCGCGGCAGACAACGACCTGCCGCGCGCCGTGCGCCAGCGCATCCTGGCCACCCTGGACTCTCCATTGCCCAAGGTGCTCAATGTGCACCATCTGGCGCTGATACGGCGTTTCAATATCGGCTGGTCGCCCGTGGAAAGCGGCGCGCCCATGCTCAATCCGGCCTACCCGCTGGGCAAGGGCGAGACGCTGGCACTGGCCATGCAGGCCATCGCCAGCAAGGATGCGGCGCTGGCCGCGCAGCGCCTGATGGAAGCGTCGCAACTGCTGCCCCACTTCGTGCAGATGGCCGACCTGAAGCCGGGCGGCTATGCCTACGGTCAGGCGCCGTTCACGTTGACCGCCAGGCATTTGATACTGCTGCGGCAACAGGCGTGGATGTCGCAGGAAATGCTGGGCATGGGCGCGGAAGATTACCTGGCCGAGGGCTACTGGCCCACCCCGTCCGTCGACGGCAAGCGTCCGTATGGCGACTTCACGAACTACCCGGTTGAAATGGCGCAAGCGCTGGGCTTGCCCGTGCGCCGGCAAGCGAACGGCAGCCTGTCCATCACGCCCGCGCTGCAAGCGGAACTGAAAACGCTGCACCGGCAAACCATGCCGGCACTGCAAGTGTTCGTGCGGGAAGCACTCTTGCAGCGCAATACCCTTTAAGCGCACCCCGGGCTGCCCGGCGTTACAGGGAATCGAGCCTGTCCAGCATCGTGGCCGCCTGCTGCCGGAATGCCGCGATTGTCGCCGCGTCCATCTTCTCCAGCTGGCGATACGCCATGCCGATGCGGGGATTGCGTTCCAGGCTGTCCGCGTTGCGGTGGAAGAAATCCCAGTACAGGGCATTGAAGGGACAGGCGCGCTCGCCGATGCGCGCCTTCTTGTCGTAATGGCAGCCCTTGCAATAATCGCCCATGCGGTCGATATACGCGGCGCTGGAGACATACGGCTTGGTGGCCAGCAGGCCGCCGTCGGCGAACTGGCTCATGCCGACGGTGTTGGGCAGTTCCACCCATTCGAAGGCATCGATATACACGCCCAGGTACCAGCCATGCACCCTCGCCGGATCGAGGCCGGCCAGCAGCGCGAAATTGCCGATTACCATCAGGCGCTGGATGTGATGCGCGTGCGCCTGTTCCAGCGACTGGGTAATCGCCTGCGACAGGCAATGCATCTTCGTCTTGCCGTCCCAGAACCATGCTGGCAGCGGACGCGCATGGCCGAAGAAATTCTTCTCGGCATACCCTGGCATATGCGCCCAGTAGACGCCGCGCACATATTCGCGCCAGCCCAGGATCTGGCGGATGAAGCCCTCGACCGCAGCCAGGGGAGCATGGCCGGCGTGGTAGGCGGCCTGCGCCCTGTCGACGACTTCGCGCGGGTTCAGCATCTTGACGTTCAGCGCGAACGACAGCAGGGAATGGAACAAGCGCCAGGCCTTGCTGCTCATCGCATCCTGAAAATCGCCGAAATGCGGCAAGGCCCGCTCGATGAAGGCATCGAGCTGCTGCAGCGCCTCATCCCGGTTCAGCGCCCACGCCAGCCGGTCGGCACGCGGCGCGCCGAAGCTTTTCACGCCGGCGGCGACGATGCTTTCCCATAGACGCGAATGGTCATGCACGGTACGCGGGTCTTGCGGCTCGGCGGGCGTGCCGCGCCAGGGCTTGCGGTTATCGTGATCGAAGTTCCACTGGCCGCCGACGGGCTTTTTCGCGTCTTCCATCAGCACCTGATGCGCGCTGCGCATCTGGCGGTAGAAAAACTCCATCAGCCATTGCTTGCGCCCGGCGAAAATATCGGCTGCCTCGTGGCGGGCCGTATAGAAATGGTCGCTGTCGACCATCCGCCACGGAATGGCCGAGCGTCGTCCGGCTTGGTAGAGCTGCTGGTCGAGGCGCCACTCGTCGGGCGCCTGGTACTCGACCGCGCCAGCGCCATGATGGAGGATCAACGCTTCGATATTCTCCGGTATCGAGCGCGTGCTTGCCACGTCGTCGATGGCGATGTAATGCACGGCGTGGCCCAGCTGGCGCAGCTGGCGCGCCAGCTCGCGCATGGCGGCGAAGACCGCCAGGATTTTCTGCGCATGGTGCAGCACATAATCGGTTTCCTGCCTTACCTCCATCAAGACGTAGAGGGTGGCGTCGTCGACGTCGGTAAACCAGCGGTGCTGCGCATTGAGCTGGTCACCGAGGATCAGGCGCAAGGTGGGCTTGGGTGACATCATTGTCCCGTATCAGATAACATCGTGGCGGCTAGCCTTGCGGCATTGGCTGCGGCGCCGGGACAGGCGCGGGAGCCGGCTCCGGCACCGCCTTGCCATGCGATTCCTGTCCGCCCTCTTCCACCGGTACGGCCAGCGGCGCCGGCGGCGCGCCTTCCTGCAGCAGATCGCCCGGCTCTTCCACCGGCTCGTCCTGCGGCTCCTCGACAGGCTCCACATGGCGCAGCGGCGGCGGTGGCTTGCCGCCGGGGAAGATGGCGTCGCGCGACAGCTTGCCCGTATCGAGCGCCGTCTTGAAGAAGTCGCCCACCACGAGCACGGCGTTGTGGCCGCCCTGGCCCCAGTAATTGCTGCGCATGGTCACGCGCGCGTCATTGAAACCGACCCAGGCGCCGCCCACCAGTTGCGGGTGCATCAGGATAAACCAGCCGTCCGCATTGTTTTGCGTGGTGCCGCTCTTGCCGGCCACGTCGGAGCGGATGCCGAAGCGGCTGCGGATGGCCGTGCCCGTGCCGCGGTCGATGACGCCGCGCATCATGTCCGTCAGGGTGGCGGCCGATTCGGCCTGCATGGCGCGCTTGGGCTTGTCTTCGCCGAAACGGGCGATGACCTTGCCTTCGCGGTCCGTGATGTGCGTGACGACGAAGGGCAAACGCGCCTCGCCCTGGGCCGCGATGCTGGCGTAGGCGTTGACCATTTCCAGCAAGGTGACGGGGCTGGTGCCCAGCGCCAGCGACGGCACTTTTTCCAGCTTGCTGTCGCGGATGCCCAGCGCGCGCGCCAGCTTGATGATCGGCGGCAAGCCGACGTCCTGCATCACTTGCGCCGTGATCGTGTTTTTCGAATAGACGAGACCGTCGCGCATGGTCATGTCGCGTCCCGTCGTGCCGCTCATGTCCGTCGGGCGCCATTTGGTGCCGTCGGCCGCCTTGATATCCATCACGGCGTCGCGGTAGACGTGGTCGGGGCTGAGACCCTTTTCCAGCGCCGCGCCATACACGATGGGTTTAAAAGTGGAACCTGGCTGGCGCGCCGCCTGCGAGACGTGGTCGAATTGTTCGCGCGCAAAGTCGCGGCTGCCCACCCAGGCGCGCACGGCGCCCGTGGCCGGGTCCATGGCCGCGAAGCCCGCTTCCAGCCGTGTCTTCGACTTGCGCAGGGCGGCCATGAAGTCGCGGTCGCCCTTCAGCTGCGCCAGCGCCGCCTCGGGCGTGCCGCCGGCGGCCGTCAGCTTGCGGTAGTCGCCCGACTCGCGCACGAAGGCGTCGAGCAGGGCCGGATGCGACTTCCAGAAGTAATCGAAGGCCACGCTGCCGCCCTGCATGCCCGCGTACATGCCCGTCGAGGTGGACGACGGCACGCCGGCGCGGCTCCATTCCACGTCGGCGATCGCCTGCAAGGCATTCGCCTGACGCTCGACGGCGCGCTCGGCCGCCTGCTGCAAATCGTGGTCGAGCGTCGTGTGCACCACCAGCGCGTCGAGTTCGAGGTTGTAATCGTTCTCGTCGGCCCAGTCGATCAGCCACTTGCGCACATAGGCCGTGAAATGGCTGTCCGACTGCGCCCGCTCGCTCTGCCGCTCGAAATGCAGGCGCAGCGGGCGTTTCAGCAGTTGCCGGTAGCGCGCCTCGTCGATGACGTCGTGCTTGCGCATCTGGCCCAGCACCACGTTGCGCCGCTGCAGGGAGCGTTCGGGATTGCCGACGGGATTGTAGTAATTCGTGCCCTTGAGCATGCCGACCAGGGTGGCGCTTTCCAGGATGTCGAGGCGCGACGCTGGCTTGTCAAAATACGTGCGGGCCGCCATTTCGATGCCGTAGGTGTTGTACAGGAAGGGCACGGTGTTCAGGTAGGCTTCCAGGATTTCCGTCTTGCTGTAGGTGGCCTCGATTTTCAGGGCCGTGATCAGTTCCTTGAGCTTGCGGTTCAGGTTGCGCGAGCGGCCTATCTCCTCGGGGAACATATTGCGCGCCAGCTGCTGCGTGATGGTGGAACCGCCCTGCGGATTGCCCCCTGCCGTATGCAGGATGGCGCCGGCCGTGCGCGTGAAGTCGATGCCATGGTGTTCGTAGAAACGGTGGTCTTCCGTCGAGATCAGCGCGCTGATCACGTTCGGCGAAATCTGCTTCAACGTGACCCGTTCCTGCAAGCCCTGGTCGAAGCGGGCCAGTTCCTTGCCGTCGGCGCTGACCATGGTGCTCGGTGCGGCAGCGCGCGCCTGGCGCAGGTCGTGAATGCTCGGCGTCAAAGGAATCAGCAGCAGCATGTAGACCGTCATCAGCGCCAGCACGGCCAGGAACGACCATAAGGCCAGCACCAGCGCGCGCCGCACGGGCGGCAAGGTCATCAAGTGCGCGTGGCCGCGCCGGTACAGCGCCACGCCCCTTGCCCACGCCGCAGCCGCCACGCGAACGAGCTGCGCGCGCGCCTGTATGAATGCCTGTCTTGCTTTTTCCTGAAACTGCTCCATGCCTGATGCCATGCTTGTAACCTTGTCTGATGCCGGGAAATCCGTTTCAGCAAGTATATAGGGCGGGCAACAAAGCGGGCTGGAATTTACGCCAGGCAAGCATCGATACGCACCAGCGTAACGCCCACATAGGCGCCCACGCAGCGCCCGTCATGCGTCGTAAACGGGTTTTCCAGTTGCAGCAGGCCGCAATCGCAGACGACGGGATCGACCTGGGTGACGACGCCCAGCGCCAGATAGCGCCAGCCATCGAGGCGCACCAGGCGCTTTTCCCGGCCGGGATTGGCGGTGAACATCGCGTCCCAGTCGTCCAGCTCGCTGGCCATGGGCCACAGTTCGAGCTGGACTTGCGTGCCGGCGGCCAGTTGCCCGCCGCCGAACTCGTCCATCACGTGCAGACGCTGACCGCCCACCTCGATGACGGCTTCCAGGTACTCGCCATCGGAGGCGAGGAAGGTGGCGGCAACGATGCGGGCCGTCACTTCTGCGCCTGCTCCAGCAGGGCCGGCAATTCCTTCAGCATGGCTGCACGCGTGCGGATGCCAGCCGATTGCTCTCCCTTTTGCTCATCCTGCACCAGGCGCGCAAAGACGATGCTGCGCCCGCCCTTGCTGGCCCAGCCCACGAACCAGCCGTAGCCATGCGCCTCGTCGAAGCTGCCGTCAGGCTTGCGCGGGAAAGCCGCGCCCGTCTTGCCATGCACTTGCCAGCCGCCCACGTCCGCCAGGCGCGTCAGACGGCGCGTCTGCTCCATCGCCTGTTTGCTGACGGGTAATTGATCGTTGACCAGCTTGCGCAAAAAGCCCAGCTGTTCCAGCGGAGAGATTTTCAGCGAAGAGCTGATCCACGAGCGCTCCAGGCTGTTGTCCTTGCCCGGGTCGCCCGACACGTCCGCATTGCCAAAGCGCAAAGCCTTGGCATATTTCTGGAAGCGCTCGACGCCCAGCGCCTGCGTGATCTGCTGCGAATACCAGACGACGGAATACTGCATCCAGCGCGCCGGGTCCGTATCCTGGCGCCACGCGTCGCCGCCCCAGTCCACATAGCCCTGGCGGAATGGCAGGCTGGGCTTGTGCTCGTCCTTGAGGAAGCCGGCGTCATAGCCCATCAGGCTGAGGGCGATCTTGAACGTGGACGCAGGCGTCACGCGGTCGATGCAATTGCCCTCCTGCAGCAGGACGGCGCCCGTTTTGGCGTCCGCCATGGCGGTGCAGATGGTGACGGAATGGGCTTGCGAGGCGGCCAGGACGGCGCCTGTCAGGCCGAAGATAAACTGGAACAATGCGCGATATTTCATGGGCCTCCGGGGCTGAGGGAGAATGACAAAGCGAAATTGTACCGGGCGGCGCGGCGCGATGCCAGCGCTGATGCAGTGCATGCGCATTAGCGCCCCGCCGGCGCGCCTGGCTGGCGTTCCCGCTTCAAGTGCTCCTCTTCCAGCTCGTCCATTCCCAGCTTTTCCTCGTCGATCAGCGCATGCTCGCGCCGCTCGCGCTCCAGTTCCTCTTCCAGGCTGTCTTCGCCAGGCTCCTGCGTGATGTTCTCCGGCATGCGGTCTTCCTCCACGGTGGTTGAGTGAAAAGCTCAGGCAAGCTGACCCGCCTGCGCCACGGCGTCGTGCGGATGCAGGCTTTCCATATGCCGTACGGTAACACGCGCCTGCGCATAATGCGGCGCCAGCGCCGCCTGCACACGGCGGGCCGCGTCTTCCACATACATCAGATTAGCACCATTGAGGCGCGCGAACGCCTGTTCGTCGGCCCGTTTCACGGCCGTCTGCAAGGGCGTCGCCAGCGCCGCTTCCACCCGGTCGATCAGGGGAAACAAGTCCAGCTCCGCCTGCTCCGTCAAAGACACGGCGACCGTCGCCGTGCTGCGCTGGCTGTGCGGCGTGGCCAGGCTCGCGTGTTCCCGCAGCCAGTCGCGCGCGGCCGCGCCGTCAATGCCGCCATTGCCGAACTGCGCCGCAAATGCGTCGGCCAGCAATTGCCGCGCCAGCGCCGCCGAACACGGACAGGTCGACGAATAGCCGATCTCCACCGTCAGGGACAGGGCAAAACCCTGCGGCGAAACACTGGCCTGCAGGCGCACGGGATACGATTTCCAGCCAGACAATCCCTCCGTCAGCAGCGCCGGCTGGCGCCGCAGCACGGGGAACGCCAGCGTAATGCGCGCCTGCGTGCTGCCGCAATCGGCGTGACTGCCCACCATGCGGCGCAGCACGGCGGCCAGCGCGCCCGCATCGAGCGGCGGCGCGGCCCCAAACGCGTCGAGCAGCAGATACAGGCGCGACATGTGGATGCCCTTGATGCCCGGATCGGGCAAGTCGACCTGCACGTCGGCCCAGGCATGCACTTGCTGCGCCTGCCCGCCCTCTTCCAGCCACAGCGGCAAGGCGATACCCTGCATGCCCACCCACTCGAGCGGCAAGGGGTGGCCCAGATGGGGGCCGGCCGCCACGTCGGGCAGGGGCGAGGAAAGGGGGGAATCGCGCTTCATGGTCATGGCTCCATATGCAAACAAGTTGCATATCATGGAGAAGAACCGCCGCATTTGCAAGTGTCTTGCATTAAATGTTGGCTATGATTTTTCTTGACGCGCTAACACATGTCAGATAATGTTGACACATGACAGACATACATACACCACCGACTGGCGACCGCTTGCTGGCCATGCTGGCGGCGCTCGACAATCCGCACCGGCTGCGCATCATCGCGGCGCTGGCCAGCGGCGGGCGCAACTACATCAGCCAGCTGGCGCGCGACCTGGGCATCAGCCGGCCCCTGCTGCATTTGCACCTGCAAAAGCTGGAACACGCCGGACTGGTCACCAGCCAGCTGGAACTGTCGCATGACGGCAAGGCCCTTAATTACTTCGAAGCCAGCCCATTTGAATTGCTGCTGACGCCGGCCAGCATCGCGGCGGCGGCGTCCTCGCTCACCCCCAACCCCGACTAATCCTGAACTGTAGAGGTCATCATGTCTGAGAATATATTTTTCGCCGCCTTCTTCTTCCCCTGCACGGCCGCCGTCATCATCTTCGCCCTCAAATATACGTCCGGCATCGTGCAGGCGCGCGCCCGGCTGGCGCAGGACGGCGCCTACCAGGAGCTGGCCAGGTCCATGGCCGCCGCGCAGATGGAAACGGCAACGTCGCTGGCGGCATTGAGCGCCTCCGTGGCGCAGATCCAGGCGCGCCTGGGCAGCCTGGAAACGATACTCAAAGAAGTCGAGTAAACCCTTTCATAGCCACCCACGACCAGGAGACCGCACCATGAATACCGTATCGACCGCCCGTCTGTATGCGCTGCGCGCCATGTATCTGCTGGTTGTCGTGGGCCTCGGCAGCGTGCTGTGGCCCGGCATCGTCACGCCGCACGCGCCGTGGGAACTGGCGCGCGGCACGGTGAACTGCATGCTGGCCGCGTTTTCGCTGCTATGTTTGCTGGGCTTGCGCTATCCGCTGCAGATGCTGCCCGTGCTGCTGTGGGAAGCGCTGTGGAAGACCATCTGGCTGCTGCTCGTGCCGCTGCCGCAATGGCTCAATGGCAGCATCGATCCCGCCACCACGGCCACCGCGTTTGAATGTTCGCTCGTCGTGCTGGTCTACCTGGCCATCCCGTGGCGCCACGTCCATGCGCAGTATGTTCTGAAGCCGGCCACGCCCTGGCGCCAGCTCAGGCAGCCTTGCGAAACGTCAAATTGATGCGCTGCGCGCCCAGCAGCGCGTGTTCGCCCTCCTTCAGCGGCGCCACGCCGTGAAAGCGCAGGCGGTCGGCGCCGCCCCACACCACCACGTCGCCGTGCAGCAGCGCGATGCGGGCCGCCTTGTCGGCCCGCTCGGCGCCGCCGAACAGGAAGATGGCGGGCAAGCCCAGCGAGACGGAGACGATGGGCGCGCTGAAATCGCATTCGTCGCGGTCCTGGTGCAGGGCCATGCGCGCGCCGGGCGCATAGCGGTTGACCAGGCAGGCGTCGGGCGTGAAGCCCGGATAGCCGGCCGCCAGCGCCGCCTCCTGCGCCAGGCGCAGGAACACGGGCGGCATGGGTGGCCAGGGCAAGCCGCTGGCGGGATCGAGCCGCGCATAGCGATAGCCGCGCCCATCCGTGACCCAGCCCAGGGGGCCGCAATTGCTCATGGCGACCGACATGCGCAAACCGCCCGGCGTGGCCATGTGGCGCAGCGGCGCGGCCAGCATGATGGCGTCCAGCGCCGGCAACAGCTCGGGCAAATATGGCAGCGCAAAACGGCGCAGCAGGACCGACGCGGACGAGCCGGGCACCAGTGGCGCCGGTCCGGCCGGGACGTCGTCCTCATCGGCAAACAGGGTCAGGTTCATGTCGCCTATTTTAGCCGCAATACACAAAAAGCCCCCATGGTGCGCTACAGTAGCGCTTCCAGCCACCACCACCCGCCTCCACGATGGATCATTACGCCGATTTGCTGCACACCCTCGCGCAACAGGAAGAATCCCTGCAATTCGAACGCTTCGACAACGATGCGGCGCTGGCCGTGGGCCTGTGGATCGTCGAGGAAGTGCGCAAGCGGGGCAAAGCCGTCACCGTCAACATCACGCGCAACGGCCAGGTCCTGTTCCATCACGCCATGACGGGCGCCACGGCCGACCAGGCGGACTGGATACGCCGCAAGAACGCCACGGTGCAGCGCTTTTGCCGCAGCTCCTACTACATGGGCATCTCGTATAAAAGCCGCGGCAGCACCTTCGAAGACGTGAAATACCTCGATGACGTCGAATACGCGGGCCATGGCGGCGCCTTCCCGCTGCTGATACGCGGCGTGGGACTGGTCGGCACGGTCACCGTGTCCGGCCTGGCGCAGGCGGACGACCACGCGCTGGTGGTGGCCGCCTTGCAGGCGCAATTGGACACGCAGCTAAGTAAATAGTCAGGCGGCCAGCGCCTGGCGCAAGGCGGCGCGCGCCAGCAAGCGCGTGGAATCGAGCGTTGGCAGCGGCGAATTGGCGTCGCTGATGATCAGCGGGATTTCCGTGCAGCCGAGAATGACGGCGTCGCAGCCCTGCTCGCGCAGGCCGGCGATGATGGCCTGGAAGCGCGCCACGCTGTCCGGCTTGACCACGCCCGGCACCAGTTCTTCCATGATGATGCGGTTGATTTCGCCGCGCTCGTCCTCGCCTGGGCGCACGCAATCGATGCCGCGCGCGGCCAGCCTGTCCGGGTACACGGCGCTGTCGACCAGCCAGCGCGTGCCCGTCAGGCCGACGCGTTGGTAAGCGCGAGCGGCCGCTTCGGCGGCCACGACGTCGGCGATATGCAGCCAGGGCAGCGGCGAACGGGGCGCCATCAGCTCGAATGCCTGGTGGATGGTGTTGTCGGGGCAGATCAGGAAATCGGCGCCGGCGGCGGCCAGCTTGCGCGCCGACGCCAGCATCAGTTCGGCCACACCGGCCAGGTCGCCCGCGTCTAGGCACGCCACATAGCGCGCCAGCGGCGGCGTGTGCAGCGTCACTTCCGGATGTTCATACGCCCCCAGCGCATGCGCGCCCTCTTCGCAAATCGTGCGGTAGCACAGGGCCGCGCCTTCGGCCGAACAGCCGACGATACCGATATGTTTGCTCATGATCCTCCTCCTGGATTAAATGCGCTGGCCGCCGTCGATGGGAATTTCCGCGCCCGTGATGTATGAGGCGCGCTCGCTGCATAAAAATTCCACCAGATCCGCCACTTCGGCCGTCGTGCCCAGCCGGCGCAGGGGGATTTGCGTGTCGACGATGTGCGAGGTGCCGGGCGACAGGATGGCCGTGTCGATCTCGCCCGGCGCGATGGCGTTCACTCGCACGTTCAGCGGCGCCATGTCATTGGCCATCTCGCGCGTCAGCGACGCCAGCGCCGCCTTCGAACTGGCGTAGGCGGAGCCGGCGAACGGATGCACGCGGTAGCCGGCGATCGAACACAGGTTCACGACGGCGCCGTGCGCATTCGACAATTCCTGCGCAAAGCCGCGCGTCAGGGCCAGCGGCGCGAAGAAATTCGTGTTGTACATTTCCTGCCACGTCTGCATGTCGGTCGTCAGCGAATTGACGCGCGAGCCGCCCGGTCCCTTCGGCGACACGCCCGCATTGTTGACCAGCGCGTGCAATTTCGCGTCGCCTAGCATGGGGCGCAGCGTGTCGACCATCTGCCCGATCTGGCTCAGGTCCGACAAATCCATGCACACATGCGTGTTGTGCTCCTGGCTGCGCGGGCAGCCGCCTGGTATCGGGCTGCGCGAGACGGTGATGACCCGCCAGCCCAGGCTGCGGAAGCGCTCGGCCACGGCGTGGCCGATGCCGCGGCTGGCGCCCGTGACAATGGCCGTTTTCTGTTCGATTTTCTGTTCAGTCTTGTGCGTGTTCTGCGTCATGTGCGTCCTTGTCTTGTTGGGTTGCGCCGGCATGGATGCGCTCCTGGCGCATCACATAGGCCAGCATCTGCGTGCCGCCGTCGAGAATGTCCTGTTCGATGGCGCGCCGCGCGGCCACACTGTCGCGCTGGCGCAGCGCGGCTAGGATGGCGTGGTGGTGGCCGACGCGCATGTCGGGCGAAAAGCTGGCGTAGCCGGCGGCGATCAGGGGCGCCGTCTGCATCCACAGGTGGTCGACGAAACGTTTTAATGTCGGCATGCCGGCCGCCTGCGCCAGGCCCAGGTGAAACGCCTGGTTGCATTGCAGGGCCGCCGCCAGGTCGTGCCGCGCGATGGCCTCTTCGTTCGCCTGCAGCAGGCGTTCCAGGTCGGCCAGGGTGGCGGCGTCGATGCGCTGCGCCGCCTCCGCCGCGCCCAGGCCTTCCAGTTCCAGACGCAGCGCGCGGATTTCCAGATAGCGCGCCACGCTCAGCACGGGCACGCGGAAGTCGCGCGGCGAGCGCAGCACCAGCGCTTCTTCCTGCACCAGCTGCAGCATGGCGTCGCGCACGGGCGTGACGCTGGTACCGAGCTGCAGCGCCAGCTCGCGGATGCGCAGCCGGTCGTTTGGCTGGTAGCGCCCGGCCGCCAGCGCCTCGCGCAGCATCGCGTACACAGACTTGCCCAGATTGACGTGCGCCAGGCTGTCCAGGGGATGGTTCATGGATGTTCTTCAACGGTGTCAAATTATGATGCATCATACATCAAGGTGAAAAACAGTGTTTTTCCAGGCGCGCGCCGCAGACAGGAAGCGCCGTCAGCACGTACAATCAGCCGCCACCGTCTCGAAAGGATTGCTCTTGAACTGGGATTATCCGCACGCCCACACCCTGCCCGTCACGCCCGAACCGGGCGACATCGACGGTTTGCAGCACACCAACAACGCCGTCTACGTGCGCTGGTGCGAGCACATCGCCTGGCACCACTCGGCCAACCTGGGGCTGGACCTCGACGATTACCGGCGCCTGGACCGGGCCATGGCGATACGCCGCGGCGAATACGACTACCTGCTGCCGACGCGGGCCGGTGAAGCGCTGACCCTGGCCACCTGGCTGTGCGCCAGCGATGGGCGCTCCAGCATGGAACGGCGCTTCCAGCTGGTCCGCGACAGCGACGGCGCCACCGTCGTGCGCGGACGCTGGGACTTGATCTGCATCGAATTGAGCAGCGGCCGCGCGCGCCGCCTGCCGCCCGAGTTCCTGGCCGTGTACGAATCTGCCATCGTCGCGGCCGGCGCCTGAAAGCGTCGCCGGGGCCGCCGTGTTGCGCGCCGTTCGGCGAAGATGCGGGGCTTTTCTTGCGCCTCCGCAGTGCAACATGCATTTCGCTCCTGCTTTGCCCGTGCATGCTTTAGAATCAGCGACCTCAGCCCCGTAAAAACAGGATAAAACATATGACGGCAGTCGGGAATACCGAACCACAAGAGCTCAAACGCGGCCTGAAAAGCCGCCACATCCAGCTCATCGCCCTGGGCGGCGCCATCGGCACCGGCCTGTTTCTGGGCATCGCGCAAACCATCAAGATGGCCGGCCCTTCCGTGCTGCTCGGCTATGGCATTGCCGGCGTCATCGCCTTTTTGATCATGCGCCAGCTGGGCGAGATGGTGGTCGACGAACCCGTCGCCGGCTCCTTCAGCTATTTCGCCGACAAATACTGCGGCCACCTGCCCGGCTTCCTGTCGGGCTGGAATTACTGGGTGCTGTATGTGCTCGTCAGCATGGTCGAACTGACGGCCGTCGGCATCTACGTGCAGTACTGGTGGCCGGGCGTGCCGACCTGGGTCTCGGCGCTGGTGTTCTTTTGCGTCATCAACGCCATCAGCCTGCTGAACGTGAAGGCATTTGGCGAGATGGAATTCTGGTTCTCCATCATCAAGGTGGTCGCCATCATCGGCATGATCGTCTTCGGCGCGTATCTGCTCGCTTCCGGCGATGCCGGACCGCAGGCGTCGGTGGCCAACCTGTGGCAGCACGGCGGCTTTTTCCCGAATGGCTGGCAGGGGCTGGTGATGGCCATGGCCGTCATCATGTTTTCGTTCGGCGGCCTGGAACTGGTGGGCATCACGGCGGCCGAAGCGGACGATCCGAGCACGACGATTCCCCGCGCCACCAACCAGGCCATCTACCGCATCCTGATCTTTTACATCGGCGCGCTGGGCATTCTGCTGTCCCTGTACCCATGGCAAAACGTCGTCACCGGCGGCAGCCCTTTTGTCCTGATCTTCCATGCGCTCGACAGCAACCTGGTGGCCACGGCACTGAACGTGGTAGTACTGACGGCGGCACTCTCCGTCTACAACAGCGGCGTGTACTGCAACACGCGCATGCTGTTCGGCCTGGCCAAGCAGGGCAACGCCCCGCGCGCGCTGCTGCAGCTGAACCGCCGCGGCGTGCCGCTGGCGGCCCTGGGCGTCTCCGCCCTGGCGACGGGCGCCTGCGTGGTGGTCAATTACCTTATGCCGGGCAAAGCATTCCAGGTATTGATGGGACTGGTGGTCTCGGCGCTGATCATCAACTGGGCCATGATCAGCTGGATCCATTTGCGCTTCCGCGCGCAAAAGAAGGCCGAGGGCAAGACCACGCTGTTCCAGAGCCTGGGCTACCCGCTCACCAACTACCTGTGCCTGGTCTTCCTGGCCGGCATCCTCGTGATCATGTACCTGACGCCGGGCCTGCGCATCTCCGTCTACCTGATTCCCGTGTGGCTGTGTGCGCTGGGCATCGGCTACTGGATCAAGCAAAGCAAGGCCAGGGCATAGGCAGTTTTACACCGCATCCAGCCAAGCAACAAGTGTCCAGTCCTAAAATAGGTTGACAGTATTTATTGCTGCACAAACGCCCGATGCACCGCATCGGGCGTTTTGTACTTCAGGGCTGTATGTGGTCGTTCCTGGTTGTATATCCGCACCGATTGCGCCACCATTTTGCTCGCCTGTTTCAGGTCCGCCGGCCGATTCAACAGGAACTCGCCTTTCAGAATGCCGTTGATGCGTTCAGCCAGCGCATTCTGATAGCAGTCATAACCGTCTGTCATGGAGCAAGTCAGTCCATGACGACGATGAATTTCCTGATAGTAAGTCGAGCAGTACTGGATGCCCCTGTCTGAATGATGGATCAGCGGCGTCTTGCGCTGTCGTGCTCGCAGGGCCATCTTCAAGGCCTCGCTGACCTCTTCGGTTTGCAGGCTTGCGTGCACGTGATAGCCCACGATCTTGCGCGAATACGCATCCGTTACCAAACTCAGATAGACGAATTTTCCGGCAGTCGGGAGATACGTGATATCGGCTACCCACACCTGCTCCGGCCGCGTGGCGCGCACTTGTCCCGGCCCCTCCTTGAGCAAGTTGGGATGGCGTCGGAAGCGGTGATGGCTATTCGTGGTCTTATGATAGGCCCGCTGTGGTTGCACCAGCAACCGCTCCTGGCGCAAGATGTCAAAGAGTCCATCGCGTCCCAATTTGATTTTTGCACCGGAAAAGGCTGCGCCGAGCATGCTGTGCAGCTTGCGCGTGCCGATGCGTGGCTGGCGCAG
>NZ_JBNYXP010000031.1:0-1033 GCF_051380725.1 Janthinobacterium glycogeni | reverse complement strand
CAGCTGCAGTTGGAGCGGCAAGGCATCACGCCGCAGAGCAAGGCAATGACGCCAGATCAGCAGCGAATACAGGAACTCGAAGCACGTATTGAGCGTCTCGAGCGGGAGAAGTCCATTTTAAAAAAGGCTACCGCGCTCTTGATGTCGGAAGGGATAGAACGTACGAGGTAATCGATCAGATTTGTGGTGACGAATCAATCGAGTTGATCTGCGCGGTGTTCGACGTAGCGCGGTCATGCCTGTATGCGCATCGGGAGCGCGCCCGGCACATTGATGTTGAGCGCATGGCATTGCGTGGCCGCGTGCACGAGCTGTTCGTCGAGAGCCGCAGTTCGGCGGGAAGCCGCAGCATCATGGGCATGATGCGCGAGGAAGGCACGGCAATTGGCCGCTTCAAAGTCAGTCGTTTGATGGAAGAGCTAGGGCTGGTCTGCAAACAGCCTGGCAGCCATGCCTATAAGCAGGCTACGGTGGAACGGGTCGATATTCCGAACCACCTCAACCGTGAATTCACAGTGGAGGCGCCAAATCAGGTCTGGTGCGGGGACATCACCTATGTCTGGGCGCAAGGCCGATGGTATTACCTGGCTGTGGTGTTGGATTTATTTGCTCGCCGAGCGGTGGGCTGGGCATTCTCGCTACGCCCCGATGCCGACCTTGTTGTGCAAGCGCTGGAAATGGCTTACGAGCAGCGAGGTCGACCGCAGAGGCTGCTGTTTCATTCGGATCAAGGTAGCCAGTACGCCAGTCGAAAATTCCGTCAGCGTTTGTGGCGCTATCGGATACGACAGAGTATGAGCCGTCGGGGAAATTGTTGGGATAACTCCCCGATGGAGCGGCTGTTCCGCAGCTTCAAAACTGAATGGCTGCCGTCAACTGGTTACATGACGGCACAGGAAGCACAACGGGATATTAGCCACTACCTGATGCACCGGTATAACTGGATACGGCCACATCAGTTCAACCAGGGACTGGCACCGGCCGTCGCCGAAGAAAAACTTAACGTAGTGTCCGGGATGGGTTGACCACTACA
>NZ_JBNYXP010000030.1:0-1439 GCF_051380725.1 Janthinobacterium glycogeni | reverse complement strand
ACGGTCGCAAGATTAAAACTCAAAGGAATTGACGGGGACCCGCACAAGCGGTGGATGATGTGGATTAATTCGATGCAACGCGAAAAACCTTACCTACCCTTGACATGGCTGGAATCCCCGAGAGATTGGGGAGTGCTCGAAAGAGAACCAGTACACAGGTGCTGCATGGCTGTCGTCAGCTCGTGTCGTGAGATGTTGGGTTAAGTCCCGCAACGAGCGCAACCCTTGTCATTAGTTGCTACGAAAGGGCACTCTAATGAGACTGCCGGTGACAAACCGGAGGAAGGTGGGGATGACGTCAAGTCCTCATGGCCCTTATGGGTAGGGCTTCACACGTCATACAATGGTACATACAGAGCGCCGCCAACCCGCGAGGGGGAGCTAATCGCAGAAAGTGTATCGTAGTCCGGATTGTAGTCTGCAACTCGACTGCATGAAGTTGGAATCGCTAGTAATCGCGGATCAGCATGTCGCGGTGAATACGTTCCCGGGTCTTGTACACACCGCCCGTCACACCATGGGAGCGGGTTTTACCAGAAGTAGGTAGCTTAACCGTAAGGAGGGCGCTTACCACGGTAGGATTCGTGACTGGGGTGAAGTCGTAACAAGGTAGCCGTATCGGAAGGTGCGGCTGGATCACCTCCTTTCTAGAGTTTGCACGAATCAGAAATGATTCAGGCATCAAATGTTCACACTTATCGGCTGTTTAATTAAGAAGAAACAGTAGTCGTCGTAGCACCGCGTTGGGGCTGTAGCTCAGCTGGTTAGAGCACCGTGTTGATAACGCGGGGGTCGTTGGTTCGAGTCCAACCAGCCCTACCAGTAACACCCGAGTAGTACATTCCTGGGGGATTAGCTCAGCTGGGAGAGCACCTGCTTTGCAAGCAGGGGGTCGTCGGTTCGATCCCGTCATCCTCCACCAAAGTTTTACTCGAAAGTGCAAACGTAAGCCGGTCAGTGACTCAGGTTTAGGTTTGATCTTTTAGCGATCAAAGCTGTTTCGTTCTTTAACAATCTGGAAGAAGTAAAGATTATTTATTGATCAAGTCTATGCGTGCAGCAATGCATGAGGCGACTTGATGGGTAATGATTGTATGTATCAACAAACAAGCAACAACGTTGTACTTTCTTATCCCTGTAGCGCTCTTTTCGTTTGAAAGAATGAAGAGGCTAACGTTATAGGGACAAGCGAATAAGTGCACATGGTGGATGCCTTGGCGATTACAGGCGATGAAGGACGTAGTAGCTTGCGATAAGCTGCGGGGAGTGAGCAAACACACTTTGATCCGCAGATTTCCGAATGGGGCAACCCACCCTTTTAGGGTATTGCATACTGAATACATAGGTATGCAAGGCGAACGCGGCGAACTGAAACATCTAAGTAGCTGCAGGAAAAGAAATCAACCGAGATTCCCAAAGTAGCGGCGAGCGAAATGGGA